>NZ_JBJGZD010000010.1:0-150901 GCF_054050335.1 Geodermatophilus sp. SYSU D00698
GCATCGGGGTGCGTTCGGAGACCCCGCGGGGGCCCGGCCAGTCCCCCCGCCCCGCGCCCCCCCCCCCCCCGCCCCCCCCCCCCCCCCCCCCCCCCCCCCCCCCCCCCCCCCCCCCCCCCCCCCCCGCCCCGGACTGCCGGGAGGCCGTGACGATGACCGAGGAGGAGGTCCGCGCGCTGGCGCTGGCGCTGCCGGAGGTCACCGAGGCCGACCACCACGGCCGCCCGTCCTTCCGGTTGGGGACCGCCGTGCTCGCCACGCTGTGGGCACCGGGCATCCTCAACGTCGTGGTCGGGGAGTCGGAGGCGCGCGCGGCCGAGGGGGGTGCGGTCTCGCTGCTGTGGTGGGGGAAGCGGCTCTCGGGCGTGCAGGTCGACCTGGCCGCGACCGACCCGGCCGTCGTCGCCGACCTGCTGGACGAGGCCTGGGCCCGCCGGGCCCCCGCCCGGCTGCGGAGGCAGCGCCCGTGACGTACCCCCGGCCGGTCCCGCTCATCGGCGACGCCACCTCCGCCGCCGAGCGGGCCGGCGACCCCGCCGGCTGGGCCATGCCCGACGACGCCGGCGGGTTCTACGCCGTCGTCGCCGCCCGCCGCGACGTCCGCCGCTACCGCCCGGACCCGGTGCCCGACGACGTCCTGCGCCGGGTGCTGGCCGCCGGGCACTCGGCCCCGTCGGTGGGCCACAGCCAGCCGTGGCGGTTCGTCGTCGTCCGCGACCCGGCCGTCCGGGACCGCGCCGCCGTCCTCACCGACCGCGAGCGGCTGCGCCAGGCCGCGCAGATGGAGCCCGACGCCGCCCGCCGGCTGCTGGACCTGCAGCTCGAGGGCGTGCGCGAGGCGCCGCTGGGGATCGTCGTCTGCTGCGACCGGCGCACCCCCGCGGCCGGCGTGCTGGGCCGCGCGACCTTCCCCGACGCCGACCTGTGGAGCTGCGCGGCAGCCATCCAGAACCTGTGGCTCGCCGCCCGCGCCGAGGGCCTGGGCATGGGCTGGGTGACGCTGTTCCGCCCCGAGGAGCTGGCCGGGCTGGTCGGCCTCCCCGACGGCGTGGCCACCCTCGGCTGGCTGTGCCTGGGCTGGCCCGACGAGCGCCCGCCCGCGCCCGGGCTGGAGCGGGCCGGCTGGTCACGGCGGCTGCCGCTGGAGGCCGTCGTCCTGGAGGACCGCTGGCCCGCCGACGACGGCGGCCCGGCCGCTCCCCCGTCGCACCTGCGCGCGCCCGGCCGCGAGGACGTCGTCGGCGCCCGCGACGACGCCGACCGCCTGCTCACTCCCCCGGGGTCGCTCGGCGTGCTCGACCGCGCGGTGGACCGGGTCGTGGCCCTCGGCCGCGGCGACGTCGCCGGCGGCACGCTCGTGCTCGCCGCCGCGGACCACCCGGTCGCCGCGCTCGGTGTCTCGGCCTACGGCGGGCACGTCACCCGCGACGTCGTCCGCGCCGCGCTGGCCGGCACCTCGGTCGGCGCCACCGCCGCGGCCGCGGCCGGGCTGGCGACGGTCGTCGTCGACGCCGGGGTGGACGGCGACCCGCTGCCCGGCGCGGTGGCCGCCCGGCCGGCCGGCCCGCGCGGCGACCTCGCCGCCGCCCCGGCGCTGACCGCCGCCGACGTCGAGCGGCTGCTGGCGGCCGGGCGGGAGCTGGGCGCCCGCGACGGCCTGCTCGCGCTCGGCGAGGTGGGCGTGGGCAACACGACCGTCGCCGCCGCGCTGGCCGCCGGGCTGCTCGGCGCCGACCCCGCCGACGTCACCGGGCTGGGCTCCGGCGCCGACAGCGAGGTGCTCGAGCGCAAGCGCGCCGTGGTGGCGGAGGCGGTGCGCAGGGCGGGCAGCGGGCTCGCGCCGGAGCGCGCGCTGGCCGAGCTCGGCGGGCCGGAGCTCACCGTGCTGGCCGGGGCCGTCCTCGGCGCCGCGGCGGCGCGCACCCCCGTCGTCCTCGACGGGTTCGCCGTCTCGGTGGCCGCGCTGGCCGCCGTCCTGCTCGAGCCCGGCGCCCAGGCATGCCTCGTCGCCGGGCAGCGCAGCCGCGAGCGCGGGCACGAGCTGGTGCTGCACGCCCTCGGCCTGGAGCCGCTGCTGGACCTGCGGCTGCGCGCCGGGGAGGGCGCCGGCGCCGCGCTGGCCGCCGGCCTGCTGCTCGACGGCCTCCGGGTCCGCCGCGCGACGGCCCGCGTCGGGCCGTGATCGAGGCCGTGATCGAGGCCGGGGCGCGGCGGCGCGACCAGCCCGCTCCCCCGCACGTCGTGTTCGAGGCGCTCACCGGGCCCGACCGCGATCCCGCGCGCCCGTGGCTGCGGCTGCTCGACGACGAGCACCCGCCGACCGTGGTGCACGCCGAGCGGCCGCACCTCGTCGTCTGGTCCTCGCTGTGGGAGCGCCGGCCCGACGCGCGGGTCCGCTTCGACGTGCTCGCCCTCGCCGGCGCCTCCGGGACCGACCTCCGCTGGACCCTGCTGGTCGACGGACCCCTGCCGGACGCCTCGCTCCTCGGGCACCTGCGGAGGCGGCTCGACGAGCTGGTCAACGCGGACCTGCGGTACTCCTTCGGGCAGTAGCACGGTCTCCGCTCGCCACCGGGCCGGGAGCCGGGCCAGGATCGGCGGCGTGACCGATCCCCGTGCCGGCCAGCCCGCCGCCCCGTCCGACCTGGTCGACGTCGCCTCCCTGGTGACCGCCTACTACACGCTGGTGCCCGACCCGGCCGAGCCGGCGCAGCGGGTGTCGTTCGGGACCTCCGGGCACCGCGGGTCGGCGTTCGATACCGCGTTCAACGAGGCGCACATCCTGGCCACCACCCAGGCCATCTGCGAGTACCGGGCGGCGCAGGGCTTCGACGGGCCGCTGTTCCTCGGCCGCGACACCCACGCGCTGTCCGAGCCGGCGTGGGCCAGCGCGCTCGAGGTGCTCGTCGCCAACGACGTCCCCGTGCTGGTCGACGCCGCCGGCCGGTACACGCCCACCCCGGCGGTGAGCCACGCGATCCTCACCGCCAACCGGGGGAGGACGAGCGGCCTGGCCGACGGCATCGTCGTCACGCCGTCGCACAACCCGCCCCGCGACGGCGGCTTCAAGTACAACCCGCCCTCGGGCGGCCCGGCCGACACCGACGCCACGAAGGTGATCGCCGACCGCGCCAACGAGCTGCTCGCCGCGGGCCTCGACGGCGTGCGACGGGTGCCGTTCGCCCGGGCGCACGCGGCGGCGCAGCGGTACGACTACGTCGCCGCCTACGTCGACGACCTGCCCGCGGTGCTCGACCTCGACGCGATCCGCTCGGCCGGCGTCCGGATCGGCGCCGACCCGCTCGGCGGGGCGTCGGTGGACTACTGGGCGGCGATCGCCGAGCGGCACCGGCTCGACCTCACCGTGGTCAACCCGCTGGTCGACCCCACGTGGCGGTTCATGACGCTCGACTGGGACGGCAAGATCCGGATGGACTGCTCGTCACCGTCGGCGATGGCCTCGCTCATCGGCAAGCGCGCCGACTACGCGATCGCCACCGGCAACGACGCCGACGCCGACCGGCACGGCATCGTCACCCCCGACGCCGGGCTGATGAACCCCAACCACTTCCTCGCCGTCGCGATCTCCTACCTGTTCGCGCACCGCCCGGAGTGGGGCGGGGACGTCGCCGTCGGCAAGACGCTGGTGTCGTCGTCGCTGATCGACCGCGTCGTCGCCGGGCTGGGGCGGCGGCTGGTCGAGGTGCCGGTCGGGTTCAAGTGGTTCGTGCCCGGGCTGCTCGACGGCTCGGTCGGGTTCGGCGGCGAGGAGTCCGCGGGGGCGTCGTTCCTGCGCCGCGACGGCGGGGTGTGGACGACGGACAAGGACGGCGTCCTGCTCGCGCTGCTGGCGAGCGAGATCCAGGCGGTGACCGGCAGCTCGCCGTCGCAGCTGCACGCGGAGCTGACCGGGCGGTACGGCGCGTCGGCCTACGCGCGGGTGGATGCCCCGGCCACCCGCGAGCAGAAGGCGGCGCTGGGGAAGCTGTCGCCGGAGGACGTCACCGCCACCGAGCTGGCCGGCGAGCCGATCACCGCCAAGCTCACCCGCGCGCCCGGCAACGACGCCGCCATCGGCGGGCTGAAGGTGGTCACGGAGAACGCCTGGTTCGCCGCCCGCCCGTCGGGGACCGAGGACGTCTACAAGGTCTACGCGGAGTCGTTCCGCGGCCCCGACCACCTCGCGCAGGTGCAGGAGGAGGCCCGCGCCGTCGTCGGCGCCGCCCTCGGCGTCTGACCCGTGCGGGCGACGACACGGGAGCAGGAGCGGAGGGCGCGGGGGCGGCAGCCGCAGACTGGGCGCATGACCGGTCAGCCGTACGAGCAGGAGTGGGACGTCGTCCCGCCCGGGTCCGTCCCCCCTCCCCCGCCGCCCGCGTACGGCAGCCGGCCCACGTACGGCGCCCAGCCCACGTACGGCGCCCCGCCTCCCCACGGCGCCCCGCCCCCGTACGGCGCCGTGCCGCCCCACGGGCAGGTCCCGCCCCACCCCCAGCCGGTCCCGTACGGCCCCGGCTGGGCGGCGGTGCCGTTCGCGCCGCCGGCGTGGCCGCACGGTCCGGGGCGGCCGGGGACGGCGACCACCGCGGCCGTGCTCGGTTTCGTCACCGGCGGCCTGACCGCGCTGGTGTCGCTGGCCTTCCTCGTCGCGGTGCTCACCGGTGCCGAGGACGACCCGATCACCGTCACGCTGCTGCTCGGGCTCCCCTGCGCGGCCGGGCTGGTCACCGGGGCGGCGCGGCTGTTGGGCCGGCACTCCCCGACGGTCCTGTTCGCCTCCGCGCTCGCCTCGGTCGTCGTGCTCTTCCTCGCCCTGGTCGTCGGGGCCGCGTCGCAGGACGCCGACGACGTCGCCGGCTTCACCGCGTTCCTGGTGTTCGCGCTGCCGCTGCCGGTGCTGACCGCGGTGTTCGCCCGGCTGCCGCGCACGGTGGGCTGGGCCGGCTCGCGCGCCTGAGCCGGCTCAGCGGCGGCGGGCCTTGTCGGCGTACATCGCCGCGTCGGCCTCCCGGACCACCGCCTCCTGCGCCTCCTCGGGGTCCACGCCGCCGTCGACCGAGCCGATGCCGATGCTCAGGCCCACCCGCACGGTGGTCGAGCCGATGCTCAGCGAGCCGGGGAACGCCTCCCGCAGCCGCGCGGCCAGCACCTCGGCGTCGGCCCGCTCGGTGTTCTCGCAGACGACGGCGAACTCGTCGCCGCCCAGCCGGGCCGCGGTGTCGCTGGCCCGCAGCACCGAGGCCAGGTGCCCGGCCACGGCCACGAGGACGGCGTCACCGACGGGGTGACCGAACTGGTCGTTGACCGCCTTGAACCCGTCGAGGTCCAGCACGAGCACGCAGGTCGGCGTGTGCTCGCGGTGGCCGCGCTCGAGCGCGTGCCGCAGCCGGTCGCGGAACAGCAGCCGGTTGGGCAGCCCGGTGAGCGGGTCGTGCGCCGACAGGTGCAGCAGCCGGGCCTCCAACGCCTTGCGGTCGGTGACGTCCTCGACCACCAGGACCAGGTGCGGCGCGGTGACGCCCGGGGTGCCGTCGACCCAGGACGACGTCACCTGGACCGGCACCACCTCCCCGTCGGCCCGCACCATCCGGCACTCGTGCCGGGCCCGGCCGCGGCTCTCCTGCAGGCCGGTGCAGACGGCGACCGCGCCGGCCACGTCCTCGGGGTGGGTGACGGCGAACAGCGTCGTGCCGCGCAGCGTCCCGGGCTCGCGGCCGAGCAGCTCGCCGAGCGCGGCGTTCGCCTCGATCAGCACGCCCTCCGGGGTGGTCAGTGCCACCCCCATCGGCGAGTTCGTGAACGCGCTGCCCAGGTCGGGGGGCGGCAGGGTGCCCGTGGCGCCCTCCAGGTCCACGGCGCCTCCCTCCCGCACCTCGTCTCGGTGTACCGACCCCAGTCATTACCTCCTGCGTTCCACGTAGAACCCCTCGGCGAGGCAGGATGGTCGGGTTCCCCCGTCCGGGCGAGCAGACAGGAGGGCAGCGGTGCCGTCGGACTTCGACCTGGTGCTGCCGACGGCGGTCGACGTCCGCGAGGTCGGCATGCGCGACGGGCTGCAGCTGGAGGCCCCCGTCCCGCTCGAGGGCAAGCTCGCGATGCTCGAGGCGCTGGTCGCCACGGGCGTGCGCCGCATCGAGGTGACGTCGTTCGTCTCGCCGAAGGCCGTCCCGGCGCTGGCCGACGCCGACCGGGTGGCCGCCGAGCTGTCCCGGTGGCCCGGCGTGCACTGGTCGGCGCTGGTCGCCAACCCCCGCGGCGCGGTCCGCGCGGTCGACGCCGGCATCGCCGACCTCGAGCTGGTCGTGTCCGCCTCCGACGGGCACAGCCGGGCCAACGCCGGCCGCTCCACCGCGGAGGCGCTGGCCGGCGTCGGCGAGGTGGCCGCGCTGGCGCACGGCGCCGGCGGCTCGCTGGAGGTCGTCGTCGCCACCGCGTGGGACTGCCCGTTCGACGGGCGCACCCCGATCGCCCGCACCGTCGACGTGTGCCGCGCCGCGGTCACCGCCGGCGCCGACGCCCTGTGCCTGGGCGACACGATCGGGACGACGACGCCGGCGCGGGTGGTCCGCCTGCTGCACGCCGTCCGCCGCGCCTGCCCCGGCACCCCGGTCGCGGTCCACTTCCACGACACCCGCGGCACCGGCCAGGCCAACGCGCTGGCCGCCGTCCAGGCCGGGGTGACCCAGCTCGACGCCTCCGTCGGCGGGCTCGGCGGCTGCCCGTTCGCGCCCGGCGCGAGCGGCAACATCGCCACCGAGGAGCTCGTCTACTGGCTGGAGGAGTCCGACGTGCGCACCGGGATCGACCTGGACGCGCTGCTGGTCGCCGCGCGGGTCACCGAGTCCGCGGTCGGCCACGAGCTGCCGAGCTCCCTGTACCGCGCCGGCGGCCGCTCGGTGCCCCGGGCGGCGGCCGGGACGACGGCGTGAGCGGTCCGGCGGAGGTCGTCGACCCGCGGGTCATGCGGGACGTGCTCGGCCACTTCGCCTCCGGCGTCACCGTGGTCACCGCGGACACCGACGACGGCCCGATCGGCTTCACCTGCCAGTCGTTCAGCTCGCTGTCCCTGGACCCGCCGCTGGTGGCGCTCGCGCCGGCGCGCACGTCGAGCACCTGGCCGCGGCTGCGGGACATCGGCCGGTTCTGCGTCAACGTCCTCGCCGAGGACCAGTCCGGGCTGTCGGCGGCGTTCGCCCGCTCGGGCGTCGACAAGTTCGCCGGCGTCCCGTGGCGGCCGAGCCGGCACGGCTCCCCCGTGCTCGACGGCGTCGTCGCGTGGATCGACTGCACGCTGTGGGCGGAGTACGACGGCGGCGATCACACGATCGTCGCGGCCCGCGTGCTGGACCTCGGCGCCGATCCCGGCCGCCGGCCGCTGCTGTTCCACCGCGGCCGCTACGGGCTGGCCGACGAGGCATAGGGAGCATTCCGCACGTCTGGGGCTCGCAGGCGTGCGGAGAGCTTCCTATGCCGCGCCGAAGCGGACGGCGATGAGCGCGACGTCGTCGCGGCCGTCGAGGGTGCCGCTCACCGCGGCGTCGCACAGCTCGCGGGGCGAGGCGTCGGCCGGGGTGGCCGACACCCGCTCCACCAGCGCGGCGATGCCCTGGTCGAGGTCCGAGCCGGGGGTCTCCACCAGCCCGTCGGTGTAGGCCAGCACCGTGGAGCCCGGCGGCAGCCGCAGGGTCCGCGTCCGCCGCTCGGCGGTGGCGTCGACGCCGACCAGCAGGCCGGTGACGCCGTCGACCGGCCGCACGGACCCGTCGGGTGAGCGCAGGAGGAGCGGCGGGTGGCCCGCGTTGGCCAGCTCCGCCGTCCAGGCGCCGCCGGGCCCGTCCGGGGGGAGGGCGCGCAGGTAGGCCATCGTCGCCAGCGAGGCGACCCGCAGGCCCTGCACCAGCCGGTCCACGCGGGTGAGCACCGTGCTCGGGGAGGGGTCGGGGGCGTCCCAGAGGCAGGCGCGGATGAGTCCGCGCAGGTGCCCCATCGCGGCGGCCGCGGCGACGTCGTGGCCGACGACGTCGCCGACGACCATCCCGACCGACCCGTCGGGCAGCTGCAGCAGGTCGTAGAAGTCCCCGCCGACGTCGGCGGCGGTCGAGGCGCTGACGTAGTGCGCGGCGGCCTCGAGCCCGGGGATCTCCGGCAGGTCCGGCAGCAGGGACCGCTGGAGGGTGTCGGCGACGGCGTGCTCCTGCTGGTAGAGCCGCACGTTGTCCATGACCAGGGCCGCCCGGCGGGCGAGGTCCTCGACCAGCCCGACGTCGTCGGGGGTGAACGGGCGCTCCGGGGAGGTGCGCACCAGCGTGATCGCCCCGCGGGTCCGGCGGCGGGCCACCATGGGCGCGCTCAGCGCCGACGCCGCGCCCAGCCGCCCGGCGATCTCCTGGGCCACCGCGGAGGCGGTCACGTCGTCCAGCCGCTCGGGCAGCCGCTCGACCAGCACCGCGCGCGAGGTGGTGATGCTGCGCTGGCTCGGCGAGTCCGGGGGCAGCCGCAGGGCGTGCCCGGCGTCGAACCGGCGCAGGTCGGTGCGCTGGTGCTCGCGATCGCGGGAGACCAGCTCCCGGACCTCGCCGGACTCGTCGACCAGCGTGATGACCGCCCAGTCGGCCAGCTGCGGCACGCACAGGGCGGCCAGCCGGTCGAGCACGTCGGCGATGTCGAGGGTGGCGATCAGCGCGCTGGTCGCCTCGGCCATCAGCGCGAGCCGGGCCTGGGCGCTCTCGGCGTCGCGCTGCGCCCGCTCGGCGTCGCGCTGGGCCTGCTCGGCGACCGCGCGGGCGAGCTCGGCCTCCCGCCGGGCGGCCTGCTCGGCGGCGAAGGCCGCCTCCCGCTCGGCCTCGACCCGCACCCGCTCGGTGACGTCGGTCTGCACGCCGACGAAGCTGACCAGCTCGCCGTCGCCGTCGAACACCGGGCTGATCGCGAGCTGGTTCCAGAAGGCGGTGCCGTCGCGGCGGTGGTTGAGCAGCGTGACGGTGACCGCCTCCCGCGCCCGCAGGGCCGTGCGGATCTGCTCGACGCTCGCCCGATCGGTGGTGGGGCCCTGCAGGAAGCGGCAGTTGCGACCCACCGACTCCTCGTAGGAGTACCCGGTGATCCGGGAGAACGACGGGTTGACCCAGACCAGGGGGTCGTCCGGCTGGCGGGGGTCGGTGATGGTGAACGCGATGTCGGTGGCGACGACGGCCCGCTCGCGCAGCGCCTGCAGCTCGGCGTCGGCGTCCTCGCCGCCCGCGTTCTCGACCTCCAGCAGCACCACCAGCGACAGCTGCTGGCTGTTGTCCGGCTGGGAGAGCGGGAAGCCGGTCACCCACAGCAGCCGGTCCGCGTCGCCGTCGTCCTCCCGGGCCCGGCCGGCGTCGGTGCTGCGGCCCGGCGAGAGCCGCACCGCCTCGCCGGTGACGGGCCGGCCCTGGGCCACCAGCGACAGCGGGCCGCTGGTGCGCGCGAGCGGAGCACCACCGAGGTCGGTGAGCCCGGCCGACGCGCCCCAGGTGTCGACGGCGACCGGCAGGCGGACGTTGCCCGCCATCTCGACCGCGGCGGTGTTCGCGTAGGTGACCGCGCCCGACTCCTGGTCGATGAGCAGGACCGCGACCGGGACGTCGGCCAGGACCGCGGGCAGGGCGGTGGACGCGGCGTGGTCCCCGCGGTGCTCGGAGACGACGGCGGTGGCGGCGCTGACGATGCCGGCCTGCCGGCCGGTGGCGTCGTCCCCGGCAGGTGCCGTGGCCTCGGCCACGGCGGCGCGGGTGCGGGGCGGGATGCCGTCACCGGACGGCGAGTCGGTGGGACCGCCGACGCCGGGGAGCACGCCGGGCGGCGGGCCCTGCCCCTCCTGCGGTCGGTTCCCGTCCGGTCGCACGCAACCAATCTACCGGCCGACCCCGGCCGACTGCTCCCGACCGCCAGGTGACCTGCCCGGACAGGTGTGCGCGGCTGCGTGACGGGCACCCTCCCGGGGACCACTCGGGAGGGAGACGTCATGGGACTGCTCGACCGGCTCCTCGGCCGGCGCCGCGCGCCGGAGCCCCCGGCCTACGGCGGCTACGACGGCTACGCCCCGCCGCCCGCACCGGCCCCGCCCGCGGCCCGGCGGGCCTCCGGCGACCGCCCGCTGACCGACCAGCAGGCCATCGAGCGCTACCGCTACCTGCTGAAGACCGCGCCGCCGGACCAGATCGAGCAGGCGCACGCGGAGGCCTTCGCCCAGCTCACCCCGGAGCAGCGGCAGGAGGTGCTCACCCAGCTCGCGGCCGGCGTACCGGCGGCCGAGCGTCCGCGCAGCGACGACGCCCAGACACTGGCCCGGGTCGCCACCCGCGCCGAGCTCCGCCAGCCCGGGTTCCTCGAGCGGACCTTCGGCGGCTACGGCGGCGGCCCCGGCTACGGGGGCGGCGGGTACGGACCCGGCTACGGCCTGGGCCACGGCGGTGGCGGGTACGGCTACGGCGGCGGCTACGGGCCCCGGATGGGCGGCTTCGCCGGCTCGATCGGCGGCAGCCTGCTCGGGACCATCGGCGGCCTCGTCGTCGGGACGGCGGTCGCCGACGCGCTGTTCGACACGGGCCTCGGTGACGGCGGCCTGTTCGGCGGCGGCGACGAGGAGGCCTACGCCGAGGGCTACCAGGACGGCGCCGGGGCCGGCGGCGACGGCGGCGGTGACGGCGACGGCGGCGGCGGCGGCGACTACGCGGCCTCCGAGGGTGACTACGGCGGCGACCCGGGCGCCGACTTCGCCGGCGGGGCCGACGACGGCTTCGCCGGCGGCGACTACGGCGGCGGGGACTTCGGGGGCGGGGACTTCGGCGGCGACTTCGGGGGCGGCGACTTCTGACCGCTCAGGACCGGCCGGGACCGTCCTCGGGGACGGTCCCGGCCGCCTCCTCCCCCGCCGTCACGTCGGCCTGGTGGCGCAGCCACAGCAGGCCGAGCACCGGCAGCACCAGCGGCACGAACCCGTAGCCGCGGCCGAACGCCGACCACACCGTCTCGTCGGGGAAGGCCGCCGGGTCCACCAGCGACAGCACGCCCACCACCAGCACGCCGGCCAGCTCCACCGAGCACGCGACGACGGCGGTCCGCCGCCCCGCCCGCCCGCCGCGGGCCAGCCCGACGGTGGCGACCAGGTAGACCACCGCGGCCAGGGCCGACAGCAGGTAGGCCACCGGCGCCTCGGCGAAGCGGGTGGCCAGCTGCACGCCGGCCCGCGCGCCGGCGGCCAGCGCGAAGACCGCGTAGACGGCCACCAGCACCCGGCCCGGCCCGGCGGCGGTCCCGCCCGGCGCGGTGCCCCGCGCGTCCCGCTCAGGCACCGGGGGCCTCCCAGAGCTGCACCAGCCGCCAGACCATGACGGCGGTCACCAGCGACGCCACGGCCAGCACCGTCCCCGCCCAGCGGCTGGGCTCGGTGCGCGACCACAGCACCCCGGCCACCGGCAGCAGGACGACGCCGGCCAGGTAGCCGACGAAGGTCGCCGTCTCCGGGGGCCGCTGCCCGTCCGCCAGCGCCACCGCCGCCACCACCGCCTGGACGACGAGCAGCACCTCGAGCACCGCGGCACCGGCCAGGTGCAGCAGTCCGATCCGCCGGCGGGCGAGGGTGGACGCCAGGCCGGCGAGGGCGACCAGCAGGGCCACCGCCGTGGCCGACCAGACGAGGAGGGCGTTCATCGCCTCCCATGATCGCGCGCCCTCCGGGGGAGCCGGGAGCGGGCGCGGGGTAGGCACGGGCCATGACCGTCCGCGACCTGGTGGTGGACCTGTGCGCCGAGCACCTGGACGCCGTCACCGGCGACCCGGTGCCGCTGCAGGCCCTGGTCGGCCTCCTCGCGGCGTGCGGGGTCGCCGAGCCGAGCACCCGGGTCGCCGCGTCGGCGCTGCGCCGCGCCGGGTGGCTGACCGCGTCCCGGCGCGGGCGGGAGACGCTGCTCGCCCCGACCGCGGCGCTGCGCGCGGCGGTCACCACCCGCTGCGACCGGATCCGGTCGCGGCTGGGCCCGTGGGACGGGGAGTGGCGGATGGTCGTCTACGGCGTGCCGGAGACCGACCGCGCGGCCCGCGAGCGGGTGCGGCGCGGCCTGGCCCGCGCCGGCTTCGGCCCCCTGGCACCGGCCACGTGGGTGTCGCCGCACGCCGCCGCGCTGGAGGAGGTGCGCGCCGAGCTGGCCGGCGAGCGCACCTCCCGGCTGGACCTGCTCACCGCCCGCGTGGCCGACCCGCGGCTGTCCGACGCCGACCTGGCCGCCCGCTGCTGGGACCTCCCCCGGCTCGCCGCCGCCTGGACCCGGGTGCTCGACCGGCTGCGCGCGGTCGGGGACGCGGTGCCCCAGGGCCCGGCCGCGCTCGGCCGGCACCTGCGGTTGCGGGCGGACCTGCGGGCGGTGCTCACCGGCGACCCGCTGCTGCCCCCGGCGCTGCAGCCGGAGGCCTGGCCGGCGCGCGAGGTCCGTGACGCGTGGGCCGACGTCGGCGCCCGGCTGGCCGCCGCCGCCCGCGCCCACGTCGCCGAGGTGCTGGGCGCCGTCACCCCCCGCGCGGCCGCGTAGTCCGGTCTCCCTGCAGGAGCCCGGCGCGAGCGTGCGAGGAGTGGGGGCAGGGAGGTCCTCCGTCAGCGGTGGACGCCGGACATGTCCGGGTAGCGGTCGCCGACCGCGGCGCCGACCGGGGCGGCCTCGTCGAGCCGGCGCAGGTCGTCGTCGGACAGCTCGACGTCGGCGGCCGCGGCGTTCTCCTCGAGGTAGCGCACCCGCTTGGTGCCGGGGATCGGCACCACGCCCGGGTTGCCCCCGCGGTCGCTCTGCGCCATCACCCACGCCAGCGCGAGCTGCGACGCCGTCACGCCCCTCTCGTCGGCGATCTCGCGCACCCGGTCGACCAGGCGCAGGTTCTGCTGGGACGCCTCGCCCTGGAACCGCGGGTTGTGCCGGCGGAAGTCGTCGGGCGCGAGGTCGTCGAGGCTGCGGATCTGCCCGGAGAGGAAGCCGCGGCCGATCGGCGAGTAGGCCACGAACCCGATGCCGAGCTCGGCGCAGGTGGCCAGGACGCCGTTCTCCTCGGGGTCGCGGCTCCACAGCGGGTACTCGGTCTGCACGGCGGTCACCGGCTGGACGGCGTGCGCGCGGCGGATGGTCTCCGGCGCGGCCTCGGAGATGCCGACGGTGCGCACCTTGCCCGCCTCGACCAGCTCGGCCAGCGCGCCCCAGGTGTCCTCGACCGGGACGGTGGTGTCCACCCGGTGCTGGTAGTAGAGGTCGACGACGTCGACACCGAGCCGCTCGAGCGAGGCGTCGCAGGCCCGCCGCACGTGGTCCGGCCTCCCGTTGACCCCGCGGAACGAGCCGTCCTCACCGCGCTCGTTGCCGAATTTGGTCGCGAGCACCAGCTCGTCGCGGCGGCCGGCGATCGCCTTCCCGACCAGCCGCTCGTCGGTGAACGGGCCGTACATGTCCGCGGTGTCGAGGAAGGTGACGCCGAGGTCGAGGGCCCGCTGGATGGTGCGCTCGGCCTCGGCCCGGTCGCCGGTGCCGTAGAACTCGCTCATCCCCATGCAGCCCAGCCCCATGGCGGGGACGGACAGGGACCCGAGGGTGCGTGCCTGCACGGGCCGCTCCTGCCCGCCGGTGGAGGGGGGCAACCGGCCGTGAGGGGACCCCGCCGTTCCGTTGCTCCGGGGGCTGTGACAGGTTAGGCCGTCCTCAGTTAGGGCAGCCTGACCTACTTCGAGCAGGAGAACGATGCGCACCGCGACCCGGCCGCTGGCGGCCGCCTCCCTGTCCCTGGCCACGGTCGTCGCACTCGGCGCGTGCTCGTCCGACGGGCCGGTGGCCGAGGCGTCGACCGACGCCGGGACCGTGACCTGGACCTGGGACCGGAACACCGCCGCCGAGGACCAGGAACCGGAGTACGAGGAGACGACGGTCGAGGTCCCGGTGGACCCCGAGCGGATCGTCGTCTTCGACATGGCCAGCCTCGACACCATCGGCGCCCTGGGCGGGGAGGTCGCCGGCGCCCCGCTGGACTCGGTGCCCGACTACCTGCAGCGGTACCTGGCCGACGACGCCTTCGACGCGGGCACGCTGTTCGAGGCCGACCTGGTCGAGATCGAGTCGCAGCAGCCCGACCTCATCGTCATCGGCGGCCGCTCCTCGACGCTGTACGAGGACCTCAGCGAGATCGCGCCGACCGTCGACCTGAGCCTGCGCGGCAGCTACACCGAGACCCTCGAGCGCAACGCCACCTTCCTCGGCGAGGTGCTCGGCGCGGAGGACGAGGCGGCCGCGGCCGTCGCCGACCTGGAGGCGGGGATCGAGGAGGCGCGGGCCGCCACCGCCGACGCGGGCACCGGCCTCGGCCTCATGGTGGCCGGTGGCGAGCTCAGCGCCATGGCCCCGGCGGGCGACGGCGCGGACGCCCGGGGCGCCCGGGGCGGTCTCATCTACGACGCGTTCGGCGTGCAGCCCGTCGTCGACGACATCCAGGCCGCCACGCACGGCGAGCCGGTCTCCTTCGAGTTCCTGCTCGAGACGGACCCCGACCACCTGTGGGTCGTCGACCGCGACGCCGCCACCGGCGAGGAGGGCGCGCAGGCGGCCGCGGCGGTGCTCGACAACGACGTCGTCGCGCAGACGACCGCCGCCCAGCAGGGCCAGATCCACTACCTCGACCCGGTCGCCTGGTACGTCGTCTTCGGTGGCCTCGACACCACCCGGATCATGATCGACGACGTCCTGCAGATCGCCGGCTGAGTCCCGCACCTCCTCCGTGACGGCACTCGACACGGGTCGGACGAGCACCCCCGCCCCGGCGCGCCCCCGGCGCACCGGCGTGGGGGTGCTCGTCGGCGTGCTGCTCGCGGTCCTCGCGGTCGTGAGCCTGTTCATCGGCGTCTCCGACGTCTCCCCGGTGTCGGTGCTCACCGGCGGGTCCGACGGCACCGCCGCCTTCCTGCTCGGAGCCACCCGGATCCCGCGCACCGTGGCCCTGGTCCTCGCCGGCGCCTCGCTGGGCATCGCCGGGCTGATCATGCAGATGCTCGTGCGGAACAAGTTCGTGGAGCCGAGCACCACCGGCGTCACCGAGTTCGCCACGCTCGGCATGCTCGTGACGACGGTGTTCCTGCCGGGGCTGGCCGTCGTCGGCAAGACGGCCGTCGCCGCGGTGTTCGGCCTCCTCGGCACCTGGGTGTTCCTGCGGGTGGTCCGGGCGGTGCCGGTCCGCCAGCTCGTCCTCGTCCCGCTGGTCGGCATCGTGCTCGGCGGCGTCGTCGGCGCGGTGACGACGTTCGTGGCCTACCGCCTGGACCTGCTGCAGTCCCTCGGGCAGTGGGCGCAGGGCAGCTTCGCCGGCGTCGTGCAGGGCCGGTACGAGCTGGTGTGGATCGCCGGCGTGATGGTCGTCGTCGCCTGGCTGGCCGCCGACCGGTTCAGCGTCATCGGCCTCGGCGAGGACTTCGCGACCAACCTGGGGCTGGACCACCGCCGGTGGGTGGCCGTCGGGATGGTCGTCGTCGCGGTCATCACCGCGGCGGTGCTCGTCACCGCGGGGCTGGTCCCGTTCCTCGGCCTCGTCGTCCCGAACGTCGTCAGCCTGCTGATCGGCGACAACGTCCGCCGCGCGATCCCGTGGGTGGCCGCGCTCGGGGCCGTGTTCGTCGTCGCCTGCGACGTCCTCGCGCGGGTCCTGCGCTTCCCCTACGAGATCCCGCTGTCGGTCGTCGTCGGCATCGTCGGCGCGGTGCTGTTCCTCTGGCTGCTGCTGCGGAGGGGGAGCCGTGCTCACTGACCCCGCCCCGACGACGGTCCGCCCCCGCGCGGCGGTGCGCGCGCGCCGGGCCGGGCCCGCCGCCCGCCTGGCCGTGCTCGGCGCGGTCGTCGTCGTCCTGACCGCCCTCTACCTGTTCACCGACGTGCCCGGGTCGCTGGCCTACGCGCTGGAGAAGCGCGGCCTGACCGTCGCCGCGGTCGTCGTCGTCGCGGCGGCGGTCGGGGTCTCGACGGTCGTCTTCCACACGATCACCCAGAACCGCGTCCTCACCCCGTCGATCATGGGGTTCGACGCGTTCTACGTGCTCGTCTCGACCGTCGTCGTCTTCGCCGCCGGGTCCGCGGCGTTCCTGGCGGCGGACCCGCTCGTCCTGTGGGCGGTGCAGGTGGCGGTCATGGTCGGGTTCAGCGTCGTCCTGTTCACCTGGCTGTTCGGCGGGAAGCGGCGCTCCATCCACCTGATGCTGCTGGTCGGCGTCGTGCTGGGCACGTTCTTCCGCGCCTTCAGCGAGTGGATGCAGCGGATGCTCGACCCGCTGGACTTCCAGGTGCTCTCCGACGCCTTCTTCGCCTCCCTGACCCGGCCCGACGAGACGCTGCTGGCGCTCACCGCGGGCCTTGTCGTCCTCGGCTGCGCGGTGGTGGTGCCGCTGCTGCGCACCCTCGACGTGCTGACCCTCGGCGAGCCGGCCGCGGTGGGCCTGGGCGTCGACCACCGGCGCGTGGTCATGACGCTGTTCCTGGTCGTCTCGGTGATGGTCGCGGCGTCGACGGCGCTCGTCGGGCCGATCCTGTTCTTCGGCCTGATCGTCGCCAACCTCGCCTACTCGTGGGCCGGCTCGTTCCGCCACGTGTGGACGGTGCCCACGGCGGTGCTCCTCGGCGTCGTCTGCCTGCTCGGCGGTCAGCTGGTCCTGGAGCGGGTGCTCGGCTCCGGCGGCACCCTCTCCACGGTCATCGACTTCGCCGGCGGTCTGTTCTTCCTGTACCTCGTCCTGCGGAAGGGGGCGCGGTGATCGCGCTCGAGGGCGTCACCAAGCGCTACGGCGGCCAGACGGTGGTCGACGACGTCACGATCCGCTTCGGCGGCGAGGGGGTGACGGCGCTCATCGGTCCCAACGGCGCGGGCAAGTCGACGCTGTTCGGCCTCGTCGGCCGCCTGGTCCGGCCGGATGCCGGCCGGGTCACGGTGGACGGCCTGGACGTCGCGACGACGCCGTCGCGGGAGCTTGCCCGGCGCCTGGCCGTGCTGCGCCAGGACAACCACGTCGCCGCGCGCCTGACCGTCTCCGACCTCGTGGAGTTCGGGCGCTTCCCGCACTCCCGGGGCCGGCTCACCGTCGCCGACCGCGAGCACGTCGACCGGGCGATCGCCTACCTGGAGCTCGACCCCTACCGGGACCGGTACCTCGACGAGCTCTCCGGCGGTCAGCGCCAGCGGGCGTTCATCGCGATGGTCCTCGCGCAGGACACCGAGTACGTGCTGCTCGACGAGCCGCTCAACAACCTCGACCTGCGGCACATGACCGAGATCATGCGGCTGGTCCGGACGATGGCCGACGAGCTCGGCAAGCGCGTCGTCACCGTGCTGCACGACGTCAACTCGGCGGCTGCTCACGCCGACCGCATCGTGGCCATGCGGGACGGCACCGTCGTCGCGGACGCCCCCGCGCGCGACGTCATGCGTCCCGAGGTGCTCGCGGCCGTCTACGACACCACGGTCGACGTCCGCGAGATCGACGGCCGCCCGGTCGCCCTCTACTACGGCTGAGCGCTATGCCCAGCGGGCGAGGGCGGTGCTCGTCCCGGGGGCGACCACGGTGAACCCCGCGTCGACCACCTCGACGTCCGCCCGCGGGCGCAGCGCCGTCCACCGCGCGGCGTCGGGGTGCTCGACCACCACGGGGAAGCCGGCGGCCGCCCAGGCGTCGAACCGCCCGCCGGGCATGCGCATCGCCGACAGCTGCGCGGCGTGACCGCAGGCCGCGGCCGCCTTGCCCAGCGGCAGGAACGGCTCGGGGCAGACCGAGACGACGAGCGGGCCGCCCGGTCCCGGGTCGACCACCGGCCGGGCGGCGGGGTCGGCGGGCTCGCTGCCGGTCAGCTGCAGCTTCGCGACCTCCGGGGGGATGGCGTCGGTCGGGCCCGGCACCAGCGCGCGGACCTCCGCCCCGGCGACCGCGGCGGTCACCCCCGGGAGCCCCGAGACCCGGTCCCACGCGACCCCCCGCGCCCGCCGGCAGTGCTTGCGGATCGCCCCGTCGGTCCACCGGCGGACCAGCGGCTCCCACTCCCCGCCGGGCAGCGCCCGGTCGTCGGCGAGCAGCCGCACGACCGCGACCGCCGCGGCCTCGCAGACGGCCGTCCGGCCCGGCGGGTCGACCCGCTCCACGCGCGCCACCAGCTGCATCGCCCAGGGCGCCTCGTCCGGCGGGTCGTCGTACACGCCCCCACCCTGCCCAACGGGAGCGGCCGGCCCGGTACCCGGAACCCGGCGACACGCCCGGTCGCCCCACGGCGTGACCGGCGTCGCAGCGACTCGTTCGAGCAAGGCACCCGTCAGTTCTCAACGAGGAGAGCCCATGACCCGGTCGACCCGTCGCGCGCTCGGAGGAGGGAGCCTGGCCGCGCTGGTCGCCGGCGCGCTGCTGGCCACCCCCGCCCAGGCGGCCCCCGATCCGCTCGCCCCCGTCCAGGACTTCCTGGCCGACCAGCTCGCCGGCCTGGCCGCCGCCGTCCCCACCACCGTCCTGGTGCACGGGGAGGACGCGCGGGCCGCCCGGGCCGCCGTCGCCGCCAGCGGGATGCGGACCGTCACCGAGTTCGAGCGGATCGGCGTGGTCGTCGCCCGCGGCACCGCCGCCCAGGTCCGGGCCGCCCGCGGCGAGCCCGGCGTCACCTACCTCGAGGGCAACACCCCGATCGAGTTCGCCCAGGAGACCTCCCACACCGCCACGGCCGGCGCGCAGGCCGTGCGGACGCTCACCGGCCCCGACGGCTCCCCGCTCGACGGCAGCGGCGTCTCGGTCGCCGTCATCGACTCCGGCGTCGACCCCACCCACCCCTACCTGCGCGACCCCGACGGCGGCAGCGCCGTCGTGGCCAACCTCAAGAGCCTGTGCCTGCTGGAGACCACGACGACGCCGGACTGCGTCGTCCGGGTGCCGACCGTGGTCGACACCGACACGCTGTCGGTCGGCGGGCACGGCACGCACGTCAGCGGGATCGTGGCCGGCCGGCCGACGGCGCTCCCCGACGGCGGCCGGCTGCAGGGCGCGGCCCCCGGCGCGAGCCTCGTGTCCGTCTCCACCGGCGCGGCGCTGCTCATCGTCGGCGCCGACGCGGCGCTGAACTGGGTCCTGGAGAACCACGAGCACCCGTGCGGCGCGGACGTCCCCGCGGACGTCTGCCCGCCCATCCGGGTCACCAACAACTCCTACGGCCCGAGCGGCGGCGGGGGGTTCGACCCGGAGAGCGCCACGGTCAAGCTGCAGCGCGCACTGGCGGCCGAGGGCGTCGTCACCGTGTGGGCGGCCGGCAACGACGGCGGCGACGGCTCGACGTCGCTCACCAACCCGCCCGGCCAGGACCCGACCGGCGGGATCATCAGCGTGGCCTCCTACAACGACGGCGACACCGGCACCCGCGACGGCACGGTCAGCGGGTTCTCCTCGCGCGGCGCCGCGGCCGACCCCTCCACCTGGCCGGACGTCTCCGCGCCCGGCGAGGCCATCACGTCGTCGTGCCGGCCGTACCTGCCGGTCTGCGCCACCGGCCTCGACCCGCGCAACGGTCCCGGCCTGCTCGACCTGGGCACCTTCACCACGATCAGCGGGACCTCGATGGCCGCGCCGCACGTCGCGGGCATCGTCGCCCAGCTGTTCGAGGCCGACCCGGCGGCGACCCCGGCCGAGGTCGAGGAGGCGCTCACCTCGACCGCGCACCGCTATCCCGACGGTGCCGCCTACACCGCGGTCGGCAGCCGGACGACGTCGTACGACAAGGGCACCGGCCTGGTCGACGTCCCGGCCGCCGTCGCCGCGCTGACCGCCCAGCGGTAGGTCGCGCGGCCCGGTTCCACGTGGAACCGGGCCGTGTGACCTTCCTGTGAACTGGGCCCACCACGTCGCGAGGCCCGGCACCCTGGGGTTGGATCGAACCCATGTGCGGCCTCTCCGGCGAGATCAGGTTCGACGGCTCCCTGGCCGACACCACCGCGGTGGCGCGGATGGTCGAGGCGCTGGTCCCCCGCGGGCCGGACGGGCAGGGCCAGTGGAGCGCCGGCCGGGTGGCGTTCGGCCACCGGCGGCTGTCGGTCATCGACCTCTCCCCCAGCGGCTCCCAGCCGATGGTGGACAGCGAGCTCGGCCTCGAGGCGGTCTTCAACGGCTGCATCTACGACTACAAGGAGCTGCGCGCCGAGCTCGAGGGCCACGGCTACCGCTTCTTCTCCACCAGCGACACCGAGGTCCTGCTCAAGGGCTACCACCACTGGGGCCTCGACTTCGTCGACCACCTGCACGGCATGTTCGTCGTCGTCATCCACGAGCGGGACACCGGCCGGGTGGTCATGGCCCGCGACCGGCTGGGCATCAAGCCGCTGTACCTCGCCGAGACGCCGGGCCGGCTCCGGTTCGCCTCGTCGCTGCCCGCCCTGCTGCGCGCCGGCGACGTCGACACCTCCATCGACCCCGTCGCGCTGCACCACTACCTGACCTGGCACGCCGTCGTCCCCGCGCCGCGCACCCTGCTCAACGGCGTCCGCAAGCTGCCGCCGGCCACCGTCCGCGTCGTCGAGGCCGACGGCACCAGCCGCGAGCACCGCTACTGGGAGCCCACCTACGAGCGGCGCCCCGAGCACTCCGGCTGGTCGAACCGCGACTGGGAGGACGCGATCGAGGAGGCGCTGCGGGTCGCCGTCCGCCGCCGCCTGGTCTCCGACATCCCCGTCGGCGTGCTGCTGTCCGGCGGGCTGGACTCCAGCCTGATCGTGGGCCTGCTCGCCCAGGAGGGGCAGACCGGCCTCGCCACCTACTCGATCGGCTTCGAGACCGTCGGCGGCCACGCGGGCGACGAGTTCCGCTACTCCGACGTCATCGCCGAGCGGTTCGGCACGAACCACCACCGCATCCGGGTGTCCTCCGACGAGCTCGCCGCCGCGCTCGGCCACGCCATCGGCGCGATGGCCGAGCCGATGGTCAGCCACGACGTCGTCGCCTTCGACCTGCTGTCCGAGCGGGTCAGCCAGTCGATCCGCGTCGTGCAGTCCGGGCAGGGCGCCGACGAGGTCTTCGCCGGCTACCACTGGTACCCGCCGCTGGCCGACGTCGACCGCGAGGAGGCCGTCGAGCGCTACGCGAAGGCGTTCTTCGACCGCGGCGCGGAGGACGTGCGCGCGCTCGTCGGCGAGCGCTACGCCCTCGACGGCGACCCCAGCCTGGAGTTCGTCCGCGACCACATGTCCCGCCCCGGCGCGCAGACCGCCGTCGACGCCGCCCTGCGGCTGGACAGCGAGGTCATGCTCGTCGACGACCCGGTCAAGCGGGTGGACAACATGTCGATGGCGTGGGGGCTGGAGGCCCGGGTGCCCTTCCTCGACCACGACCTGGTGGAGCTCGCGGCCCAGTGCCCGCCGGAGCTCAAGCTCGCCGACGGCGGCAAGGGCGTGCTCAAGGCGATCGGCCGCCGGATCATCCCGCCGGAGGTCATCGACCGGCCCAAGGGCTACTTCCCGGTGCCGGCGATCACCCACCTGGAGGGCAAGGTGCTCGGCCTGGTGAAGGACGCGCTGTCCAGCGAGGCGGCGCGGGAGCGGGCGCTGTTCCGCCCGGAGTACGTGTCCCGGCTGCTCGATGACCCCAACGGCGAGCTCACGCCGCTGCGCGGCAACAAGCTGTGGCAGCTGGGCCTGCTGGAGCTGTGGCTGCAGAACCACGGGGTCTGAGGAGGCGCACCGTGGCACCCCGGCTCGCCGGGCACCGCCGCCGCACCGCGGTGGCCGGCACCCCCGACCTCACCGGACGCAACTGGACGCGGCCCTCCGAGCACCAGCTGGAGGGCATGGCCGCCGACGTCGTGCTGGACCTGGCGTGGGGGCGCCTGGTCTTCGGCCAGACCTTCACCGAGATGCGCGACATCCTCGCCGCGCTGCGGGCCGAGGAGACCGGGCAGCGCGACATCTGCATCTACGCCCGCGACCCGCACGTCCTCGTCGGCCTCGCGCCCGACGAGCTGTTCATCGACCCCAGCTACACCTACCGACTGGACCTCTACCGCTACCGGCCCCGCCCCGAGCTCATCCGCGGCGTCTTCGTGCGCACGGTGACCTCGCTGGAGGACATGGTGGCGATCAACGAGATCTACGCCCGCAACGGCATGGTGACCGGCGACCCCGAGACCATGTGGGCCAACCACCGCACCCGCGCCTTCACCTACCTCGTCGCCGAGGACACCCGGACCTCCCGCGTCGTCGGCACGGTCACCGGCGTCGACCACGTGCTGGCCTTCGGCGACCCGGAGGGCGGCACCAGCCTGTGGTGCCTCGCCGTCGACGGGCAGAGCGCGCCGCCCGGCACCGGCGAGGCGCTGGTGCGGGTGCTGGCCGAGCGGTACGTCGGCCGCGGCCGCTCCTACGTCGACCTCTCGGTGATGCACGACAACAAGGGCGCGATCGCGCTCTACCGCAAGCTCGGCTTCGTGCGCGCGCCCGCGGTGTGCGTCAAGCGGAAGAACCCGATCAACACGCCGCTGTTCGCGGCCCGCCCGCCGGGGCTGACCCGGCTGAACCCCTACGCGCGGATCATCGCCGACGAGGCGCTGCGGCGCGGGATCCGCGTCGAGGTGACCGACGCCGAGTTCGGCGAGATGCAGCTGTCCCTCGGTGGCCGCCGGGTGCTGACCCGCGAGTCGCTGTCGGAGTTCACCACCGCCGTCGCCATGAGCCGCTGCGACGACAAGCGGGTCACCCGCCGCATCGTCGAGGCCGCCGGGGTGCGCGTGCCCCGCGGTGTCACCGTGCCCGGTGACGACCTCGGCCCCGCCCGCGAGCTGCTGGCCGAGCGCGGGGAGCTGGTGGTGAAGCCCGCCCGCGGCGAGCAGGGCAAGGGCATCACGGTGGGCGTGACCAGCGAGGAGGAGCTCGCTCGGGCCGTCGACGCCGCGCGGCTGTACTGCCCGGACGTGCTGGTCGAGGAGCTCGTCGACGGCGAGGACGTGCGCGTCGTCGTCATCGACCACGAGGTGGTCGCCGCGGCGGTGCGCAAGCCCGCGGAGGTCGTCGGCGACGGCCGCAGCACCGTGGCCCAGCTGGTGCGCGAGACCAGCCGGCGGCGGGAGCGGGCCACCGGCGGCGAGTCGCGGATCCCGCTCGACGACGTCACCACCGACGTCGTCCGCGCGGCCGGGTACGCGATGGACGACGTCCTGGCCAACGGGCAGCGGCTGCGCGTGCGGCGGACGGCGAACCTGCACACCGGCGGCACCATCGAGGACGTCACCGACCGGCTCCACCCGGCGATCGGCCAGGCGGCGGTGCGGGCCAGCCGGGCGATCGGCATCCCGGTGACCGGCGTCGACTTCCTCGTCCCCGACGTCGAGGGACCCGACGCGGTGTTCGTCGAGGCCAACGAGCGCCCGGGGCTGGCCAACCACGAGCCGCAGCCCACCGCGGCGCGCTTCGTCGACCTGCTGTTCCCCGAGACCCGCCGGCGGTGAGGGCCCCGGCGGCGGCCTGTGTGCTGGCGGCGGCCGGCGGGGCGCTGGGGGCGCTGGCGCGGTGGGGCGTCGCCGAGGCGCTCCCCTCCCCCGGCGCCGGCTGGCCCTGGGCGACGCTGCTGGTCAACCTCACCGGCTGCCTGCTGATGGGCGTCCTCCTCGGCCTGCTCACCGCGGGCCCGGAGCCGGCGTGGGTGCGGCCGTTCCTCGCCGTCGGCGTGCTCGGCGGGTACACGACGTACTCCGCGTTCGCCGTCGAGGTCGTCGAGTTGACCGACGCCGGCCGGGTCCTCCTCGCCGCGGGCTACGTGCTCGCGTCGGTCCTCGGCGGGGTGCTGGCCACGGCCGCCGGCCTGCTCGCGGTCCGGCGGCGGACGCCGTGACCCCGCTGCTGGTCGCGGCCGGCGCGCTGGTCGGCGCGCCGCTGCGGCTGCTGGCGGTCCGCCTCGCGGGACGGGCGGGCCGGGATCCCGCGGTCGGCACGCTGGCGGTCAACGTCGCGGGCTCGACCGTGCTCGGCGTGCTGCTGGGCCTCGGTGACACGCCCGCGGCGGTGGTCGCGCTGGTCGGCACGGGTCTCTGCGGGACGCTGACCACCTTCTCCGGCTTCGGCGCCGACGTCGTCCGGCTGGTCGAGGAGCGGGCCGTCGGCCGGGCGGCCGCCTACCTCGCGGCGACGCTGGTGCTCGGCCTCGGCGCCGCGGCCGCCGGGTACCTGCTGGCGCGCTGACCGCGGTCACACGCCGAGCTGACGCAGCAGGGCCGCCGTGTCGAGGTAGTCGCGGATGACCCGGATCAGCCCGTCCTCGCCGTACCGGAAGAAGGTCGCGGCCTGCCACTCGACGCGGCGCCCGGTCGGCGGGACCGTCCGGTCGGGGAGCACCAGTGGCCCCCGGTGGGTCCCCCGCTCGACGATCTCCGCGGCGACCTCGTCCCCCGAGACGAGCACGTGCGTGAAGGTCACGGAGAAGTCGGGGAACGTCGTCCTCACGGCCGTCATGAACCGGACGACGGCGTCCCGCCCGGTCACCGTCACGTCCCCCGTGCGGCTGCGGACGTCCGCTGCCAGGAGAGCGGCGTAGGCCTCGAGCCCCTCGGCGTTGCACGCCTGCTCGAAGAGCCGGACCCGCTCCTGCACGGGGGGGCCGGCCGACATCGTCGACGTCATGACCCCTCCTGCGCCAGGGAGTGGTCGCAGACTCGTGCGGCGCGCCGCCCACCACAAGGGGCCGACGGCTCAGTCCGTCACGGACCGGCCCCGCGGGTGACGTGGCCCCTGCGTCTCAGTAGGGTCGACGGCGTATGGCCAGGACAGGCGCGGGAGACGTGGGGGCGGACAGTCCCGTCGTCGTGGTGGCCAACCGGCTGCCGGTCGACCAGGTGACCGACCCCGACGGGACGACGCGCTGGCAGCGCAGCCCCGGCGGCCTGGTGACCGCGCTCGAGCCCTTCGTCGCCGGCCGCGGCGGCGCGTGGGTGGGCTGGTCCGGCTCGGCCGGTGAGGCGCCCGAACCCTTCGAGTCCGGCGGGATGTCGCTGATCCCCGTCGAGCTCTCGGAGGAGGAGGTCGACCGCTACTACGAGGGCATGTCCAACGCCTCGCTGTGGCCGCTGTACCACGACGTGGTCGAGAAGCCGGAGTACCACCGCACCTGGTGGGACGCCTACGTGCAGGTCAACAAGCGCTTCGCCGAGCGGACCGCGGAGGTGGCCGCCGAGGACGCGATCGTCTGGGTGCACGACTACCAGCTGCAGCTGGTGCCCGCGATGCTCCGGCAGCGCCGGCCCGACCTCACGATCGGCTTCTTCCTGCACATCCCGTTCCCGCCCTACGAGCTGTTCACCCAGCTGCCGTGGCGGTCGGCGATCGTCGAGGGGCTGCTGGGCGCGGACCTGGTCGGCTTCCAGCGGCCGAGCGCCGCGGTGAACTTCGTCCAACTGGCCCGCCGGCTGCACGAGCTGCCCACCCGCGGCGCGACGGTCGAGTACGACGGGCGCACGGTGACCGCACGGGCGTTCCCCATCTCCATCGACGTCGCCGCCTTCGACGAGCTGGCCTCCTCGCCGGAGGTGGTCAAGCGGGCCGCGGAG
The DNA here is from genome assembly GCF_054050335.1 of Geodermatophilus sp. SYSU D00698. NCBI lineage: Bacteria > Bacillati > Actinomycetota > Actinomycetes > Geodermatophilales > Geodermatophilaceae > Geodermatophilus > Geodermatophilus sp. SYSU D00698. Next base: position 25,575 of record NZ_JBJGZD010000010.1, read on the forward strand.
ATCCGCGCCGAGCTCGGCGAGCCGGACAAGATCATCCTGGGTGTCGACCGGCTGGACTACACCAAGGGCATCAGCGTCCGGCTCAACGCCTTCCAGGAGCTGCTCGAGGACGGCGCGATCGAGGGCCCCGGGACCGTCATGGTGCAGGTGGCCACGCCCAGCCGCGAGCGGGTCGAGCACTACGTGCACATGCGGGAGACGATCGAGCAGCAGGTCGGCCACATCAACGGCGTCTTCGGCTCCATCGGCGGGCCGGCGGTGCACTACTTCAACCAGTCGATGCCCCGCGAGGAGCTCGCCGCCCTCTACCGCGCGGCCGACGTCATGCTCGTGACGCCCTACCGCGACGGCATGAACCTCGTGGCCAAGGAGTACGTCGCCGCCCGCGGCGACCTCGGCGGCACGCTCGTCCTGTCCGAGTTCGCCGGCGCCGCCGCCGAGCTCAAGCAGGCGTTCCTGGTCAACCCGCACGACATCGCCGGCGTGAAGAACCAGCTGCTGCGCGCGCTGCGGATCGAGCCCGCCGAGGGCGCCCGCCGGATGCGCGCCATGCGCCGGTACCTCGCCAAGCACGACCTCGACCACTGGGCGTCGTCCTTCTTCGACGCCCTGCGCGCCCAGGCGTGAGCGTCCCGGAGGGGACGGCGGCCGCGCTGGCGGCGGTCGCCGCCCGCCGCCCGCTGCTGGTCGCCTCCGACTACGACGGCGTGCTGGCCCCGCTGGTCGGGGACCCGGGCGCGGCGGTCCCCTCCCCCGGCACCGCCGAGGCCCTCGCCCGGGTCGCCGCCGCCGACGGCGTGACCGTGGCGCTGGTCAGCGGCCGCGGGCTCGAGGACCTGCGCGCGGTCAGCGGCTTCACCGGTCCCTACCGCTGGGTGGGAAGCCACGGCGCCGAGTTCGACGGCCCGCTCACCGGCGACCTGGCCGGCCGCCGGGACGCCCTCGCCGGGCAGCTGGCGCCGCTGGTGGCCGCGGTCCCCGGTGCGCGGCTGGAGGTCAAGCCCGCCAGCGTCGCCGTCCACGTCCGGCAGGTGACCGACCCCGCGGCGGCCACCGCGCTGCTGGCGTCCGCGGATGCGGTCGCGGATCCGTCACTGACGAAGAAGCCGGGCAAGGCGGTGCTCGAGCTCGCGGTCACCGACGCCGACAAGGGCAGTGCCGTGCACCGGCTGCGCGCGGAGATCGGCGCCGCCGCCGTCGTCTACCTCGGCGACGACCGCACCGACGAGGACGTCTTCCGCTCCCTCGGCCCGGACGACGTCGGCATCAAGGTCGGCGAGGGCGAGACGGCCGCGACCCAGCGGGTGACCGACCCGGTCGCCGCCCTCGCCGCCCTCCGGCTGCTCGGCGACCTGCTCGCCTGACCCCCGCCGCGGCGCGTCGCGCGCCGGCCCGGGACGACCGCTCCCCCGTCGCGCGGTCACCGCCCGCTGCGGGTCGACACGGCGCCCCTCCCCTGCGCCGACCTGCACGGACGTCCCTGGGCCCGGCCGGTCACCGCCGGGCTCCGTCGACTCGGCGACGGCGCGGCGGGCGGTCACCGCCTCCTCCGCAACGATCCGTCCCGGGGCGTCTCCGGCAGCGGGGCGCGGGCGCCGGCCGCCGCCACCATTCCTGCTGCACGCCCGTCACACCCGTCGCAGCGTGCACAGGAAGCCCAGGAGGCTCTCGTGAACGCCGCATCCCGCCCGCGTGCCGGCTGGTTCGCCGACCTGCGCGTCAACACCAAGCTCATGTCCCTGCTCGCCGCACTGCTGCTGGTGGCCGGCGCCGTCGGGGGCCTCGCCGTCGTGCAGCTGGGGACGGTGAACGCCGCGGCGGAGAGCATCTACAGCGACGGCGCGGTGCCGCTCAGGGACCTGGCGGAGGCCCAGGAGGCCGTGGGCAGCATGCGGCAGCGCGTGCTGCTCCACCTCGCCGGACCGGTGACGGACAAGCCGCGCCGCGAGCAGGAGATCACCCGGTTCGACCAGGTCTTCGACACCGCGGTCGCGGCCCTGCGCCGGGAGGCGGTGGACCCGGGCCTGCTGGACGACTACCTCGCGGCCGTCACGGAGTACCGCACCTACCGGGACGGCACGATCCTGCCCGCGAGCCGGGCGATGGACCCCGCCGTCGACGTGGCGCCCGTCCTCGCCGAGTGCGACCGCCTGTTCGGCGTCGTCGTGGAGACCGGCGGCGCGCTGGGTGCCGCACAGGCCGACGCCGTCGAGGGCACCCAGGCGAACGCCGCGGCGTCGTACCACAGCGCCCGGACGCAGGTCCTGGTGATCCTGGTGGTCGGCGCCGTCCTCGGCCTGGCGCTGGCGCTGGTCATCGGCCGCCAGATCGTCCGCCCGCTGCGGCGCGTCCAGCACGTCGCCGCCGGACTGGCCGACGGCGACCTGACCCGTACCAGCGGTCTGCGCTCGCGCGACGAACTGGGCCAGACCGGTCGTGCGCTCGACGCGGCGATGGAGAGCCTGCGCGGCGTCATGGCCTCGGTCGTCGCCTCCGCGGACGCGGTCGCGGCCTCCAGCGAGGAGCTGTCGGCGTCCTCGGCGCAGATCTCGGCGTCGGCCGAGGAGACCTCGGCGCAGTCCGGCGTCGTGGCCGGCGCGGCCGAGGAGGTCAGCCGGAACGTGCAGACGGTCGCCGCGGGCGCGGAGCAGATGGGCGCCTCCATCCGGGAGATCGCCACCAACGCCGCCGAGGCGTCGGCGGTGGCCGCCCGCGCGGTGACCGCGGCGGAGACCACGACGGCGACGGTGGCCAAGCTGGGTGACTCGTCGGCCGAGATCGGCAACGTGGTCAAGGTGATCACCAGCATCGCGGAGCAGACCAACCTGCTGGCGCTCAACGCCACCATCGAGGCGGCCCGGGCCGGGGAGGCCGGCAAGGGCTTCGCGGTGGTGGCCAACGAGGTCAAGGAGCTGGCGCAGGAGACGGCCAAGGCCACCGAGGACATCGCCCGCCGGGTGCAGGCCATCCAGGGCGACACCACCGCCGCCGTCGCCGCGATCGGGGAGATCTCCCAGATCGTCGCGCAGATCTCCGACCGGCAGACCACCATCGCCTCCGCGGTGGAGGAGCAGACCGCGACCACCAACGAGATGAGCCGGTCGGTGTCCGAGGCCGCGCAGGGCTCGGGGCAGATCGCGGACAACATCTCCGGGGTCTCGGCCGCGGCGGACTCCACCACCCAGGCGCTGACCCAGACGCGCACCGCCGTCGACGAGCTCTCCCGCATGGCCGCCGACCTGCGCACCAGCGTCGCCCGCTTCACCCACTGACCCGTGTGACCCGGCCGCCGGGAATGGTCGTCCGTCCCGGCGGCCGGTGACCACGGACCCGTCCGGAACCATTCTCGCGACAATGGCTCCGAGCGCGGTCGTCCGCCCCCGCCCCGACCGGCGGAAATGGCCGTCTCCGCCGTTGGAGAGCTCGGCCGGCCGCGCGGATGCCCTTGTCGACTTGGGCATCTGTGCTGCTCGACCGCGTCGTGCCGCTTGTCGACTTGCTGCCGAAAATGGTCCCGGCGTTGCCCGCCGCAACCAATAACGGCCGTGCTCGGATCGTTACCGACACGCCATTTCCGGACGACGCGAGTTCCTTTCCGGATCCGTCACTCTCCTACCCCGAGAGCGCCCGCTTCTTCCCCACCGACCACCCCGAGAACCCAGGAGCAGTCCCCATGAGCACGCAACGCGCCGGCCGCACCGGCGGCTGGTTCGCCGACCGCCCTGTCGGCGTCAAGATCGGCGCCGCCGTCGCCGTCCTCGCGCTGGTCGCCGTCGCGATGACCGTCCTCGCCGTCAACCGGCTGTCGGCGGTCCAGGACGCGGCCGCCCGGATCAACGACAACGTCGTCCGGCTGTCCGACCTGGCCAACATCCAGCGCTCCTGGCAGGGCGACCGGTCGCGCTACAACACGTACCCGATCGCGGACGCGCAGCAGCGCGCCGCCCTGCGGGCCGACCTGGCCGAGCGCCGCGAGACCATCGACGGCCAGCTCGACGCCTACGCCGCCGTGACGGTCAACAGGGAGGCGTTCGAGGAGTTCCGCGGGACCGTCGAGGACTACTACACGATCGCCGACACCCAGCTGCTGCCCGCGGCCGACGCCGGCAACCTCGCCGTGGCGGCCGCCGTCATCACCGGCCCGCTGCAGGACCGCTCCGACGTGCTCATGGACCAGTACAACGCCATGCAGGAGCGGCGGGTCGCCGCCGGCCAGGCCGACACCGACGACGCCGTGGGCATCGTCTCCTCGGCCACCACCACCCTGTGGGTCTCCCTGGCGCTGGGCACGCTGGTCGCCGGCGGGCTGACCGTCCTCGTGGTCCGGCGGCTCGTGGGCACCGTCCGCTCGGTGCAACACTCGGTCGAGGCCCTGGCCGCCGGTGACCTCACCGTCACGCCCGAGGTGCGCGGGCGCGACGAGCTCGGCCGCATGGCCGCCGCCCTCGGCGAGGCCCAGGAGAACCTGCGCTCGGTGATGTCGGCCGTGGTCGCCTCGGCGGACGCGGTCGCGGCCTCCAGCGAGGAGCTGTCGGCGTCCTCGGCGCAGATCTCGGCGTCGGCCGAGGAGACCTCGGCGCAGTCCGGCGTCGTGGCCGGCGCGGCCGAGGAGGTCAGCCGGAACGTGCAGACGGTCGCCGCGGGCGCGGAGCAGATGGGCGCCTCCATCCGGGAGATCGCCACCAACGCCGCCGAGGCGTCGGCGGTGGCCGCCCGCGCGGTGACCGCGGCGGAGACCACGACGGCGACGGTGGCCAAGCTGGGTGACTCGTCGGCCGAGATCGGCAACGTGGTCAAGGTGATCACCAGCATCGCGGAGCAGACCAACCTGCTGGCGCTCAACGCCACCATCGAGGCGGCCCGGGCCGGGGAGGCCGGCAAGGGCTTCGCGGTGGTGGCCAACGAGGTCAAGGAGCTGGCGCAGGAGACGGCCAAGGCCACCGAGGACATCGCCCGCCGGGTGCAGGCCATCCAGGGCGACACCACCGCCGCCGTCGCCGCGATCGGGGAGATCTCCCAGATCGTCGCGCAGATCTCCGACCGGCAGACCACCATCGCCTCCGCGGTGGAGGAGCAGACCGCGACCACCAACGAGATGAGCCGGTCGGTGTCCGAGGCCGCGCAGGGCTCGGGGCAGATCGCGGACAACATCTCCGGGGTCTCGGCCGCGGCGGACTCCACCACCCAGGCGCTGACCCAGACGCGCACCGCCGTCGACGAGCTCTCCCGCATGGCCGCCGACCTGCGCACCAGCGTCGCCCGCTTCACGTACTGAGAGGGCCGCCCCTGCCCCCACCGCCCGCACGCTCGCGGCGGGGCCCGGCAGGGGGGCCACCTCCCGCGGCCGGCCTCCGGGGCCGGCCGCGGGAGGCGCCCCGACACCCCCGCGGCCGCCCGGCGCTCACCTTGAGTCCGACGGCGGGCCGCCGAAGACCATCCGGGGACGGATCCGTCCCCTGCACGCGAGAGAGAAGGCAACGGTGGACGGTCTGGACGACATCGTCGAGGAGTTCCTCGTCGAGAGCCACGAGAACCTCGACCAGCTCGACACGGACCTGGTCGCCCTCGAGCAGGAGCCCGACTCCCGCGAGCGGCTCTCGAGCATCTTCCGCACCATCCACACGATCAAGGGCACCAGCGGCTTCCTCGCCTTCGGCCGGCTCGAGGAGGTCACCCACGTCGGGGAGAACATGCTCTCCCGGCTGCGGGACGGCGTCCTCGCGCTGACCCCCGAGCGCACCAGCGTGCTGCTGCGGATGGTCGACACCGTCCGCTCGCTGCTCGCCTCCATCGAGGCCACCGGCGGCGAGGGCGGCGTGGACGTCTCCGCCGTCGTCGCCGAGATCAGTGCGGCCATGGAGGACTCCCCTGCCCCTGCCACTGCCCCCGCGCCGGTCGCCGTCGCCGGGGCGCCCGCCGAGGTCGCCCCGGAGATCGCTCCGGAGGCCGCCGCGGAGGTCGTCGCGGCCGCCGAGGCCGTGGTCGAGGCGGCCGCCGAGACGGAGCCCGAGCCCGTCCACGACGAGGTGCACGACGAGCACCACGACGAGCACCACGACGAGGTGCACGACGACCACGCCGACGGCGGCCTGCCGGCCGGGGCCGCCCGCCCCGAGGGCCAGGGTGCTCAGCAGCGCCGCGCCGTCGCCGACTCGACCATCCGCGTCGACGTCGACCTGCTCGACTCGCTGATGCTGCTGGTCGGCGAGCTGGTGCTGACCCGCAACCAGATCGTCCAGTACGTGGGCCGCTCCACCGACACCGACCTGGTGCGCGCCTCGCAGCGGCTCAACCTCATCGCCAGCGAGCTGCAGGAGGGCGTCATGAAGACGCGCATGCAGCCGATCGACCACATCTGGTCCAAGCTGCCGCGCGTCGTCCGCGACCTCGGCATCCAGTGCGGCAAGAGCGTCCGCCTGGAGATGGAGGGCCGGGACACCGAGCTGGACAAGACGCTGCTCGAGGCGGTCAAGGACCCGCTGACCCACCTGGTCCGCAACTCCGTCGACCACGGCATCGAGGCCCCCGACCGCCGCCGCGCCGTCGGCAAGCCCGCCGAGGGCGTGCTCACCCTGCGCGCCAAGCACGAGAGCGGGCAGGTCGTCGTCGAGGTCGCCGACGACGGCGCCGGCATCGACCCGGTCAAGGTCGGCGCCAAGGCCGTCGAGCGCGGCCTCGTCACCGCCGACCAGCTGGCGCGGATGAGCCCGGCCGACGTCTTCCAGCTCATCTTCCTGCCGGGCTTCTCCACGGCCGCCGCGGTCACCAACGTCTCCGGACGCGGCGTCGGCATGGACGTCGTCAAGACCAACATCGAGGCCATCGGCGGCACCATCGAGGTCGAGTCCGAGCCCGGCCGCGGCACCGTCTGCCGGCTGCGCATCCCGCTGACCCTGGCGATCGTCCCGGCGCTGACCGTCGAGTGCGCCGGCGACCGCTACGCCATCCCGCAGATCAGCCTGCAGGAGCTGGTCAGCCTCGACGCCGAGAAGGCGGCCAACGCCGTCGAGGAGGTCGGCGGCGCACCGGTCTACCGGCTGCGCGGCGAGCTGCTCCCCCTCGTCCGGCTCACCGACGTCCTCGGTCTCGCCTCCGACCGGCACGACGGCCACGTCGTCATCGCGGTGCTGCGGTCGGAGGGCCGGCGCTTCGGCCTCGTCGTCGACCGGGTCATCAACACCGAGGAGATCGTGGTCAAGGCCGTCGGCGGCCAGCTCAAGGCGATCGGCCTCTACTCCGGCGCGACCGTCCTCGGCGACGGCGCGGTGGCGCTCATCCTCGACGTGCAGGCCCTGGCCCGCCGCGCGCTGCGCACCGAGAGCAGCGAGCGGCAGGAGGCCCGCGAGGCGGCCGCCGCCGGCACCGGCGGCGGCGAGACCGAGCGCCAGCGCATGCTGCTGGCCGCGATCGGCGAGGGGCGCCGCGTGGCGATCCCGCTGGACACCGTCACCCGCCTCGAACAGGTGCGCGCCGAGGCCGTCGAGCGGGTCGGCAACCGGGAGGTCGTGCAGTACCGGGGCGCGATCCTGCCGATCGTCCGGCTCGACCGGCACCTGGGCGCCTACGGCACGAGCGAGCGCGAGGTGCTCGAGGTCATCGTCTACAGCGACCACGGCCGCAGCGTCGCGATCGTCGTCGAGGAGATCCTCGACATCGTCGACGGCGGCGCCGCCGTCCGCAGCGACATCGACGACATGGGCCTGCTCGGCTCCGCCGTCCTCGGCGACAGGGTGACCGAGCTGCTCGACGTCCGCGCCGCGATCCTCGCGGCCGACCCGGCGTTCTACGCCACCGACGACCACTCCCCCGCGTCCGCTCTGCTGGAGGTCTGACGTGACCATCGAGACCGCCACCCGCGCCACCAGCGGGCAGCTGGCCACCTTCCGGCTCGACGGCGACCTGTACGGCGTCGAGGTGGAGCACGTGCAGGAGGTGCTGCGCAGCCAGAAGCTGACCCGCGTGCCGCTGGCCCCGCCGGCCGTCGCCGGGCTGATCAACCTGCGGGGCCAGGTGGTCACCGCCATCGAGCTGCGCGAGCGGCTGGGCCGCCCGCCGCGGCCGGCCGGCACCGACGCCGTCGTCATCGTGGTGCGGCTGCACGGCGAGGCGGTGAGCCTGCTGGTCGACTCGATCGCCGACGTCGTCGACGTCGACGCGGCCGACTTCGAGGCCCCGCCGGACACCCTCGACGGGCAGGCCCGCGAGCTCATCCGCGGCGCCTACAAGCTCGACGGGCAGCTGCTCCTGGCGCTCGACGTGCAGAAGGCGGTCGGCGCGTGACACAGCGTCACTGACGCCTCACCCGACCGGTTCCGACACGCGGCCGTCACCCATCGCCCCTCCGGCGATCGGGTGACGGCCGCGTGGCGTCGCGGGGTGATCACCGCGAGCATGGGCTGACCGCCTGCTCGACGGCGGTGCCGTCGGAGGGGGAGACGTGCCGTACTCGCTGGTCAGTGCCGCGACGCTCGGGTTCGACCTGGTGCGGCTGCCCGCCGGCCGCGCCGTCGCCGACGTGCTGCTCACCGGGCTCGCCGCCGGCCACGCCGAGCTCACCGCGATCGCCGACGGTGCCCGCTCCCGCGGTGCCGACCGCGACCAGCGCACCGTCCTGGCCGTCCGCGCCCGCCGCGCCCGCGAGCTCGCCGCCGCGGTGCCCCAGCTGCGCTCCGTGTCCCCCGAGCCGGGGGAGGACCGCGCCGCCGTCCTGGTCGCCCAGCTCGAGCGCGGCACCATCGGCAACGCCGCGGCCCTGGAGCGGCTGCTGCGCGAGGACGTCCTCGGCCCCGAGCACGGCGCGTCCACCCAGGCCGACGACGACGTCCGCGAGGAGGCCGCCGAGGTCCTCGCCGACGCCGCGGTGGGGGAGTGGGCCGCCGACGTGCTGCCGCGGCTCGTGCACCGCGAGCTGGTGGCGCCGTTCCACGCAGCCGTCCCGGACGCCGGCACCCGCGGCGCGGACGCCGACCTCGGCCCGGCCACGCCCGAGCTGAGCTCGCTGCTGGCCACCTTCGCCGGCCTGGACGCCCGCGGCCGCGAGCGCTGGCGGGCCGCCGTCGACGAGGGCCGCGCCACCCAGCGCCCGTGGGCGGCCGCCATGCACGAGGCCGCGTGGGCCGCGCACGTCTCCGGCCGCACCCGGACGCTCGCCACCGCCCAGCTGCTCGCCGTCCGCGCGTTCGCCGACGGCGGCCTCGACGCCCACGACGGCGCCACGGGCTCGTGGAACGCCCTCGCGGGCGTCGTCCAGGCGCTGACGATGGGCGACCTGCTCGACGCGAGCGCCCTGGGCGTGCTGCTCGCCCCCTGGCACCGCGCCACCGGCCGCTGAGCCGCGCGGGCGCCCGACCGCCCGCCGCCTCCGGGTCGAGAACCGAGTCGTCGCCGCCGGCACGGGGTGACACGCCGCCGGAGCGGCGACGAGCCGAGGGTCGACCCGCCGATCCCCGGGACCGCGCAGGTCGGACGCGCGCCGGCTGCTCCCCCCCACCGGCACACGGGTCGACAAGTCCCCGCGGGGCCCGTGGTCACCGCCCACCCCGTAACGGTTGCGCGGCCCGCGTCAACCCGGCGGGTGGGACGGCCGACAACTCCTGGGACAAGCGATGCGGGTGGGACGCCCGAGGACGTTCCGGAACAGCCCCGGAGCTGACCTTGAGGCCCCCCGCCGCGCTGCCGAGACCCCGACGACGGCCCTCGCCGGCCGTCGTCGCCGGAGCAGGAGGACGTGTGGACCCGATCCGCGTGCTGGTGGTCGACGACTCGGTCGTCGTCCGCAAGATCGTGACCGACGTGCTGTCCTCCGACCCCGCCATCGAGGTCGTCGGCACGGCGGTCAACGGCAGGCTGGCGCTCGTCAAGCTGGACGCGCTCAAGCCCGACCTGGTCACGATGGACATCGAGATGCCGGAGATGAACGGCATCGAGGCGGTCCGCGCCATCCGGGCCCGCCGCGACCGGGTGCCGATCGTCATGTTCAGCACGCTCACCGAGCGCGGCGCCGCGGCGACCCTCGACGCCCTCTCCGCCGGCGCCAACGACTACGTCACCAAGCCGGCCAACGTCGGCAGCGTCGCGCAGTCGATGGAGAGCGTCCGCGAGCAGCTCATCCCGAAGATCAAGGCCCTCACCGGGCGCCCGGTCGGCCTCGGCGCGGCCCGCCCCGTGGCGGCCCCCGTCGCACCCCGCCCGCCGGCGCCGCGCAGCGCGCCGCACAAGGCGCCCGCGGTGCTGGTCATCGGCTCCTCCACCGGCGGCCCCGAGGCGCTGGCCCGGGTCCTCCCCGCGCTGCCGGCCACCCTCCCGGTGCCGGTCCTGCTCGTGCAGCACATGCCGCCGGTCTTCACCCGCCAGTTCGCCCAGCGGCTGGACCGCCTCTCCGCGCTGCGCGTCGTCGAGGCCGCCGACGGCGCGCCGCTGCTGCCCGGCACCGTCCACCTGGCCCCCGGCGACCACCACCTCACCGTGCGCGGCACCGGCCGCGGCGCGACGACGGTCCTGTCGCAGGGCCCGCCGGAGAACTTCTGCCGGCCCGCCGTCGACCCGCTGTTCCGGAGCGCGGTGACCGCCTACGACGGCGCCGTCCTCGCCGTGGTGCTCACCGGCATGGGCTCCGACGGCCGCAGCGGCGCGGGTGCCGTCCGCGACGCCGGCGGCACCGTCGTCGTCCAGGACCAGGCCACCTCGGTCGTGTGGGGCATGCCCGGCGCCGTCGCCTCCGCCGGCCTCGCCGACGAGGTCCTCCCGCTCGACCGCGTCGCCGAGGCGATCACCCGCCACCTCGGCCGCGCCGTCCCCGGCATCCCGCCGCAGCCCGCCCCCCTGATCCACGCGACGGGAGCACCACGATGACCCTCACCGCCACCCGCTTCGACTGGGTGCGCCAGCTGGTGCACCGGGAGAGCGCGATCGTCCTCGCGCCGGGCAAGGAGTACCTCGTCGAGGCCCGCCTGCTGCCCCTGGCCCGCAGGATGGGGCTGACCGACGTCGACGCGTTCGTCGACTCCGTCCGCAGCCGCCCCCGCCCGGACGACACCCGCTCCATCGTCGAGGCGCTGACCACCAACGAGACCTCGTGGTTCCGCGACGGTGACCCGTTCACCGCCCTGACCTCGACCGTGCTGCCCTCGCTGCTGTCCGCCCGCGGTCCCGCCGAGCGGCTGCAGATCTGGTCGGCCGCCTGCTCCAGCGGCCAGGAGCCCTACACGGTCGCGATGCTGCTCGAGGACGCGCTGCCCAACGCCTCGGCGCGGGTCTCGATCACGGCCACCGACATCTCCCGCGAGATGGTGGAGCGCACCCGGGCCGGCCGGTTCAGCCAGCTCGAGGTGAACCGCGGCCTGCCCGCGCCGATGCTGGTCCGCCACTTCCAGCGGGCCGGCAGCGAGTGGGAGGTCGCCCCGGGCCTGCGCCGCATGGTCACCGCCCGCGAGTGCAACCTGGCCGCCCCGCTGCCGCGGATGGGCCCGTTCGACGTCGTCTACCTGCGCAACGTGCTCATCTACTTCGACCTGCCCACCAAGCAGGCGATCCTCCGCCGGGTGCGGGAGCTCATGCGCCCCGACGGCTGGCTATTCCTCGGTGCCGCCGAGACCACCCTCGGCGTCGACGACTCCTGGAGCCGGGTCGTGCTCGGCCGCAGCTCCGCCTACCGCCCGCTGAAGGGGGCATGACCGTGCGTGCTCTGGTGATCGACGACTCCCGCGCCATGCGGCGCATCGTGACCGGGACCCTCGAGGGGTTCGGCTACGAGACCCGGCAGGCCGGCCACGGCCAGGAGGCGCTCGACGTCCTCCACGAGGGCTGGGTGCCCGACCTCTGCACGATCGACTGGAACATGCCGGTGATGGACGGCCTGCAGTTCGTCAACGCCGTCCGCGCCAACCCGGCCTGGCGCGCGGTGACGCTGATGATGGTCACCTCCGAGAGCGAGCACGGCCAGATCGTGCGCGCGCTGGCCGCCGGCGCCCACGAGTACGTCATCAAGCCGTTCACCGCCGACGCCATCCGCGACAAGCTCGCGCTGCTCGGCCTGCTCCCGCAGGAGGTCTCGCTGTGATCCGTCCGGACACCGGGCTGCGCCGCCGCGCGTCCGACCGCCCGCCGGCGGTCCGCGAGCTGATCGACGAGGCGACGGTCCAGGAGATCACCGAGCAGGCGTGGTGCGCGCTCGTCGGCGAGGACGAGGTGCTCGTCCCGCTGCCGGCGCCGCTGCCCGCGGACACGCGCAGCGCCTGGGTCGAGATCGTCGGCCCGTGGACCGGCGCCGTCGTGCTCACCTGCGGCCGCGGGACGGCGCAGGAGCTGACCCGGGCCCTGCTCCGTGAGCACGCCCCCGCCGCGCTCGAGGAGGAGGACGTCGACGACGCGCTGGGCGAGCTCGCCAACGTCGTCGGCGGGAACGTCAAGGCCGTCCTCCCCGGCCCGTCGGTGCTCGGCCTGCCCGAGACCGGCGCCACCCCGCCTGCCGGCCGCGAGGCCGACACCTGCCGCGTCGCCGTCCTGTGGCGCGGTGAGCCCCTGACCGTCTCCGTGCAGTCGCACGCCGAGGAAGAGAACGAGGTGCCCCTGTGAAGATCCTGGTCGCCGACGACAGCCGCGTCATGCGGCAGATCGTCATCCGCACCCTGCGGCAGGCCGGCTACGACGACCACGACATCGTCGAGGCCGAGGACGGCCGCGACGCCTACGACAAGGTGCAGAGCGAGAGCCCCGACCTGGTCCTGTCGGACTGGAACATGCCGAACATGAGCGGCCTGGAGTGCCTGCAGGCGCTGCGCGGCTCGGGCTCGACCGTCCCGTTCGGCTTCGTGACCTCGGAGGGGTCGGCGGAGATGCGGGAGAAGGCCGCCGACGCCGGCGCGCTGTTCCTCATCGCCAAGCCGTTCACCGCGGACACCTTCACCGAGCACCTCGACGGGGTGCTCGCGTGACCGCGCCGCTGACCGTCGTCCTGCCCGACGCCAAGGCCGTCAAGGACATGCTGTCCGGCCTCGTCGGCAAGCCCGTCGCGGTGACGCCGGGCGCCCCGGTGACGCCGACCGAGAAGGACCCCGTCTCGGTGGCCGTCTACGTCAGCCCGACCATGGCCGTCAACGCGCTGTGCGTCATGGACCTGCCGCTGTCGGCCTGGACCGGCGGCGCGCTGGCCCTGCTGCCCCCGGGCGGCGTCCAGGACGTCGTCGAGGAGGACGGCGAGCTCACCGCGATGCTCACCGAGGCCCTGCACGAGGTCGTCAACGTGCTCTCGGCGCTGTTCAACGTCCCCGGTGCCCCGCACTCGAAGCTCTACCAGCTGTACGCGCCGGGCGACGACCTGCCGGGCGACGTCGCCGGCATGCTCGCCGCCTTCAACCGGCTCGACCTCGCCGTCGAGGTCCCCGGCTACGGCAAGGGCCGGCTGTCGCTGGTGGTCCCCTCCTGACCGACGGGCGCTCCCGGCCGGGACCCGGCCGGGAGCGCCCGCACCGGCTGCCCCGGGGCGGCGCAGGGACCGCCCTCCCCGCCGCCCCGGGCGCGCCCACGTCCTCAGGAGGCGGTGGCCGCGCACTCCTCGAAGGTCGTCGGCAGGCAGGCCCACACGTGCTTGCAGCCGTCGTCGACGTACCAGCCGTGGGCCACCGACAGCCGGGCCACCAGGTAGAGACCCAGCCCGCCCTGCGCGGGGTCCCGGCCGACCGCGGGCGCCGGCATGGTGTCGGGGTCGCGGTCGCTCACGTCGAGCAGCCAGCCGCCGGAGCCGGCCACCACGGTCGCGACGACCGGCGAGACGCCGTGCCGCAGCGCGTTGGAGGCCAGCTCGTCGAAGGCCAGGATCATCCGGTCGGTGGCCGGGTCGTCGTCCCGCGGGAAGCCGACGCTGCTGAGGTGGTCGCGCAGGCCGGCCCGTGCGGCGGGCAGCTCGGCGAGGCCCCTCAGGTCCCGGCGCCACAGCTCGCCGCGCCCGTCGGGCAGCGGGCGCAGCGGCCAGGTCAGTCGGCCCATGACCTCTTCTCCGTCGTCGTCCTGTTGCTCGGACGATGACTCGGTGCCCAGCCGGCCGGCGGCCCAACCCTGCCGGCGCCCACCTGCCTCCGCGGGGTGAGCCGGATCTCGGCTCAGCCCGTCCCGACGCGCACCGCGAGCAGCGCGACGTCGTCCTCGGGCGGGCCCGGCACCAGGCGGGCGAGCAGCTCGTCGCACAGCTGCGGCAGCGGCCGGCCGGCGAGCCCGGCCAGCACGTCGTGCAGGCGGGCGGTGTCCGCGTCGAGCGTGCTGCCGCGCCGCTCCACCAGCCCGTCGGTGTGCAGCAGCGCCGTCGTCCCCGGGACCAGGGCGACCGCCGACTCGCGCCGCTCGGCCGTCGCGTCCACGCCCAGCGCCAGGTCGCCGATCGGGTCGCCGTGGTCGAGCGCGACGACCCGGCCGCCGGGCAGGAGCAGCACCGGGGGCGGGTGCCCGGCGTTGGCCCACCGCAGCCGCCGGCCGCCGTCCTCCAGCCGGGCGACCGCGGCCGTGGCCAGCGTCTCCGGGTGCATGTCCGCCATGGCCTCGTCCAGGCCGTGCAGCACCTCCGCGGGGCCGGCGCCGCGGGCGTGCGCGATCCCCCGCAGCAGGCCGCGCAGCTGGCCCATCGTCGCCGCGGCCGCGGTGTCGTGGCCGACGACGTCGCCGATCGCCACGACCGGGTCGCCGGTGGGGGAGGAGAAGGCGTCGTACCAGTCCCCGCCCACCCGGGCCGCCTCGGCCGCCGGCAGGTACCGCACGGCGACCTCCAGGCCGGGGAACGACGGCGGGTCGGTGAGCAGGCTGCGCTGCAGCGCCTCGGCCAGCTGGATCTGCCGGCTCTGCCGCCCGACCCGGTCCACCGCGCGGCCGGCCTGCACCGCGACCGCCCGCGCGGTGGCGAGGTCGGCCTCGCCCAGCGTGCGGCCGGTGTCGAGGTAGAGGGTGAGCACGCCGACGGTCCGCGACTCGGCGGGCAGGGGGAGGACCACCACCGACTCCGCGCGCAGGCCGCGCAGCATCTCGCGCGCGTCCTCGTCGGTCATGTCCTCCAGGACGTCGGCGACGGAGGTGGCCAGCGGCGTGCCCGCGCGCAGTGCCTGCGCCACGGGGGAGGACGGCGACATGCGCTCCAGCCGCACCCGGGTGTAGCGGGCCAGCAGCTCGCGGCGCTCGCGGTCGGCGTGCCAGGAGCCGACGTCGCGGGCGCGGCCCTCCCGGTCGACGACGGTGACCACGCAGCCGTCGGTCAGCACCGGCACCACCAGCCGCGCCAGCCGGCCCAGCGCCGAGACGCCGTCGAGCGCACCGGAGAGCTCCCCGCTGACCCGCACCAGCAGGGTCGCGCGGGCCGCGGCGCGGTCGGCCTGCTCCTGCACCGCGCGCCGCGCGGTGACGTCGGTGACCGTCACCGCGAGCCCCTCGGGCCCGGGCAGGGCCCGCACCTCGTACCAGCCGTCCCCGGCGGCGACGGTCACCGGCTCGCCGGTGACGGCGGCCTCGGAGCAGGCCTGGGCCAGGACGTGGCCGGTGCCGCCGGGCACGCCGTCGTCCAGCGGCCGGCCGGTCAGCTCGGCGGCGGTGCCGCCCAGCAGCCGCGCCGCGGCGGCGTTGAGCCAGGTCAGCCGGCCGGCCGGGTCGAGCGCCAGGACGGCGGCCGGCAGGCGGTCCGCCAGGGCGGCGAGGGCCACGGGGTCGGGCAGCCGGCAGGCGAGGGGCACGGTCGCCCGGTGCTGCGCGTCCTGCCGCCACCCCGCTCCCGGACCGGCGGGCGGGTCCGGCAGCGGACCGGCCATGCCCGCACCTCCTCGCCGGCCGTCCGCACCGGCGGACGGGTGCCGGACGCCACGGGCCGGCCCCGATCGTTCCGCGCCCTGGCCGCGCTGCCAACGGGTCCGCGCCGGACCGTTCCCCACGACGAGGGACCGCAGGCGGGCCGGCCGCCGGGGATGGGGCAGCATGGCCCCATGACCCCGGACGGCGCCGCTCCGCCGCCCCGTGACCTGCTCGTCCAGGCCGTGGAGGGCATGGACCGGCCGCTGCTCGTGCTCGACGACGACTGGCGGTTCCGCTACGTCAACCCGGCCGGCGCCGCGGTCCTCGAGCGCACCGTCGCGGGGCTGCAGGGCCGGGGCATCTGGGAGGAGTTCCCGGAGGCGGTCGGGGGACCGTTCGAGGAGCTGTACCGGCACGTCCGCGAGACCGGCGAGTCCGGTTCCACCGAGGCGTTCTTCCCCCCGCTGGGGCGGTGGTTCCGCGCCGACGCGTTCCTCACCGGGGCCGGCCTGGTGGTCACCTACGACGACGTCACGCAGCGCCGGCGCACCGAGGAGGAGCGCGCCGCGGCCGTCGCGGCCCGCGAGTCCGCCGCCGCGGAGGCGGCCGCGGCCGCGGCGCGGGCCGAGGTGTCGGCCCGCCACCTGGTGCTGCTCGGCGACATCAGCCAGGCGATGACGTCGACCACCGACGTCGACGAGGCCGTCGCCCGGTTCGCGGACCTGGTCGTGCCCCTGCTGGCCGACTGGTGCCTGGTCAGCGTCGTCGACCCCGACGGCACCCGCCGCGACGTCGGCCGCGCGCACAGCGACCCGGCGATGGTGCCGGCGATGCACCGCTACGCCGACCTGCGGGTGCGCAGCAACCGGCCCACCGCCCCGGTGCCCACGGCGCTGGCCAGCGGGCGGCCGGTGGTCCTCCCGCAGGTCACCGACGACGACGTCCGGGTGATGGTCGCCGACGAGGCCAGCCGCGAGGCGCTGGCGCCGCTGCGGGTGTCCGCCGTCGCCACCTTCCCGCTGCTCGCCCGCGGCGAGGTGTTCGGCGCGTTCACGCTGGTCAACGGGCCCGAGCGGGGCCCGCACACCGACGTCGAGCTGCGCACCGCCGAGATCGCCTCCCGGCGGGCCGCGCTGGCGCTGGACAACGCCCGGCTGGCCAGCGCCGCCCAGCAGGTGGCCGAGCGGATGCAGCACAGTCTGCTGTCCCCGCCGGTGCAGCCCGACCACCTCGAGCTCGCCGTCCGCTACCGGCCCGCCACCCGCGGGGTGTCCATCGGCGGCGACTGGTACGACGCGTTCCTGCAGCCCGACGGCGACACCGTGCTGGTGATCGGCGACGTCATGGGCCACGACATCGAGGCCGCCGCGGCCATGGGGCAGGTCAAGACGCTGGTCCGCGCGATCGCCTTCGACCGGCTGGAGGAGCCCGCGGGGGTGCTGCGGCGGGTCGACCACGCCCTGGTCGGCCTCGCCGTGCCCGCGATGGCCACCGCGCTGGTGTGCCGGGTCGAGCAGACCCCGGCCGAGGCGGCCGTGGGACTGCGCCGGCTGCGCTGGGCCACGGCCGGCCACCCCGAGCCGATGCTGCTGCTGCCCGACGGGACCGTCCGCGACCTCTCCGCGCCGGTCGGCCCGCCGCTGGGCATCGGCTGGCGCGGCCCCCGCGCCGACGGGCACGACGTCATCCCGGCGGACAGCACGCTGCTGCTGTTCACCGACGGGCTGTTCGAGCGGCGTGGCGTGCCGCTCGACGAGAGCCGCGAGGAGCTCCGCCGGCTGGTCGAGGCCGCGGCCGGCTCGTCGCTGGCCGACCTGTGCGACGGGCTGCTGGCCAGCATGCTCGGCGACGGCGCCGAGGACGACGTCGCGGTGCTCGCCGTCCGGGCGCACCCGGTGGGCGGGGAGCGCCCGGCCGAGGCCGGGCCCGAGGTGCTGCCCCCGCTGCTCGGCCACCCCGCCTGATCAGGTCCGGGCGGCGGCCGCCCGGACCTCGTCCGCGATCGCCGCGACGCCCTCCTCGGCCCACAGCACCGAGTAGTGGTTGGTGCCGGGCACCTCGCGCGCGGTGATGCCGGCCGGCTCCAGCCCGAGCGAGGACAGGCGCACCTCGTCGTAGAGGCCGGGCGTCTGGTCGAGCAGGCCGCGCGTGGCCCACAGCAGGGTGGCGGGCACTGGCAGGGCGGTGGTGGCCTCCAGCACGCGCTCGTTGAGCAGCACGTCCCCGCCGTCGACGCGGACCGCCTCGGGCACGCAGGCGCTGCGCAGCGGCGGCCCGCCGGGGGCGAGGTCGCGGGCGAGGTAGGCGGCCACCGAGGGCACGTCCACCCACGGGCCGACGGCGGGGTGCCGCGCCCAGAACGCGCGCACGGCGGCGACGTCGGGGAACGACGTCGACAGCCGGTCCAGCGACGGGCCCAGGACGGCGGAGAGCATCGCGTCGGCGTCGGCGCCCGGGGGCTGGGGGAGGGCCAGCCCGCCGTCGACCAGGACCAGGCCGTGCACCTCGTCGCGGGCGGGGCCGGCCGCGGCCATCGCGGCCACGAACGCGCCCATCGAGTGGCCGACGAGCACCGTGGCGTCGGCCCCGGCGTCGTCGTCGGCGCCGAACCGGTCGAGCAGGGTGGCGACGTCCCGGGCGTGCCGCTCCAGGCCGTAGGGGCCGGGCAGCCCGGCCGAGCCCGCCCGCCCGCGCAGGTCGGGGGCGACGACCTCGAACTCACCGGCCAGCGCGGCCGCCACGCGGGCCCAGGCCATCGCGTTGGCGGTGATGCCGTGGACCAGCACGGCGATGGGGGAGCCGGGGGCGTCGGCGGCCCAGTGCAGGGCGGACAGCTCGCCGCCGTCGACGGGGACGCTGATCTGGACGGGGTCGCGTGCCTCTGCCACGGGCCCACCCTGCCCGCTCACGCGCCGAGCCGCTCGATCGCGAAGGCGACGAGGAACCCCGCGGTGGTGATCAGGCCGGTCCAGGTGCGGGTCCGCTCGAAGGCCTCCGGGATCATCGTGTCGGCGATCATCGTGAGGATGGCGCCGGCGGCGACGGCGGTGATGACGGCGATGGCCTCGGGCGGGGCGCCGCCCAGGGCGGCGTACCCGACCAGCGCGGCCAGGCCGCTGGCCACCGCGATGCCGCCCCAGACCCCGAAGACGTAGCCGGCCGACCGTCCGCCGGCCTTCATGCCGGCGGCACTGGACAGGCCCTCGGGCACGTTGGAGATGACGACCGCCGCCAGGACCGGCGCGCTCACCGCGCCGCCGCCGAGCAGGCCGAGCCCCAGGACGACCGACTCCGGGACGCCGTCGAGCAGCGCGCCGACGGCGATCGCGGCGCCACTGCCGCCCTGCTCGCCCTCCGACGGCTGCTGCTCGCTCCCCGCCCCGCCCGACCGCTTGCGGTGCCGGGCGCCGCGCCGGGCCAGCGCCGCGTTCGCGGCGAGGTAGGCGACCGCGCCGCCGAGGAAGCCGATCGCGGTGGGGCCCAGCCCGCCGGTGTCGGCGGCCTCCTCCACCAGGTCGAAGGCGACGGCGGAGATGAGCACACCCGAGCCGAACGCCATGACCGAGGCGATCACCGCCTGCGGCACCCGCACGAACCAGGCGACCAGCGCCCCGAGCACCAGGGCGGCGCCGCCCAGCAGACCCCACAGACCGGCTTCGACGACGTCGGGCACGGGATGCTCCTGCCCCCGGTTGCGCGCAGCAACCGTCCGGGCGGCAGAAACGCCCACTCCTGCCGCATCCGACCGGCCCGCGGGGAGGGCTCCGCCCCTACCGTGGCCGTGCGGGGGGACGGCTCCGGGGAGGCCCCGTGTCCGGGACGACGCAGACCCTCCGCCCGCGCACCGTGACCCTCCCGGGCGGGCTGCGGCTGGAGACCGTGGAGCAGGGGGACCCCGGCGGGCCGGTCGTCGTCCTCGTCCACGGCTGGCCCGACTCCTGGTTCTCCTGGAGCCGCGTCCTCGCGCACCTGGACCCGCGGCTGCACGCCGTCGCCTACAGCCAGCGCGGGTTCGGCGGGTCCGACCACCCGCGGGCCGGCTACGCGATGGACCGGCTCGCCGAGGACCTGGTGGCCCTGTGCGAGGTCCTCGGCATCGGGCGCGCGCACCTGGTGGGTCACTCCCACGGCAGCTTCGTGGTGCGGCGGGTGGCGGAGGAGCACCCCGGGCTGGTCGACCGGATGGTGCTCGTCGACTCGGCCGACCGGGTGGGCGGGCGGCTGGCCGCGGAGGTGCGGGCGGCGATCGCCGACCTGCCCGACGACGTCCCCGAGGGCTTCGTGCGGGAGTTCGCCGCGAGCGCGGTGTACCGGCCGGTGGAGCCGGCGTTCTTCGACGCGCTGGTCGCGGAGGGCCGCCGGGCGCCGGGGTGGGTCTACCGGGACGCCTGGGAGGAGATGGTCGCCGTCGACGACCGCGACCGCCTCGGGGCCGTGACCGCGCCGACGCTGCTGGTGTGGGGCGACCGCGACGCGCTGTTCGACCGCGGGCAGCAGGACCGGCTCCTGGCCGCGCTCCCCGACGCCCGGCTGCGCGTCCACGAGGGCACCGGCCACTGCCCGAACTGGGAGTGCCCGCCGGCCCTCGCCGCCGACCTGGACGCCTTCCTCCTGCCCGGCCGACGCGACACCCGGGCCGCTAGTCCGGGTGGCGCAGCAGGTAGCGGCCGAAGTGGGGGACGGTGAAGGCGATCTGCCCCCGCTCGGCGGAGTAGACCAGCCCCTTCTTGATCAGCGAGTCGCGCGCCGGCGACAGCGACGCCGGCTTGCGGCCCAGCGTCGCGGCCACCTCCGACGTCGCCACCGGGGCGCCGGCCGGACCCCCGAGCTCGGCCATCGCGTGCATGTACTCGCGCTCGGCCGGGGTGGCGCGGTCGTACCGGGAGCCGAAGAACCCGACCGCCAGCTCGGCCTCGGCGACCGGCGCGGCCATCGCGACGTCGTCGGCGGTGACGGGGGAGGCCGCCGCGACGTCCCAGGTGACCTTGCCGTAGGCCTGCACGAAGTACGGGTAGCCGTCGGCGGCCGCGTAGAGGGCGTCGAGGGCGGCCGGCTCGAAGGTGACCTCCTCGCGCTCGGCGGGCGCCAGCAGCGCGCGGTCGGCGGCGGGCCGGTCCAGCCGGTCGATGCGCAGGTAGCGGAACAGGCGCTCGGAGTAGCTCTTCGACGCCGACAGCACCGCCGGCAGGTGGGGGAGGCCGGCGCCGACGACGATCAGCGGCGCGCCCTGCTGCGACAGCTCGTGGCAGGCCGCGCAGATGGCCGAGACGTCGGGGGCCTGCACGTCCTGCATCTCGTCGATGAACAGCGCGACGCCCCTGCCGACGTCCGCGGCCAGCCCGGCGGCGTCGCTGAGCAGCTCGACCAGGTCGATCTCCATGTCGCCGGAGTCGGCCCGGCCGGTGGTGGCGGGCACGTCGATGCCCGGCTGCCAGCGGTCCCGCAGCCTCGCGTCGGACGGGGCCAGCCGCTGGGCGAATGCCTTCAGCGTCCCGAGGACGGCGTCCATCGACTCCTGGTCGGGGTGGCGCAGCTCGCGCAGCGCCATGTGCAGCGCCGAGGAGACCGGCCGGCGCAGCGACTGGTCCGGTCGCGCCTCGATCTTGCCGGTGCCCCAGCCGCGGCCGATCGCCGCCGACCGCAGCTGGTTGAGCAGCACCGTCTTGCCCACGCCGCGCAGCCCGGTGAGCACCAGCGACCGCTCGGGCCGGCCGCGGGCGATCCGCTCCAGGACGACGTCGAAGGCCGACAGCTCGTCGTCGCGGCCGGCGAGCTCCGGCGGGCGCTGCCCGGCGCCAGGGGCGTAGGGGTTCCGGACGGGGTCCACGTCGAGCACCGTATGGCCCCGTCTAGCCCCCGCCGTAGAGATCGGTAGAAGCGGCTAGGGCGTGTCGCCCAGGGAGCGCAGGTGTGCCGCCAGCACCTCCCGGGCCCGGTCCGGCGGGAGCGTGGACGGCCGGGTCACGGCGTGCACGGCCAGGCCGTCGAGGACCGCGTACAGCCGCTCGGCCTCCAGGTCGGGGTCCAGGTCGGATCGGGCCTCCCCGGCCGCGACCAGGGCCCGCACGGCGTGGGCGCAGAAGGCGCGCAGGTCGGCGGCCGACCGGTCGCGCAGCTCGGCCAGGCGGGGGTCGACCAGGGCGCGCGCGGTGAGCGCCAGCCAGACCTCCGTCTCGGCGCGCCGTTCCTCGTCGAGGGGGAGGGTCTCCTCCAGCACCCGCAGCAGGCTCGGCACCAGGGGCCCGCCGGCGGCCGCGACCGCCTCCGCCCGTTCCCGGGCGCGCTCGATCACGAGGGTCATCGCGAAGTGCAGGAGCTCGTCCTGGGTGGCGAACCAGTGCCGCAGCGAGCCCGTCGACGTGCCGGCCTCCCGGGCGACGTTGCGCACCGAGGCGCCCGAGACGCCGTCGCGCCGGATGACCCGCCAGACGGCCTCGGCGAGCTGCCTCCGGCGCACGGTGGCGTCCACGGTCCTGGGCACGGCCTCGTTCTAGCACGACTGTGCTACGTTGGCAGAACAGCACAGGTGTGCTGCCAAGACACCGGAGGAGCCGTGGACGTCGCCCTGTTGCTGCCACTGGCCGGCCTGGCCCTGGTGGACAGCACCAGCGTCGGCACGCTCGTCCTCCCGCTGTGGCTGCTGCTGGCCCCCGGCCGGGTGCGGGTGGCCAGGGTGCTGCTCTTCCTCGGCACGGTGGCCGGCGCGTACCTGCTGCTCGGGATCGCGCTCGTCCTCGGTGCCGGGGTGCTGCTGGAACCGCTCGGCGCAGCCCTGCAGAGCACGGCCGGCCGCGTCGCCGAGCTCGTCGTGGGGGCCGTCCTGGTCCTGCTCGGGCTGACCGTGGAGCCGTGGACGCGGGAGGGCAAGGAGCGGCGGCGCGCTGCGCGGGCGGCCCGGGGACCGGGGCGGCTGGGCCGGTGGCGCGACCGGGCCCGGGGCGACGGCCCGCCCGGAGCGGTCGTCGTCCTCGCCGTCACCGCGGTGGGGATCGAGGCGGCCTCGATGCTGCCCTACCTCGCCGCGATCGCCCTGCTCGTGACGTCGGCACCGGGTCCGGCGGCGACGCTGGCCCTGCTCGCGGGCTACTGCCTGCTCATGGTCCTGCCGGCGCTGGTCCTGCTGGCCCTCCGCACGGCGCTGCACGACCGGCTCACGCCCGTCCTGGCCCGGATCGAGGGCCGGCTGTCGCGCGCCTCGGGTGAGGTGGTGGCCTGGGTGCTGTTCCTGCTCGGCCTCTACCTGGTCGCCGACGCCCTGCCGCTCACCTGACGACGTCGGCCGGGGGCTGGACGTCGGGCACCTGCGCGGGCCAGGGTCGGGCACATGGAGACCCACACGGAGACCGAGGTGCAGACCGAGCTCCTCGCCCTGGAGCGGCGGGGCTGGGACGCCCTGTGCGACGCGACCGGCGGGGACTTCTACGGCGAGGTGATGGCTGACGACGGCCTGATGGTGCTCGCGGACGGGACGGTGATGGACCGCGCCGCCGTCGTCGCCGCCCTGGGAGCCTCCCCGCCGTGGCTGCGCTACGAGCTGGGCGACGTCCGGCTGGTGCGCGCCGGCGCGGACGCGGCGGCGCTGGTCTACACCGGCCGGGCCTGGCGGCACGAGCAGGAGCCGCCGTTCACCGGGGCGATGAGCAGCCTGTACGTCCGCGACGGCGACCGCTGGCGGCTCGCGCTCTACACGCAGACGCCCGCGCGCTGACCGCCGGTCAGCCGTCGCCGGCCTCGCCGCGGACCTGGGCGGCGCGCGCCTCCGCCCGCTCGGCCGCGCGCAGGTGCTCGTCCTGCCCGTCGGTGCCGAGCTCGGCCAGCCGCCGGTGCACCGACGCGATCTCCAGCAGCTTGGACGCGGCGTTGTAGACCGCGCCCTCGACGGCCTGGCGCTGCGCCTCGAGCAGGCTCTGCGCCGACCACGCGTGGCCGACGTGGCAGGCCCAGCTCACCGACCCGTCGGCGGCGCTCTCGAACATGCCGCCCTGGCACTCGGGGCAGCCGAGGGCGGCGGGGACCCCCCGGTCGGTGACGGCTGTCGGTCCGCCGGTCATCTGCGGACTCCTCTCGTCGGACGGGGCGCCGGCGGCGGGCGCCGGGGGGAGGGGGGCGCGGACGAGCTCGGCGACCAGCGGCCCGAGCTCGGCGGTGGGGGCCGCGCGGGCGCGGCGTACGACGGCCAGTGCCGCCCGGGGCATCGCGGACACGCGCGCCTCGCCGGGGTCCTGCACCAGCACGTGGCCGTCCTGCGCCGCGACCGCGGCCGCGCCGAGGGCGCCGTCGTCGAGCGCGCCGGACAGGACGACGGCGACCACGCCGGCGCCGTGGGAGACGGCGGCGCTGCGGAACAGCACGTCGACCGCCGGCCGCTGCCGGTTGACCCGCGGCCCCCGGGTGAGGTGCACCCGGCCGTCGCGCACGACCAGGTGCCGGTCGGGCGGTGCGACGACGACCTGCCGCGGCACCAGGACCCCGCCCTCCGGAGGGTGCCGCACGGGCAGCGGACCGGCCCGGGACAGCAGATCCGGCAGCCGGCTCTCGCCGGTGGGGGACAGGTGCAGGACGACGGCGACGGCGGCCGGCAGGTCGGCGGGCAGCGCCGCCAGCAGCTGCCGCAGGGGGTCCATGCCCCCCGCGGACGCACCCACGACCACCAGTCGGTCCACCACGGTGCACCTCCTCACCGTCCGCAGTGCCCACACGGACGCGCCCGCACGCACGTCGAGGCCGGTCTACCGCTCTCTAGCGCGGACGCCAGAGAGCGGTAGAGGTGTGCAGAACCAGGGGACTGCCAGGCCCGGCCACTAGCGTGGACGCGTGATCAGGTTCGCGCTCAAGGTCGTCGTCATGGCCCTGGCCTTCTACGGCCTCACGCGGCTGCTGCCGGGCATCCAGATCGACGGCAACGAGAACGGGGCGCTCGGCGTCAGCGGCACCTTCCTCTGGGTGGCGCTGCTGTTCGCCGTCGTCAACGCGGTGGTCGGGCCGATCCTGCGGTTCCTGTCCTTCCCGGCGATCCTGCTGAGCCTCGGCCTGTTCCTCCTGGTCGTGAACGCCGCGCTGCTCGGCCTCACCGCCGCGCTGTCGGACCGGCTCTCGGTCGACGGCTTCGGCACCGCGATCCTGGGCGGGCTCGTCCTCGCCGTCGTCGGCTGGGCCGCCGACCAGCTCCTGGACCGCTAGAGCAAGGACCCCGCTGCCCCCCACCGCTCGCAGGCTCGCGGCGGGCCCCTGCAGCGGGGCCGTTCCAGCACGTCACCTGGCTCGCGGCGGGCTCCTGCAGCGGGGCCGTTCCAGCACGTCACCCCGCCGGGCGGCCGCGTCGCGCTGACGAGGTGGCGCGGGCGGGTTAGCGTCGCCGGACATGAGCACCACCGGCGTGGACACCGTCGTCCCCGACCGACCGGAGGACGACGTCCCGCCGGGACTGGTCGCCCTCGAGGCCGCCAACGAGGAGAAGCGGGCCCTGCTCGCCGAGGCCGCGCGCGCCGCCGCCGACGACGCCGACGGCGGGCCCGACCTGCCCGCCGGGTGCGGCACCGCGGACCTCCCGGCCCTGCTGCAGCGCTACTACTGGAGCGAGCCGGCCGCCGAGGTCCTCGGGCACGACCCGGCCGACCTCGCCGGGCTGGCGCTGCGCCACCTCCGGCTGGCCGGCGTCCGGGCGCAGGGCGCGGCCACCGTCGTCGTCGAGCGGCTGGGCGACGGGCGCGGGCTGCTGCTCGTCGTCACCGACGACATGCCCTTCCTCGTCGACTCGGTGACCGCCGAGGTGGTCCGGCAGGGCGTGGGGCTGCAGCACGTCGTGCACCCCGTGGTCGTGGTCCGGCGGGACGTCTCCGGCGTGCTGCGGGCCTTCTGCGACAGCCCCGGCACGGCCGTGGCCCGCTGCGGCCCCGACGCGCTGGCCGAGTCGTGGATGGCCGCCGTCCTGGACGGCCCGCTCGACGACGAGGCCGCCGGTGACCTGGTCGCCGGGCTGCGCACCGTGCTCGCCGACGTCCGCGCCGTCGACGAGGACGCCCCGCGCACCGCCGCCCGCGCGCTGGAGCTGGCCACCCGGCTGGAGGAGCGCGGCAGCGCCGACACCGCCGACCCCGCCGACGACCCCGCCGAGGCCGCGGCCCTGCTGCGCTGGCTGGCCGACGGCAACTTCGTGTTCCTCGGTGCCCGCGAGGTCGAGGTCGGGACCGCCGTGCGCGCCGTCCCCGGCACCGGCCTGGGCGTCCTGCGCAGCGACACCGGGACCGCGCTGCCGGAGGCCGCCGGCCCGCTGGGCCCGGCGCTGCTGACGGTCACCAAGGCCGACATCCGCTCGACGGTGCACCGCCGCGCCTGGCTGGACCTGGTCGCGGTGACCGAGCCCGCCGACGGCGACCGCCCCGCCCGCCAGCACCGGCTGGTCGGGCTGTTCCCCTCCGCGGCCGCGGCGGCCAACGTCCGCGACGTGCCGCTGGTGCGCCGGCGCGTCGCCGAGGTGGTCGAGGGCTCCGGCGTGCCGGCCGACAGCCACACCGGCAAGACGCTGGTCGACGTCCTGGACACCCTGCCGCGCGACGAGCTGTTCCAGGCGCCGGCCGCCGAGCTGCTGCCGGTGGCGCTGGCCGTGCTCTACCTGCAGGAGCGCCGGCAGACCCGGCTGTTCCTCCGCCTCGACCCCTACGGCCGGTTCTGGTCCGCGCTGGTCTACCTGCCGCGCGACCGCTACACGACCGAGGTCCGCCTGGCGATGCAGCGGCTGCTGCTGTCCCGCCTGGGCGGCCGGGACATCGAGTTCACCGCCCGCTCCACCGAGTCGGTGCTGGCCCGGCTGCACTTCGTCGTCCGGCTGCCGGTGGGCCGGGGCGGGACGCCGGCGCTGCCCGACGTCGACGCCGAGGCGCTGCAGCAGGAGCTCGCGGCCGTCGCCCGCAGCTGGACCGACGACCTGTCCGACGCCCTGGCCGAGCGGTACGGCCCGGACGGCGACCAGGTCCTCGCCCGCATCGCCGACGCCTTCCCGGCCGCCTACCAGGAGGACTTCCCGGCGGCGACGGCCGTCGAGGACCTCGCCCGCCTCGACGCGCTGCCGCCCGGCGAGCTCGGCCTGCGGCTGCGCCGACCGCGCGGTGCCGACGCCACCGAGCCGCGGCTGACCGTCTACCGGGTGGGGGAGCGGCTGCTGCTGTCCGACGTGCTGCCGGTGCTGCAGCACATGGGCGTCGACGTCGTCGACGAGCGGCCCTACGAGATCGACCGGATCGGCGCCCCGCCGGCCTGGATCTACGACTTCGGGCTGACCGCCCCCGGCGGGGAGCTGCCCTTCCCCGGCTCGCTGCCCGAGCGGTTCACCGAGGCGGTCGCCGCGGTGTGGCGCGGTGACGCCGAGGACGACGGCCTGGGCGCGCTGGTGCTGCTGGCCGGGCTCAACTGGCGGCAGGTGACGGTCGTGCGCGCCTACGTGCAGTGGCTGCGCCAGGCCGGGCTGCCCTTCGGCCAGCGGTACGTGGAGACGACGCTGGCTGCCCACCCCGACGTCGTCGCGCGGCTGGTGGCGCTGTTCGAGACCCGGTTCTCGCCCGGGCGCGAGGCCGGCCGGGCCACCCGCCAGGAGGCGCTGGCCGCGTCGCTGCGCGAGGCCATCGGCCGGGTCGACACCCTCGACGCCGACCGTGTGCTCACCAGCCTGCTGGCCGCCGTCCTCGCCACCCAGCGCACCACCTACTACGCGGGCGGGCCGCTGGCGATCAAGCTCGACTGCCGGACGGTCCCCGACCTGCCCGAGCCGCGCCCGGCCCGCGAGGTGTTCGTCAGCTCCCCGCGGGTGATGGGCGTGCACCTGCGGTTCGGCGCGGTGGCCCGCGGCGGGCTGCGCTGGTCCGACCGCCGCGAGGACCTGCGCACCGAGGTCCTGGGCCTGGTCAAGGCGCAGATGGTGAAGAACACCGTCATCGTGCCCACCGGCGCCAAGGGCGGGTTCGTCGTCCGCACCCCCCCACCGGAGGGCGCCTCCCGCGAGGAGGTCCTGGCCGAGGGCCAGGCCTGCTACCGGCTGTTCATCGGCGCGCTGCTGTCGCTCACCGACGACCTGGTGGGCGGGAAGGTCGTGCCCCCGGAGCGGGTGGTCCGCCACGACGGCGACGACGCCTACCTCGTCGTCGCCGCGGACAAGGGGACGGCGACCTTCTCCGACATCGCCAACGCCGTCGCGCTCGAGCGCGGGTTCTGGCTCGGCGACGCCTTCGCCTCCGGCGGCTCGGTCGGCTACGACCACAAGGCCATGGGCATCACCGCCCGCGGCGCCTGGGAGTCGGTGACCCGCCACTTCCGCGAGCTCGGCGTCGACGTGCAGAGCCAGGAGTTCACCGTCGTCGGCATCGGCGACATGAGCGGCGACGTCTTCGGCAACGGGATGCTGCTGTCGGAGCACATCCGGCTGGTGGCCGCCTTCGACCACCGCCACGTGTTCGTCGACCCCACCCCCGACGCCGCGACGTCCTACGCCGAGCGCCGGCGGCTGTTCGACCTGCCCCGCTCGTCGTGGGCCGACTACGACCCCGCGCTGATCAGCGCGGGCGGCGGCGTGTGGCCGCGGACGGCCAAGGCGATCCCGGTCAGCGAGCCGGTGCGGGCCGCGCTCGGCCTCGACGCCGACGTCGACACGCTCTCCCCGGTGGAGCTCGTCCGCGCGGTGCTGCTCGCCCCGGTGGACCTGCTGTTCAACGGCGGCATCGGCACCTACGTCAAGGCCGCCCCCGAGAGCCACCTCGACGTCGGCGACAAGGCCAACGACGCCGTCCGGGTCGACGGCTCCCAGCTGCGCGTGCGCGTGGTGGGGGAGGGCGGCAACCTCGGCCTCACCCAGCGCGGGCGGGTGGAGTACGCGCTGGCCGGCGGCCGGGTGAACACCGACGCCATCGACAACTCCGCGGGCGTGGACACCTCCGACCACGAGGTGAACATCAAGATCGCGCTCAACGAGGTGGTGGAGGCCGGCGTGCTCGCCGCCGACGGCCGCGCCGCGCTGCTGGCCGACATGACCGAGGAGGTCGCGGCGGCCGTCCTCACCGACAACCACGCGCAGAACGCCGCGCTCGCCGTCGAGGTGACCTCCGCGCGCAGCCTGCTCGACGCGCACGAGCGGTTCATCCGGGCGCTGGAGCGGTCGGGGCGGCTGGTCCGCACGGTCGAGGCGCTGCCCGACGACCGGGCGCTCGCCCAGCGGCGCCGCGACGGGCACGCGCTGACCAGCCCGGAGCTGTCGGTGCTGCTGGCCTACGCCAAGCTCGAGGCGGGCGACGCCGTCCTCGGCTCCGACCTGCCCGACGACCCCGCCCTGGCCCGGCTGTTGCGCGAGTACTTCCCGGCCCCGCTGCGCGAGCGGTTCCCCGACGCGGTCGAGGCCCACCCGCTGCGCCGGGAGATCATCGCCACCGCGCTGACCAACCGGGCCGTCAACACCGCCGGCGTGACCGGGCTGTTCCGGCTGGCCGAGGAGAGCGGGCTCGACCTCGCCGCCGTCGTCCGGGCGCACGCGGTGGCCCGCGCGGTGTTCGACGTCGACCGGCTGTGGGACGCCGTCCGGCCGCTGGACAACCGGGTGCCCGCGCCGGTGCAGGTGGAGCTGCGCACCGAGGCGACCCGGCTGGCCGAGCGGGCGGCCCGGTGGCTGCTGCGGCTGCCCGAGATCGGCGCGCACCCCGCGGCGGGGATCGCCGCCCTCACCGAGCGGTTCGCCGGCCCCGTGGCGGCGGTGCGGGCCGGTCTGCCGGGCTGGCTGCTGGGCCACGAGGCCGCCGCCTACGCCGAGCGGGCGCGGCGGCTGCAGGCCGCGGGCGTGCCGGCCGGGCTGGCGGGCGAGCTGGCGGCCGCGCCGCTGCTGCCGACGGCCCTCGACCTGGCCGTCGTCGCCGAGCGCACCGGCGCGCCGATCGAGCTGGCCGGGCGGGTCACCGAGGAGCTGGCCGAGCGGCTGGCGCTGGTGCCGCTGCGGGAGCTCGTGACGGCGCTGCCCCGGGACCGGCGCTGGCCGTCGATGGCCCGCGCGGCGCTGCGCGACGACCTGGCCGCCGAGCAGGCCGAGCTCGCCGTCGAGGTGCTGGCCGGGCGGGGGAGCGGGAACGACGCCTCCCCCGATGCCACGACCCTGGTCGCGGGCTGGGTGGAGGGCTGGGACCCCGCCCAGCGGCGGGCCGCGGCCCAGCTCGCGGACATCGCCGCCGGCGACCGGCACGACCTGCCCGAGCTGCTGGTCGCCGTCCGGACCCTGCGGGGCCTGCGCCGCCGCTGACCACCGGCGCCGCCACCGGGCGCGGCTGGGAGGCGGCTGTGCGGTCGCTGTGAGGGGTCGGTCCGTCACGGTCCGACCGGACCGGCCGCGACCCGGAACGCCGGTGGTGCGCCGCCTGCGCGAGTGGCCCGGGTCACGTCCCACGGTGGGGCGTCCCCCGGGCGGTGCGACCGGTCGCCGGGGGCCCGGCGACGAGAGGACGACCATGACCGACCCGAGGACAGGACGGCGGCTGCGGACGGCCACCGTGGTGGCGGTGGCCGGCGGCACGCTCGCGCTGCTGCCGCTGACGGGGGCGTTCGCCGGTGGGGGCGGATCCGCGCACGGCGGCGGAGGGCACGGCGGCGGCCACGCGGACGGGCACCCGCGCAGCGTCATCTTCATCACCGGCGACGGCATGGGCGCCGCCCACCGCGAGGCCGCCCGGCTCGACCAGGTCGGCTTCGACGGGCAGCTGGCGATGGACTCGCTGCCGATCGCCGGCCTGCAGACCACCGACGCGCGGGACCCGGAGGACACGGTCACCGACTCCGCGGCCGGGGCGTCGGCCTGGGCCACCGGCGTGAAGACCTACAACGGGGCGATCAGCGTCGACGTCGACGGCGAGCCGCTGCCGACCGTCGGGCAGCAGGTGGAGGACGCGGGCCTGGCCGGCGGCATCGTGACCACCGCGCAGGTCACCGACGCCAGCCCCGCGGCGTTCTTCGCCAACAGCACCGACCGTGCCGCGCAGGACGACATCGCCCGCCAGTACCTGGAGCGCAGCCGGCCCGAGGTGGTCCTCGGCGGCGGCGAGGACTGGTGGCTGCCCGCCGGCGACGAGGGCACCCACCCGCCGCGCACCGGCGACACGGAGGACCCGGAGGTGTCCCGCAGCACCCACGGCGACCTGGTCGCGCGGGCGCAGGCGCAGGGCTACGAGTACGTGAGCACCGCCGAGGAGTTCGCCGCCGCCGGCTCCGGCCCGCTGCTCGGGCTGTTCGCCAACGAGGAGATGTTCCAGCAGCGGCCCGAGGGCGAGGGCGACGAGTTCGACCCCGCCGTGTCGCTCGCCGACATGACCACCAAGGCCCTCGACGTCCTCTCCCAGGACGAGGACGGCTTCTTCCTCCTCGTCGAGGAGGAGGCCGTCGACGAGATGGCGCACAACGACAACGGCACCCGCGTGCTCGAGGCCATGCGGTCCCTCGACGCGGCCGTCGCGGTGGCCCGGGCGTACGTGGCCGAGCACCCGGACACGCTGCTGGTCGTGACCGGCGACCACGAGACCGGTGGGCTCGCCGTCGAGGACGTCGACCCCGAGGACGAGAGCGGCCCGGGCGGGACCCTCGACCCGTCGATCGCGGGCGACACGGAGTCCGGCGAGGACGGCCCGTTCGCCGTCGCCGGCACCGGGGGCGCCCACGACTTCGCCCTCGACTGGACGACGACCGCGCACACCGGCGTCCCGACCGTCGTCACCGCGGAGGGCCCGGGCAGCGAGGACCTGACCGGCTACTACCCGAACACCCACCTGTACGACGTCGTGACGTCGGTGCTGTTCGACTGAGCGCACCACCCCGGGGCCCGGGGCCGGCGCACCGCCGGTCCCGGGCCCCGGCCGTGGCGGGGTTCCCCGGGCCGTCGCGGGATCTCCGCACCGGCGTCACCCGGCGGACACCCGGGGCACCGACCCTGGCGCGCGGATCCCCGTCCCGGAACCTGGAGGGCCCCGTGGACCACGGCACCCCGTCCCCCGCCCGCACCGCGTTGACCCCGGTGCTCGCCCGCACCGCCGTCCGCGCCGCCACCGCGACCTGGGGCGGCGCGCGCCGGCAGCAGCGGCTGCGGGTGTGCACCGCCGCCGACCTGCTCCTGGCGCGGGGCCTGCGCGTGCGGGTGGTCAACCCGGCGCTCGCCTGGCCGCGCGGCCCCCGGCTCGTCGTCGCCAACGCCGCCGGCTGGACCGACGTCCTCGCGCTGGCCACCGTCGTCCCCGGCACCCCGGTGGTCGACGCCGCGCTGGCCGGCACCCCGCTGCTGCGCGCGCTCGCCCGCCGCGGCGGGCTGCTGGTCGACGACGGCAGCGGCGCCGTCCGCGCCGGGGTCACGGCCCTGCTGCGCGCCGGGGGCACGGTCACCGCGCACCCCGGCGGCCCGGCGGAGGGGGACGACCCCGGCCGGTTCCGCGCCCTCGCGCTCGCCCCCGCCGTCGACGCGCAGGCCGCCGTCTGCCCGGTCGCCGTCCGCGAGGTGGACGGCGGCGTCGTCGAGGTCCACCTGCTGCCCGCCCTCGCGCCCGGCCGCGACGCGCGGGCGCTGGCCGCGCTCGCCGAGTACGCCGTCGCGCACGTGCTCGAGAGCGGGGCGCCCGCCCTGTCGCGCCCCGGGCGTGCCCGGTCCAGGGTGGGGTACGGCCGGTCCCGGACGTGACCGACCCGGGAGGGGGACCCCGTGCAGCCCGACACCGCCGTCGACCGCGATGCCGCGCAGGAAGAGGCCGTGCAGGACGAGGCCGTGCAGGACCGGGGAGGGGACCCTCCCGGCACCACCGAGGCGCCGAAGGAGGCCGAGGTCCTCGACCTGAGCCGCTGGCGGCTCAACGCCCTGCCCGACGAGGACAGCGACGAGGACTGGGACGACGACCGCGAGCTGTTCGACCCCGAGGGGCGGCGGGTCGAGACCTGGCGCGAGGGCTACCCCTACACCGAGCGCATGGAGCGCCGGGAGTACGAGATCGAGAAGCGCCGCCTGCAGATCGAGCTGCTGCACATGCAGAGCTGGGTGAAGGAGACCGGGCAGAAGCTGGTCATCGTCTTCGAGGGGCGGGACGCCGCGGGCAAGGGCGGCACGATCAAGCGGTTCACCGAGCACCTCAACCCGCGCGGGGCGCGCGTCGTGGCGCTGGACAAGCCCTCCGAGCGCGAGCAGACGCAGTGGTACTTCCAGCGCTACGTGCAGCACCTGCCCGCGGCCGGCGAGATCGTGATGTTCGACCGGTCCTGGTACAACCGCGCCGGCGTCGAGCGGGTGATGGGCTACTGCACCGACGAGCAGTACCGGCAGTTCCTGCAGGACGCGCCGGAGTTCGAGCGGATGCTCGTCGACAGCGGCATCCTGCTGTTCAAGCTCTGGTTCTCGGTGTCCCGCGGGGAGCAGCGCAGCCGCTTCGTCGTGCGGCAGATCGACCCGGTGCGGCAGTGGAAGCTCTCGCCCACCGACCTCGCCAGCCTCGGCAAGTGGGACGCCTACACCGAGGCGAAGGAGGCGATGTTCCTCCACACCGACACGCAGCACGCGCCGTGGACGGTCATCAAGAGCAACGACAAGAAGCGCGCCCGGCTCGAGGCGATGCGGCACGTGCTGTGCCGGCTGGACTACGACGACAAGGACTGCGACGTCGTCGGGGACCCCGACCCGCTGATCGTCGGCTCGGCCGCCGACGTGCTGGAGGAGTCCTCCGACACCCCCATCGCCCCGCCGCCACCCCGGGCGGTCCGTCGCTGAGGCCGTCGCTGCCCTCGTCTATGGCTCTCTAGCGCCGGGGCCAGAGAGCCGCAGACGGCGTCAGAGCGCGGGCAGGCGGGGCGTCCCGAGCACCTGCTCGAGCGCGGCGGCCACCTCCAGCAGGCGCAGGTCGGCCCGCGGCGCGGCGACCACCTGCAGGCCCACCGGCAGGCCGTCGCCGGTGTACCCGCCGGGCAGCGACAGCGCCGGGCACCCGGTGGCCGAGACCAGCGTGCAGGAGCGCATCCAGCCCAGGTAGTCCGCCTGCGGCACGCCCGCGACCTCGGTGGGGTACTCCTGCTCCACCGGGAACGGCAGCACCTGGGTGGTCGGCGCCAGCAGCACGTCGAAGCGGTCGAAGAAGCCGACCACCTGCTCGTGCAGCCGGGTGTGCGCGAGCTCGGCCCGGGCGACGTCGGCCCCGCTGAGCGCCGCCCCGCGCGCGGCGTTGCGCCGGATGGCCTCCTTCACCTGCTCCGGCGAGCGGCGCACCACCTCGCCGTAGGTGGCCTCGAACAGCCAGGCCCGCAGGGTGCCGAACACCTCGTCGGCCTCGCGCAGGTCGGGGCAGGCCTCCTCGACGACGGCGCCCTGCGCCTCGAGCAGCCGCGGCACCCCCGCCAGCGCGCCCGTGACCTCCGGCTCGACCGGCACCAGCCCGCCGAGGTCCGGCGTCCAGGCCACCCGCAGGCCGGGCAGCTCCGCCGGGCGCGGCGCGGCGAACGACGCGCCGTCCTCGGACAGCGCGATCGGCACCCGCGGGTCGGGCCCGGCGATCGCCGACAGCGTCAGCGCGACGTCACCGACCGTGCGGCCCATCGGCCCCTGCACCGACAGCGTCGCCCAGCCCAGCCCGGCGGGCCAGGTCGGCACCCGCCCGGGCGTGGGCCGCAGCCCGACGACGCCGCAGAGCGCCGCCGGGTTGCGCAGCGAGCCGCCCATGTCGCTGCCCTCGGCCACCGGCACCAGCCCCGCGGCGAGCGCGGCCGCCGCGCCGCCGCTGGACCCGCCGGCCGACAGCCCGCGCCGCCACGGGTTGTGCGTGGCGCCGAAGAGCGGGTTGAACGTGTGCGAGCCGGCCGCGAACTCCGGCACGTTGGTCTTGCCCACCCGGACCGCGCCGGCCCGGCGCAGCCGCTCGACGACGAGCTCGTCGCGCGCCGGGACGGTGTCCGCGTGCAGCGGCGAGCCCCAGGTGGTCCGCATGCCGCTGGTGGCGTGGGTGTCCTTGTGCGCCACCGGCAGGCCGTGCAGCGGGCCGACCTCCTCCCCGGCCGCCAGCGCGGCGTCGGCGGCGTCGGCCGCGGCCCGGGCGCCCTCGGCGTCCAGGGTGACGATCGCGTTGACCTGCGGGTCGATCCGCTCGATGCGCGCCAGGTGCGCCTCCAGCAGCTCGCGCGCCGAGACCTCCTTCCCGCGCACGAGCGCGGCCAGCTCGGTGGCCGGGAGCAGGCAGAGGTCGTCGTCGACGGCGGGTGCGGGGGTCACCGGGGGAGGGTGCCACGCCGGGGTGCCGTGCCGGGGGTGGGCCACCGTGCCGGACACTGGGCGGGTGGACGGCGAGGACACCCAGCAGCAGGCCGACGAGACGGTTGCCCCCGACGGCGGGACCTTCGCCGACCTCGGCCTGCGGCCGGAGCTCCTGGCGGCGCTGTCGCGCCTCGGCTACGAGGAGCCGACCCCGATCCAGCGCGAGGCGGTGCCGCCGATGGTCGCCGGCCGCGACCTGCTCGGCCAGGCCGCCACCGGCACCGGCAAGACCGCCGCCTACGCGCTGCCGGTGCTCCAGCGGCTGCCCGACGACCGCCCCGGCGGCGACCCGCTGGCCCTGGTCCTGGTGCCCACCCGCGAGCTGGCCATCCAGGTGTCGGAGGCGCTGCACCGCTACGGCCGCGACCTCGGCGCCCGGGTGGTGCCGGTCTACGGCGGCCAGCCGATCCCGCGGCAGCTGCGGGCGCTGGAGGCCGGGGTGGACGTCGTCGTCGCCACCCCCGGGCGGGCGCTGGACCTGCTGCAGCGGGGCAGCCTGCACCTGGGCGGCGTCGCCACCGTGGTGCTCGACGAGGCCGACGAGATGCTCGACATGGGCTTCGCCGAGGACCTCGAGGCGCTGCTGGACGAGGTGCCCGAGGAGCGGCAGACGGTGCTCTTCAGCGCCACGATGCCGCGCCGGCTCGACAGCATGGCCCGCCGCCACCTGCGCGACCCCCTGCGCATCCAGGTCGCCCGCGAGGTGCCGGTGGCGGGTGAGGCGCCGCGGGTCCGGCAGACGGCGTTCGTCGTCGCCCGGGCGGCCAAGCCGGCGGCGCTGGGCCGGGTCCTCGACGTCGAGAGCCCGACGGCGGCCATCGTCTTCTGCCGCACCCGCGACGAGGTCGACGACCTCACCGAGACGCTCAACGGCCGCGGCTACCGCGCCGAGGCGCTGCACGGCGGGATGAGCCAGGAGCAGCGGGACCGGGTGATGGGCCGGCTGCGGTCGGGCACCGCGGAGCTGCTGGTGGCCACCGACGTCGCCGCCCGCGGGCTGGACGTCGAGCAGCTCACCCACGTCGTCAACTACGACGTCCCGGCCGCGGCGGAGACCTACGTGCACCGCATCGGCCGGGTCGGCCGCGCCGGCCGCGAGGGCGTGGCGATCACGCTGGTCGAGCCGCGGGCCCACCGGATGCTCAAGACGATCGAGCGGGTCACCGGCGCGCCGATCCACGTGGAACGCGTCCCCACGGTCGCCGACCTGCGGGCCCGCCGGCTGGAGCTGACCCGCGCCGCGCTGCGGGAGAGCCTGCTTGGCGACGACCTCGAGCGGTTCCGCGCCGTCGTCGAGACCCTCACCGACGAGTTCGACGTCGTGGAGGTGGCCCTGGCGGCGGTCAAGCTCGCCCACGAGGCCACCACCGGCCCGGACGACGACGAGGAGATCCCCGAGGTCACCCTGCGCCCGGAGCGCCCGCGGCGGGACGGCGACCGCGGTGACCGGGGCCAGGGCCGCCCGCCGCGCTCCCGGTCGGGCGGCGGGGACACCGAGCGGGTGTTCATCGGCGCCGGCCGCAGCGCCGGCGTCCGCCCGGGCGACCTGGTCGGCGCGATCGCGGGGGAGACCGGGCTGCGCGGCCGCGACGTCGGCGCGATCGAGATCGCCGAGCGGTTCAGCCTGGTCGAGGTGCCCGCCGCCGCCGCCGAGGAGGTCGTCACCGCGCTGCGCGCCAGCACGGTCAAGGGCCGGAAGGTGACCGTCCGCCGGGACAGGCAGCGGGAGTGACGGACCCGGTCAGGCGGTGGCGGTCCGCACCAGCGCGGTGACCCGCTCCTCCACCTCGGGACTCCAGCCCGTCAGCGCGAACGACACCGGCCAGAGGTCGCCGTCGTCGAGCCTCGCGGGGTCGTTGAAGCCGAGGGTCGCGTAGCGGGAGCCGAACTTGCCGGCGTCCTGGAAGAAGACGACGACCTTGCCGTCCGCGTCGGCGTAGGCGGGCATGCCGTACCAGGTCCTGGGGGCCAGGTGAGGGGCGTGCGTGGTGACCACCACGTGCACCCGCTCGGCGAGCGCCCGGTCCCCGGGGTCCATGGCCGCGATCCGGTCCAGGACGGCCTGCAGGCCGTCGGCCCGCTTCGCGCCCCTCCTCCCCTCGGCGCGCAGCTCGGCGGCGCGCTCCTTCATCGCGGCGCGCTCCTCGGCGGTGAAGCCGGTGGACTCCTGCTCGACGTCCTCCGTGGGCATCTCCAGCTCCCTCGGTGCTCTGCGGGGTCGTGTGCCACCGACGCTAGGGAGGGGCGGGTGCCGGGGGCTTCTCGATTCCTGACCGGATCCGGCGCCGGGCCTGCGCGGGACGAGCGCGGGGCCGGCGGGCCCTCCGGACCGCCGAGGGCCCGCCGGAGTGCACAGCCTCGCCGGAGTGCTCGGCCTCGCCGGAGTGCTCAGCGCAGCGTCGGGCTCGCCGGGTCCTCGGGGACGACGTCGGGCACCCGGTTGGGGCCGGCGTCGGGTGGGCGCGGCCGGTCCTGCGGGTGCAGCCGGACCGCGACGAGCGCGACGTCGTCCTCGGGCCGGCCGTCCACCAGCCGGTACAGCACCTCGTCGAGCAGGTCGTCCAGCCGCTGCCCGGCGAGCTCCCGCAGCGCCTCGCGCAGCCGGGCCATGCCGGCGTCGAGGTCGGCGTCGCGGCGTTCGATGAGCCCGTCGGTGAACAGCAGCACGGTGGCGCCACGGTCGAGGGTGACCACCGACTCCTCGCGGCGGGCGTCCGGGTCGACGCCGAGCAGCAGGTCGCCGCGCCAGGTGGCCAGCTCGGCCACGCTGCCGTCGGGGTTGATGACCAGCGGCGGCAGGTGCCCGGCGTTGGCCCAGCGCATCCGGGTGACGCCACGCTCCCGCTCGTCCTGGGTCTGCTCGAAGCGGGCCACGGTGGCGGTGGCGAGGACGCGGGTCTGCAGCACGGCCATCGAGGCGTCCAGGCCGCGCAGCACCTCGCCGGGGCCGGCGTCGCTGTAGGTGGCGATGCCCCGCAGCAGGGCCCGCAGCTGCCCCATCGCGGCCGCGGCCTCGGTGTCGTGGCCGACGACGTCGCCGATGACCAGCATCGTCGCGCCGCCGGGCTGCAGGAACGCGTCGTACCAGTCCCCGCCGACCCGCGCGGCCTCGGCGGCCGGCAGGTAGCGGACGGCGATCTGGGCGTGGTCGGGCTCGGGCGGCTCGGTGAGCAGGCTGCGCTGCAGCCCCTCGGCGAGCGCCCGCTGCTGGCCGTAGAGGCGGGCGTTGTCCAGCGCCAGGCCGGCCCGGTCGGCGACGTCCTGGGCGGTGGCCAGGTCCTCGTCGCGCGGCGTCCAGCCCGCCCGCCAGTACAGCGTCATGACGCCGAGCGTGCGGTCGCGGCCGCGCAGCGGGATCGCGATCGCCGACTCGGGGGCCAGCGCGGTCAGCAGGTCGCGGGCGTCGCCCTCGGTGAGCAGGTCGCGCACGGCCTCGCCGCGCTCCATCACCGGCTCGCCGGTGAGCAGGGCGCGCATCAGCGGCGCGGTCGCCGGCATCGCGTCGAGCCGGACCGCGGCGTAGCGCTCCACCAGGGCGCGCTGCGAGGGGACGGCGTGCCAGTGCCCGACGTCGCGCGGGCGGCCGTCGGGGTCGACGACGGTGACGATGCACCAGTCGGCCAGCGCCGGGACCACCAGCCGCGGCAGGTGCCCGGTCGCGGTCTGGGCGTCGAGCGCGCCGGCGAGCTCGGCGCTGACCTGGGCCAGCAGGGCCAGCCGCTGGGCGGCGCGCTCGGCGCGGTCCTGCACGCGGCGGCGCTCGGTGACCTCGAGGAAGTAGACCGACAGTCCCTCGGGGCTGGGCCAGGCGCGCAGCTCGTACCAGCCGTTGAGCGGCGCCGGGTAGTGCGCGTCGAACTGCACCGGCGTCCCGGTGCGCACGGCGGCGCGGTAGTTCTCCTCGAACGCGCTGGCGACCGCGGCCGGGAACGCCGTCCACAGCTCCTGGCCGATCAGCTCCTCGCGGCTGCGGCCCAGCAACCGCTCGGCCTCGGCGTTGACGTGCGTGAACCGCCACTCGCGGTCCAGGGAGTAGAAGCCGGCCGGCATGGCCTCGAGCACGCGGGTGACCCGCATGCCCGCGGCCCGCTCGGCGGTGGTGTCGTAGGCGGCGCCGAGCACGCGGGTCGCCGCGCCGCGCTCGTCGGCCAGCGTGCGACCGCGGGCCTGCACCCAGCGGGTCTCGCCGCCCGGCCAGACCACGCGGTACTCGGCCTCGTAGTCGCCGCGGCTGTCGATGCTGGCCTGCAACGCGTCCGTGACCCGCGGCAGGTCGTCGGGGTGGACCCGCGCGTTGAAGTCCTCGATGGTGCCGCCGAACTCCTCGGGCGCGTACCCGAACATCTCGACCAGCCGCGCGTCCCAGGTCAGCTCCCCGGTGACCAGGTCCCAGTCGAACGTGCCGATCCCGGCGGCGTCGATGGCCAGGCCCCAGCGCAGCCGGTCGCTCTCGTACTCGGTGCGCAGCGCCGCGAGCTCCAGCTCCGTGACGGCGGCCGCGGCGAGCTGGCGCAGGGTGGCGACGTCGGTGTCCGACCACGACCGCGGGGCGGGGGCGACGACGCACAGGACGCCGACCGTGTGGCCGGCGGAGTCGACCAGCGGGACGCCGAGGTAGGCGCCCACGGCCCCGGCGACCACCTGCGGCAGCTCGGCCGCGCGGGGCTCGGCGTGGGCGTCGGGCACGACGAGGGGCGCGCGGTCGGCGGCGGCGACGGCGCAGGCGGTCGTCTCGAGCGGGACCTCGCTGCCGACCGTGCCCGGCGGCAGCCCGGCGCCGCTGACGACCACCTGGACGTCGTCGAGGAGGGACAGCTGGGCGACCGGGGCGCCGACCAGCCGGGCGGCGAGCTCGGCGAGGCGGTCGAGGACGACGCTGGCGTCATGCAGCCGCAACCGGCGCGCGGCCTCGGTGCGTGGGCGGTCGGCCTTGAGCAGTTCGGCGGCGTCGCGCAGACCCGGGACGTGCGGCTCCCCGAGGAGCCCAGACGTGTCGTCCACCGAAACCCTTCGCCCGGCTCGCGGCCGACTCCTCGTACACCGGCGGTCCGGCCGGTTCTGGGTCCGCACGCCGCGTACATCGTAAGCGACGCCCGATGCGGCCAACAGGGATCACGGGACAAGTCCTCCGCCGTGACAGGGCGTGACGGCGCGCGAGTCATGCCGCCGCGGGCAGGACCAGGGTGAGCGCGTCGGCGCCGTCGTGTTCCACGTGCAACCCGGCCCGCCGCAACAGCGTCCGCACCCGTCCGGCGTCGTCCGGCTCCGCCGCCGTCGTGGCCAGCAGGCGGGCCACCCGGCCCTTGTGGGCCTTGTTGGCGTGGCTGACCACGGTCCGGCTGCCGTCGGCCCGCTCGCTCAGGACGTCGACGGTGACCGCGCCCGGGACGGGGGCCAGCGCCTGGTAGGCCCCGCTGCGCAGGTCGACGACGAGCTCACCGGAGTCCGCGAGCACCGGGCCGAGGACCGGGCGCCACAGGGTGCGCAGGGTGGGCAGCCCGGGGAGCGCGGAGCCGGCGGACAGCCGGTAGGCCGGGATGGCGTCGGTGGCGCGGACCAGGCCGAACAGCGCCGACCCGACGGCGAGCCGGCGGTCGGCCCGGGCCCGCTGCCCGCGCGTCAGGGTGCGGACGGCGAGGGCGTCGTAGAGGACGCCGGTGTAGCGCTCGAGCGCGGGCCTGGTGGGACTGGTGCACAGCGCGGCGTTGCGGGCCAGTTCGGCGTCCTGGCCGGGGGACAGGCCCAGCGCGGCGCGGGCGGCGGGCGGGTCGGCGGCCAGCCGGACCAGCGCCTCGACCAGCCGCGCGCGCAGCGGGGTGAGCTCCGGCGTGGAGAGGGCGGTCAGGTCGAGCGGGGCGCCGTCGCCGTCCGGGGACTTGGTCTCCGAGGGCGGGAGCAGTACGAGCACGACCGGCGACGGTACGTCGCAACGTGCCGTGGCCCGGGCAGGGGTCGGTGTCGCCGCCGAGACCGTCCCGTGACCCGGGCCACACTCTGTCCCCGCCGGACCCCGAGACCAGGAGTCCCGTCCTGGCGAGGGGAGCGGCACCAGGGCTGCGCCGGCCGGCGCGGCGACGGAGACGGTGTCCGGCACAGCGCCGTGCCGGCTGCCGAGAGGAGGCACGTCCGTGGCGAACAAGGCGGTCATGTACATGGGTCCGGGCAAGGTCGAGGTCGCGGACCTGGACTACCCGGGGCTCGAGCTCAAGGAGGGACCCGGGGTCAACCCGGCCAACGTCGGCCGCAAGACGCCGCACGGGGTCATCCTGCGGACGGTCGCCACCAACATCTGCGGCAGCGACCAGCACATGGTCCGCGGCCGGACGACGGCGCCCGAGCGGCTCGTCCTCGGCCACGAGATCACCGGCGAGATCGTGGAGAAGGGGCCCGACGTCGAGTTCCTCGAGGTCGGCGACATCGTCAGCGTGCCCTTCAACATCGCCTGCGGCCGCTGTCGCAACTGCAAGGAGGGCAAGACCGGCATCTGCCTGAACGTCAACCCCGACCGCCCCGGCTCCGCCTACGGCTACGTGGACATGGGCGGCTGGACCGGCGGGCAGGCCGAGTACGTGATGGTCCCCTACGCGGACTGGAACTGCCTGAAGTTCCCCGACCGGGACCAGGCGCTGGCGAAGATCCGCGACCTGACGATGCTGTCGGACATCTTCCCGACCGGCTACCACGGCTGCGTCACCGCCGGCGTGGGCACCGGCTCGACGGTCTACATCGCGGGCGCCGGCCCGGTGGGGCTCGCGGCGGCCGCCTCGGCGCAGCTGCTCGGTGCCGCCGTCGTCATCGTCGGCGACCTCAACGCCGACCGGCTGGCCCAGGCCCGCAGCTTCGGCTGCGAGACCGTCGACGTCTCCCAGGGCGACCCGAAGGACCAGATCGACCAGATCCTCGGCACGCCCGAGGTGGACTGCGGCGTCGACGCCGTCGGCTTCGAGGCGCGCGGGCACGGCTCGGACGCCTCCCGCGAGGCGCCGGCCACGGTCCTCAACTCGCTGATGGACATCACGCGGGCCGGCGGCGCGCTGGGCATCCCGGGCCTGTACGTGACCGGCGACCCGGGGGCGGTCGACGACGCGGCCAAGGAGGGGTCGCTGTCGATCCGGCTGGGCCTGGGCTGGGCGAAGTCGCACGCGTTCACCACCGGCCAGTGCCCGGTCATGCGCTACCACCGCCAGCTGATGATGGCGATCCTGCACGACAGGGTGCAGATCGCGAAGGCGGTCAACGCGACGGTGATCCCGCTCGAGGAGGCGCCGCGCGGCTACCAGGAGTTCGACCAGGGCGCGGCGAAGAAGTACGTGCTCGACCCGAACGGCCTCATCCCGGCCGCCTGACGCGCACCGGGAGCTGTCCGCAGGTCCTGGCGTCAGGGACGTGCGGACAGCTCCCTCCGCCGGGGCTCAGGTCCAGTAGAGGAAGCGGGCCCGGGGGAACCGGTCGGCGACGGCGGCCTCGAACCAGGGGCGCAGCTCGGCCATCGTCTCCCTCGGGTAGACGTGCTTGACCGAGCCGAACCTCCCGCGCTTGAGCGTGCGCGTCGACTCGTCCATCTCGAGCTTCGTCCGCGGGTACCAGTCGAGCAGCGTCTCCTTGCTGCCCGGCGTGAACCGGTGGGTGATGCACTCGACGGTGAGGTCGGCGTCCGCCGGCAGGGCCGCGGCGACGGCGTCGAGCAGGGCGCCGTACTCCTCGCGCCAGCCGTCCACCGGCATGATCGGCGCGATGGTCAGGCCGACCGGGTAGCCGGCGCGGGCGACGGCGGCCAGAGCGGCGATGCGCGCCCCGACCCGGGCCGTGGCGCCCTCGAACCGGCGGGCGACGGAGGCGGCGTTGAGGCTGAACCGGAGCCGGGTGCGCCCGCCGTGCGGCAGGTCCAGCAGCCCGGCGACGTCGTCGAACTTGGTGGTCGCCCGCAGCTGCACGGGACCCGGCCACGCGTGGGTGCCGAAGTGCTCGACCATGCGGGCCAGGCCGCCGGTGAGGTGCTCGATCGCGAGCGGGTCGGTGTAGCAGGACGCCTCGAACGTCGTCCCCTCGCCGCCGCGCTCGAGCGTGCCGGAGGTGATCCGGCCCCGGCCGACGTACTCGTCGAGGCCCTCGAGCACCTCGTCGAGGTCGGCCCAGACGCGGGTGATCGCCGGGCCGGACAGCGACCCGGCGAGGTAGCAGTACTGGCAGTGCGCGGGGCAGCCCTCGGCCAGGTCGAGCCGGAAGTCCGCCGACGGTGGGATGGGCTGCAGCCGGCGCTTGGACGGCGGCGGCACGACCAGCGCCATCGTGTCCTTGGCGGCCATGAACGCCGCGCGGTCGTCGTCACCGCGCAGCGAGGGCAGCCGGTCGCCGGGCAGCAGGTCGATCGCGCCGACGCCGGCGGCTTCGAGGCGGCGCAGGACGCGCTGCCCGTGCGGGCGCTCGGCGGCCGAGCGGGTGACGAGGACGCGCCTCGGCGTCCACAGGCGGGTGGGGGAGGGGGCCTCGAGCAGGGCAGGCGCGGTCATCGACGGGTACAACACCGCGGCGCCCCCGCCGATGCCCCTGCGCGAGACGTCCCCGCAGGTCAGCCCGTGAGTCGGGCCACTCCCGGATCAGGGTGCCGCCCGCCACCGCGCCCGCCACCCGGGCGCCTCCCAGGCCTCGCCGACGTAGATCGTCTCGCGGGCCACCCGGTCTCCCCGGAACTCGTAGACGGCCGGTCCGTACATCCAGGGGCCACCGTCGTACCGGGCGCGCACCTCCACCACCCAGAAGTCGTCCCGCCCCCGCACACGGACGATCTCGAGGTCGACCCGTGCCGGGTACTCCCGGCGCCACTCCCGGAAGTTCGCCACGCCCTCGAACCGCTCACCGGACTGCGGGAACTCGAGGACGGCGTCCTCGTGGTAGATCTCGCTGGCGCGGTCCTCGTCGCCCGCCGCGCTGTGGCGGACGTAGTGCTCCAGCGCGGCCCGGACCGACTGCTCGTCCATGACCCGATGCTGCCCGCCGGATCCCCGGACGTCGATGACTGCCGGGGCGCGGACTCAGGACGCGGCGGTGGTGAGGACCGCGGCGAGGGAGTCCAGGGCCCCGGGCACGAGCGCGTAGTAGGCCCAGACGCCGCGCTTCTCGCGGGTGAGCAGGCCGGCGTCGACGAGGACCCGGAGGTGGTGCGACACCGTCGGCTGGGACAGGCCGAGGGGCTCGACGAGGTCGCAGACACAGGCCTCCCCGCCGGCGTGGGCGGCCACCA
Source organism: Geodermatophilus sp. SYSU D00698 (assembly GCF_054050335.1). Lineage (NCBI taxonomy): Bacteria > Bacillati > Actinomycetota > Actinomycetes > Geodermatophilales > Geodermatophilaceae > Geodermatophilus > Geodermatophilus sp. SYSU D00698. Next base: position 69,857 of record NZ_JBJGZD010000010.1, read on the forward strand.
GCGACAGCAGCCGGAGCCGCGCCGGGTCGGCGATCGCCTTGAGCGTGCCGGCCAGCGTGGCGGCGTCGGCGGCGCTCAGGGGGGCGCGGACCAGCGGCGCGCAGCACGCGTCGGTCCCCTGGGCGAGCGGCAGCGACGTCGTCACGGCGCCAGTGTCGCACCGGACATCCACGGACGTCGATATCGACAAGCGTCGATGTCTGTGGCACCGTCCTGCCATCGACGTCCATCGATGCATGGAGGGGTCATGACCGGGACCGAGGCGGACCTGCGGGAGCAGGTCCGGGCGCGCTACGCCGCGGCCGCCCAGGAGGTCGGCGGCTGTTGCGGTCCGGCGGCCGGGGACGACGGGCGCTTCGGCGCCGGCCTGTACGACGCCGCGGCCACCGCGGGGCTCCCCGACGAGGCCGTGCTGGCGTCGCTCGGCTGCGGCAACCCGGTCGCCGTCGCCGACCTGCACGAGGGGGAGCGGGTGCTCGACCTGGGCTCCGGCGGGGGCATCGACGTGCTGCTCTCGGCCCGCCGCGTCGGCCCCACGGGTTTCGCGTACGGCGTCGACATGACCGACGAGATGCTCGACCTCGCCCGCGCCAACGCGGCGGAGGCCGGCGCGACGAACGTGGAGTTCCGCGAGGGCACGATCGAGGACCTCCCGCTCGCGGACGCGAGCGTCGACGTCGTCATCTCCAACTGCGTCGTGAACCTGTCGACCGACAAGCCCGCGGTGCTCGCCGAGACCTTCCGCGTGCTCGCCCCCGGCGGGCGCATCGGCATCTCCGACGTCGTCGCCGAGGACTCCGTGACCCCGGCCGAGCGCGCCGAGCGCGGCTCCCACGTCGGCTGCATCGCCGGCGCCCTGTCCCGGTCCGAGTACCTCGACGGACTGGCCGCGGCCGGCTTCGCCGACGCCTCGGTCACCTTCACGCACGAGGTCGCGCCCGGCCTGCACGGCGCGATCGTGCGGGCGGTCAAGCCCCCGTCTGCGACGGTGGTCCCGTGACCGCCCGCCCCAGCGTCCTGTTCGTCTGCGTGCACAACGCCGGCCGCTCCCAGATGGCCGCCGGCTGGCTGCGCCACCTCGCCGGGGACGCCGTCGAGGTGCGCTCGGCCGGCTCCCTGCCCGCCGACCGGGTCAACCCCGCGGCCGTCGAGGCCATGGCCGAGGTCGGCATCGACGTCACCGCCCAGCGGCCGAGGGTGCTCACCACCGAGGCGGTCGAGGCCTCCGACGTCGTCGTCACCATGGGCTGCGGCGACGCCTGCCCGGTCTTCCCCGGCAAGCGCTACCTCGACTGGGAGCTCGAGGACCCGGCCGGCAGGGGCGTCGAGGCCGTGCGGCCCATCCGCGACGAGATCGAGCGGCGGGTCCGCGCGCTGGTCGCCGAGCTGGTGCCCGCCCGCTGACCCGCCCGGCCCGACGGGCGGAGCTCAGTCGAGCCAGCCGCTGCGGCCCGGCGACGGCCGCCGCCACACGTGCTTGAGCTCGCGGTACTCGGCCAGCCCGGTGGGCCCGAGCTCCCGCCCGACGCCGGACTGCCCGCGCCCGCCCCACTCCGCCCCGGGGACGTACGGGTGGTAGTCGTTGATCCACACCGTGCCGCAGCGCAGGGCGGCGGCCACCCGCTCGGCGCGCTCGTCGTCGCCGGTCCACACCGCACCGGCCAGGCCGTACACGGTGTCGTTGGCCAGCGCGACCGCCTCCTGCTCGTCGGTGAAGGTCTCCACGGTGAGGACCGGGCCGAAGACCTCCTCGCGGACGACGGCCGTGTCCCGCCGGCACCCGGTCAGCACCGTCGGCCGGTAGAAGTAGCCGTCCCGCAGCGCGGGGTCCTCCGGACGGCGTCCGCCGGCAGCCAGGACCGCGCCGTCGGCCAGGGCCGCGGCGACCATCTCCTCGGTCCTCGCCCGCTGCGCCGCCGAGATCAACGGGCCCGACTGGGTGCGCTCGTCCCGCCCGTCGCCGAGCCGGATCGCCTCCGCGCCGGCGACCAGGCCGGCCACGACGGCGTCGTGCACGTCGGCGTGCACGATCAGCCGCGAGCCGGCCGAGCAGACCTGCCCCGCGTGCAGGAACGCCGCGTACAGGGCGTTGTCGACCGCGACGTCCACGTCGACGTCGGGGAAGACGACGTTCGGGTTCTTGCCGCCGAGCTCGCAGTGCACCCGCTTCACGGTGTCCGCGGCGGCGCGCAGGACGGCGCGGCCGGTGGCGGTGCCGCCGGTGAAGCTGACCAGGTCGACGCCGGGGTGCGCGACCAGCGCCGCCCCGACCTGCCCGTCGCCGAGCACCAGGTTGGCCACCCCCGAGGGGAGACCCGCCTCGGCCAGCAGGGACAGCAGGTGCGCGGTGGTCAGCGGCGTGAGCTCGCTGGGCTTGACCACCGCCGTGCAGCCGGCCGCGAGCGCGGGGGCGAGCTTCCAGGAGATCTCGAGCAGCGGGTAGTTCCACGGCGTGACCAGCGCGCACACGCCGGCGGGCTCGGCGACGACCCGGCTGTCGACGCCCGGGCCCGCGTCGACCACCCGCGAGACGTCGACGACCGCCAGCCCGGCGTAGTACCGCAGCACCGCGACCACGTCGTCGACGTCGGCCCGGCTCTCGCGCAGGGTCTTGCCGGTGTCGCGCGTCTCCAGCAGCGCGACGTGCTCGCGGTCGCGGACCAGCAGGTCCGCGGTGCGGTGCAGCAGGTCCGCGCGCTCGGCCGCGGGCAGGCCGGACCACTTCCCGGACTCGAACGCCGCCCGCGCCGCCGCGACCGCGCGGTCGACGTCGCCGGGCGCGGCGGCGTCGTGCGCCACCACGAGCGACCCGTCGAACGGGTCGAGGACCCGCAGGACGCGGCCGGAGCGGGCGTCCTGCCACGTCCCGTCGATGAACAGCGAGCCGGGCACGGACACGGCGGGACCCCTCGTCGTCAGGAGGCGGGAACACCCGCTACGGTAATCCCCATGCAGTCGGTCGGGATTGTGCGGATTGCGCTCGTCGAGCGCCGGCACGTCGACCTGCTGCGGTGCGCGAGCGCGCTCTGTCGGGCCTGAGTCCCGTCCCCGGTCCTCGGCCCCGTCCGCTCGTCCGCACCCATCCCTGGAGACCTCGCATGACCCTGCTCGCTGCTGCCCCGACCACGCCCGCCGACCTCGACGGCGGCGTCCTCGACCTCGAGCGCCTGGAGCCGACCATCGGCGCCCGGGTCCACGGCGTCGACCTCGCCCGTGCCACCGACGAGCAGGTCCGGGCGATCCGGGCCGCGCTCGCCGAGTACAAGGTGCTGTTCTTCGCCGGCCAGCACGACCTGCACCCCAACGGCCAGATCGCCCTCGGCCGCCGCCTCGGCGAGGTCACCGAGTCGCACCCGGTCGTCCCGGGCGTCGACGAGGAGCACCCGGAGATCTACGCGCTCGACAGCGCGACCGGCGGCTTCGCCGACGTCTGGCACACCGACGTCACCTTCGTGCGCCGGCCGCCGCTGGGATCGGTCCTGCGGGCCGTCGTCCTCCCGCCGACCGGCGGCGACACCCAGTGGGCCGACCTGGAGCTGGCCTACCGCTCGCTGTCCGAGCCGCTGCAGCTCCTGGCCGACCAGCTCGTCGCCGTGCACGACGGCACCCGCGAGTTCGGCTACTACATCGCCCAGCGCGAGGAGCGCACGAAGTGGGAGGGCGAGGAGTACCGCGCCCTCGTCCCCGTCGCGCACCCGGTCGTGCGCGTGCACCCCGAGACCGGCCGCAAGGGGCTGTTCGTCAACCCCGGCTTCGTCTCGCACATCGAGGGCGTGTCCGACGCCGAGAGCCGGTACCTGCTCGACCTGTTCTACGCGCACATCACCAAGCCGGAGCACGTCGTGCGGCACCGCTGGTCCGTCGGTGACGTCGTGATGTGGGACAACCGGTCGACGGTGCACTACGCCAACCGCGACTACGGCGACCAGCGCCGTGTCATGCACCGCATCACCCTCCGGGGCGACGCCCCGGTCGGGCCCGCCGCCGTCTGACCCCGGCCGCCGCCCTCCCCGACCGACCGCGGTACGAGGCGCAGGCTCCTCCAGGGGGCCTGCGCCTCGTACTGTGCCCACACCTGCTGCGGCCCGTCAGGGCCCACGTCCCCAGGAAGAGGACCCCATGCAGCACACTCCCCTCCGCCCCCGCACCTCCGCCGTGGTGCTCACCGCCCTGCTGACCGCAGCCCTCGCCGGGTGCACGAGCGAGGAGGCGGGCTCGGGCGGCAGTGGCAGTGGCACTGGCAGCGGCGGTGGCGACGGCATCACCGTCCAGACCGCCCAGTTCAGCTGGACCGCCGCCGGCCTGACCAACGGCATCCTGGGCGAGATCGCCGCCGACAACCCCGACCTCGGCGTCGCCTCGCTGGCGACCACCCAGCTCGACCCGGCCGCCGCCTGGGCCGGCGCCGCGCGCGGTGACATCGACCTGCTCACCGAGGTGGCCCTGCCCAACCAGCAGGAGCTGGCCGACTCGGCCGCCGACCGGGTCGAGATCGTCTCGGAGACCTACGGCGACGCCGCGCAGGGCTGGTTCGTGCCGGCCTACGCCGTCGAGCCGGGCGGGCCGCTGGAGGGGCTGACCAGCGTCACCCAGCTCAACGACTACGCCGAGGAGCTCGGCGGCAAGTTCTACGACGCCGACCCCGGCTACATCACCACCGAGCAGAACGCCAAGCGGCTCCAGGGCTACGGCATCGAGCTGGAGCACGTCGTCTCCAGCGAGGCGGCCGAGCTCGCCCAGCTGGAGAACAGCTACAGCCGCGAGGAGCCGATCGTGCTGTACCTGTACCACCCGCACGCGGTCTTCGCGCAGTACGACATGGTGCAGCTCGAGGAGCCCACGCCCTACACCGAGGGCTGCCTCACCGAGGGGAACGGCGCCTGCGCGATGCCCTCCTACAGCGCCAACATCGCCGCCAGCGACGAGCTGCGGGACCAGGCCCCGGGCTTCGTCGAGCTGCTGACGAACTTCCGCATCTCGGTCGAGGAGATGGAGGAGATGCAGAAGCAGGTCGACGTCGACGGTGAGGACGTGGCCACGGTGGCGCGCGAGTGGGTCGACGCCCACGGCGACCAGATCGACGAGTGGATCGGCTGACGTGACCGCGCCGGTGCTGCGCGTCTCGGGCCTGACCAAGGTCTTCGGGGCGCGGGAGCAGGAGGCCCTGCGGCTGGCCGGGGAGGGGCTCGGGCGCGACGAGATCCAACGCCGCACCGGGGCGACGCTCGCCGTCCACGACGTCAGCTTCGCCGTCGAGCGCGGGGAGCTCTTCGTCGTCATGGGGTTGTCGGGCTCGGGCAAGTCCACGCTGGTCCGCCTGCTCAACCGGCTCATCGAGCCCAGCGCCGGCACCGTCGAGGTCGAGGGCCGGGACCTGCGGGCGCTCGACGACGCGCAGCTGCGCGCGGTCCGCAACGAGAAGATCAGCATGGTCTTCCAGCACTTCGCGCTGATGCCGCACCGCACGGTCCGCGAGAACGCCGCCTACGCGCTCAAGGTCCGCGGCGCGAGCGCGGCCGAGCAGCGCGAGCGGGCGGACTGGGCGCTGGGGACGGTGGGGTTGCTGGAACGGGCCGACGCCCGGCCCGACGAGCTGTCCGGCGGCATGCGCCAGCGCGTGGGCCTGGCCCGCGCGCTGGCCGCGGACTCGGAGGTGCTGCTCATGGACGAGCCGTTCTCCGCGCTGGACCCGCTGATCCGCCGCGACATGCAGGACCTGCTGGAGCAGCTGCAGGCGGAGCTGGCGAAGACCATCGTGTTCATCACCCACGACCTCAACGAGGCCATGCGGCTGGGCGACCGGATCCTCATGCTCAAGGACGGGCGGACGGTGCAGCTCGGCACCGGGCCGGAGATCATCTCCGCGCCCGCCGACGACTACGTCGCCGACTTCACCTCCGACGTCGACCGGACCCGGGTGCTCACCGCGGGCGACCTGCTCCGCGAGCCCCGGCTGACCGCCCGGCTCGGCGACGCGCCCGGCGACGTGCTCAAGGCGCTGGGTGCGGCCGAGGCCAACGGCGTCTACGTCCTCGACGACGGCGGGCGGATCGCCGGCGTCGCCCGCGACGACCTGCTCGCCCGCGCGGTGCAGGAGGGCCGGTCCGCCCTCGGCCCGCGCGAGCTGGTCCCCGACCACGCGACCATCGCGGCCGACCGCCCGGTCGTCGAGTTCGTGCACCTGGTCGGGCGGCACCCCGTGCCGCTCGGCGTCGTCGACGACGACGGGCGGCTGCTCGGCGTCGTCCCGCGGGCCGCGGTGCTCGACGCGCTGTCGGCCGTCCCGGTCCGGGGGAGGCGCCCGTGATCCCGCACATCCCGCTCGGCCAGTGGGTCGCCGACCTCATCGACTGGCTGCTCGCCACCGTCCCGTGGCTGTTCGACGCCATCTCGAACGTCATGCAGGTCCTCGTGGACGGGCTCACCGACGTGCTGGTCTCCCCGCCGCCGGTGGTGTGGATCGTGGTCTTCACGGTGCTCGCCCTGGTGCTGCGCGGCCCGTGGCTGGCGCTCTACACCGTCCTGGCGTTCCTGCTGGTAGTCTCGCTGGAGCTGTGGGTCGAGACCATGCAGACCCTCGCGCTGGTGCTCGTGGCCGCGGTCATCGCCGCGGCGATCGGGATCCCCCTCGGGATCCTGGCGGCCCGCTCCCGGGCGGTGAGCATGACGGTCCGGCCGGTGCTCGACTTCATGCAGACGCTGCCGGTGTTCGTCTACCTCATCCCCGCCGTCTTCTTCTTCGGCGTGGGCGTCGTGCCGGGCGTCGTGGCGACCATCCTGTTCGCCATCCCGCCGGGCGTGCGGCTGACCGAGCTGGGCATCCGGCAGGTCGACCGCGAGGTGGTGGAGGCGGCGCAGGCCTTCGGCGCCCGCCCCGGGCAGGTGCTGCGCGAGGTCCAGCTGCCGCTGGCGCTGCCGTCGATCATGGCCGGCGTCAACCAGGTGATCATGCTCGCGCTGTCCATGGTGGTCACGGCCGGCCTGCTCGGCGCGGCCGGCCTGGGCGCGGTGGTGGTGCGGGCGGTCACCCAGCTCGACGTCGCCAGCGGCTTCGAGGGCGGCCTGGCCGTGGTCCTGCTGGCCATCTTCCTCGACCGGCTGACCGCGTCCTTCGGGCAGCAGACCGCCCTGTCGCGGGTGCTGCGCCTGCGCCGGCGGCCCGCCGAGCGGGCCCCGGCGGCCCGGGCCACGGAGCCCGAGGTCGCGTCGTCGCCCGCCGGTGCGCGCGTGACCACCTGACGGCGGCCGCCCGCCGGACCCTCAGTCCGCCAGCTCGACCACCACGGGGGCGTGGTCGCTGGCGCCCTTGCCCTTGCGCTCCTCGCGGTCGATGAGCGCCCCGCTCACCCGGGCCGCCAGCGACGGGGTGCCGAGCACGAAGTCGATCCGCATGCCCTCGCGGCGGGGGAAGCGCAGCTGCGTGTAGTCCCAGTACGTGTAGACGCCGGGCCCGGGGGCCAGCGGCCGGACGACGTCGGCGTACCCCGCGTCGACGACGGCGCGGAACGCCTCCCGCTCGGGCACCGAGACGTGCGTCGAGTGGGCGAAGAAGCTCATGTCCCACACGTCCTCGTCCTGGGGGGCGATGTTCCAGTCGCCGACCAGCGCGACCTGCGCGGCAGGGTCCGCGGCCAGCCAGCCGCCGGCCGCGGTGCGCAGCGCGGCCAGCCACTCGAGCTTGTAGTCGTAGTGCGGGTCGCCGAGCTGCCGGCCGTTGGGCACGTACAGGCTCCACACCCGCACCCCGCCGCAGGTGGCGCCGAGCGCGCGGGCCTCGGCGGCGGGCTCGACGCCCTCCTTGGCCGCCCACGTCGGCATGCCGGGGAACCCCACCTCGACGTCGGCCAAGCCGACCCGGGAGACGACGGCGACGCCGTTCCACTGCGAGTGGCCGACGTGCGCCACCTCGTAGCCGAGCTCGGTGAACCGCTCCTCGGGGAACTGGTCGTCGCGGCACTTGGTCTCCTGCAGCGCCAGGACGTCGACGTCGCGGCGCTGCAGCCAGGCCGTCACCCGGTCGACCCGGGTCCGGATGGAGTTGACGTTCCAGGTGGCGAGGCGCACGGTCCCCGAGCCTATGGGGCACCGGGGGTGACCGCCGGGGCCCGTCCGGGCACCGCCCGTGACCAGGGGAGACGCACCTCACGCCCGTTCGGGTGCCCGGGGGCGGTGCTGGGTACGGAGACGCCCGTGACCGCCAGCCGCGAGTGGGATCATGGCCGGATGACCAGGACCCGTGGGAGCGAGATGAGCCGACCCGGTGCAGCCCGGGTGCGTCCGTGAACGAGGACGTCACCCGGCCGATCGGCGACGCCCCGTCCCTCCCGCCGGTGCCCTCGGGGAAGGGCGCGGCCCGCCAGGGGCGCACCCGCCGGCAACGGCGCGAGTCGCGGTCCCTCGCGGCGGTGCTCGGCCTGACCGCCGTCAACGCCGTCGTCCCCGGGACCGCGTTCCTGGCCTCCGGACGGCGCCGCCTGGGCGCGGTCGTCCTGGTCCTGTTCGTGCTGCTCGTCGGCGCCGGTGTCTGGCTGGCCACCGCCGGCCGGCGCACCGCGGTGCGGCTGGCCGTCGACTCCTCGTCGCTGAACTGGATCGTCGCCGCGCTGGTCGTGCTCGCGGTCGCGTGGGTCGCCGTCGTCGTCACCGGCTACCGCTCGCTGCTGCCGCGGCACAGCTCCGCCCCGCGGCACGCCGTCGGTGCCGTCCTGGTGGCCCTCCTGGTCGCGGGGATCGCCTACCCGGCCTACCGGGTCGGGGAGGTGGCGGTGGCGCAGCGGGGCCTGCTCGACGGCCTGTTCGCCGACGACCGCGAGTCGGCCACCGTCGAGGACACGCCGGACCCGTTCGGCAGCAAGGAGCGGGTGAACGTCCTGCTCCTGGGCGGCGACGGGGGTGAGGGCCGCGAGGGCGTGCGCACCGACACCGTCATCGTCGCCAGTGTCGAGACCGAGACCGGTGAGACGACGCTGTTCAGCCTGCCGCGGAACCTGGAGGACCTGCCCTTCCCGGCCGACAGCCCGCTGGCGGAGATCTACCCCGAGGGCTTCGAGTCCGGCAGCGAGAGCGAGAGCCTGCTCAACTCCGTCTACCGCAACGGGCCGGCCGACCACCCGGACGTCCTCGGCCCCACCGACGACCCCGGCGCGGACTTCCTCAAGCTCGGCGTCGGCGAGGCGCTCGGCCTCCACATCGACTACTTCGTGCTGGTCAACCTCGACGGGTTCAGCCGGCTCGTCGACGCCCTCGGCGGCATCACGGTCAACGTCAACTACTACGTGCCGATCAACGGCATCACCGGTGAGGAACTGCCCGACGACTACATCGCGCCGGGGCCGGACCAGCACCTCGACGGGTACCTCGCCCTGCAGTTCGCCCGCGGGCGGTACGGGCTCACCGACTACGACCGCATGGACCGGCAGCGCTGCACCATCAAGGCGATCGTCGACGAGGCCGACCCGATCACCCTGCTGGAGCAGTACCAGGAGCTGGCCGCGACGACGCAGGACATCGTCAGCACCGACATCCCGCGGTCGGCGCTCGACGACTTCGTCGACCTGGCGTTCCTGGTCAAGGACGCCGAGATCCGCAGCGTCGTCTTCGACACCAGCCTGATCGACCCCGCCTACCCCGACTACGACCGGATGCGCCAGATCGTGGAGGACACCCTCTCCGGCGCCGCCGGCACGTCCGCTCCCGCGCCGGCCCCGGGCACCAGCGCCTCCGGCGCCGAGGTGCCCAACGGGACGCCGCCCGCCCCGGTCGAGGGTGCCCCCCCGGCCACCGAGGTCGACGACGCGTGCGCCTTCAACCCGGCGCAGGCGCAGGCCGCCCTGGCCGCCGGCGAGCCGCCCAGCCGCAACGGCTGAGGAAGGACCCCGCTGCCCCCCACCGCTCGCAGGCTCGCGGCGGGACCCTGCAGCGGGGCCGCCGTCAGGTCGCCGGGGCGCTGGCGATCTGGAGGAGGTTGCCGCAGGTGTCGTCGAGGACGGCGGTGGTCACCGGGCCCATCTGCAGCGGCTCCTGGGTGAACCGCACGCCCAGGGCCTTGAGCCGCTCGGTCTCGGCGTGCACGTCGGCCACGGTGAAGGAGTTGTAGGGGATGCCGTCGGCCATGAGCGCCTTCTTCCACGACTGCGCCGCCGGGTGGGCGTCGGGCTCGAGGACCAGCTCCACGCCGTCGGGCGCCTCGGGCGAGACGACGGTCAGCCAGCGGTGCTCGCCGAGCGGCACCTCGGTCTTCTTCACGAAGCCGAGCACCTCGGTGTAGAAGCGCAGCGCCTTCTCCTGGTCGTCGACCAGCACGCTGGTCAGGGTGATCCGCACGGGCCCTCCTCCGTGTCCAGCCGCCACCTCTCGACGATGGCGCGCAGCGGTGCGGTGTCCAGGTGGTGGAACTTGTAGCGACCCTCCCGCCGGGTCCGGACCAGGCCCGCCTGCTCGAGGACCTCGAGGTGCTGGGAGACGGCCTGGCGCGACGAGCCCACCCCGTGCCGCTGGATCAGCCGGGTGCACAGCTCGAACAGCGTCTGGCCGTCCCGGTCCTGCAGCTCGTCGAGCAGTGCGCGCCGGGTCGGATCGGCGAGGGCCCTGAACACGTCGCCCACGGCCGGACGATACGCAAGTGCACGCTTGCCTGTCCAGTGCCGCGGCGTCTGGTTGGCTCGGGCGGGGAGCCGGTCCGGGGACCGGCGGGAACGGAGGCGACATGGGCGGCGGACCGGCACGGCCCGGGGACGGCGGGACGACGGCGCGGCGGGAGCGGCTGGTGGCGCTGCTCGTCCTCGGCATCGGGGTGGTGCTGCTGCTCTCCTCGCCGACGTGGTTCGCCAGCGACCGGGGCGGCGTCGGCGTCGCCCAGCTGTTCGTGGGCGTCGTCCTGCTCGCCGTCGGCGGCTTCCTCCTGCGGCGGTCCCGCTCGGTCCGCTGACGTTGCGGCGCCGGGTGACCGGCACCACACTCCGGGGGACCCAGCGGGCCCCAGGACGGAGGACGCACGTGAAACTGGAGAAGCGGCACCTGCTCGAGATCCTGCGCACCGAGGGCGACCACTCCACCGCGGACGCGGTGGAGAGCCGGTTGCCCGACGAGATCGACACTGACCGCGACGCCGACGCGCTGTCCGGCGTCGGCCTGGACCGCACCCAGTTGCTCGCGAAGCTGGCCGCCGGGGGCTTCGGGACGACGCTGTCCCCGTGAGCTGAGCCCGGACGTGCGACGGGCCGGCACCCCACCGGGGTGCCGGCCCGTCCGGCGTTCCGCTGTCCTCAGCCCACGTACGGACGCTCGCGGGCGAGCTCCTCCTTGGCCACCGACCGCAGGTGCACCGCGTCCGGGCCGTCGGCGATGCGCAGCGTGCGGGCCGAGGCGTAGAAGCGCGCGAGCACGGTGTCGTTGCTGACGCCGGCGCCGCCGTGCACCTGGATGGCCCGGTCGATGACGTCGCAGGCGACGTTCGGCGCGATCACCTTGATGGCGGCGATCTCGGTGCGGGCGCCCTTGGCGCCGTACCTGTCGATCAGGTCGGCGGTGCGCAGCACCAGCAGCCGGGCCTGGTCGATCTCCATGCGCGAGCGGGCGATGGTCTCGCGGACGGTGCCCTGCTCGGCCAGCGGGCGGCCGAAGGCGACCCGCTTCTGCGCGCGGTCGACCATGAGCGCCAGCGCCCGCTCGGCCATGCCCAGGGCGCGCATGCAGTGGTGGATGCGGCCGGGGCCCAGCCGCGCCTGGGCGATCATGAAGCCGTCGCCCTCGCCGGCGAGGATGTTGCTCACCGGGACCCGGACGTCGGTCAGCCGCATCTCGGAGTGGCCGTGCTGGTCCTGGTACCCGAACACCGGCAGGTGCCGGATGATCTCCAGGCCCGGGGTGTCGCGCGGCACGAGGACCATCGACTGCTGCCGGTGCGGGGCGCCCTCGGGGTCGGTCTTGCCCATGAGGATGAAGATCTGGCAGCGCTCGTCGGCGGCGCCGCTGGTCCACCACTTGCGGCCGTTGATCACGTACTCGTCGCCGTCGCGGACGATCGACGTCTGGATGTTGCGGGCGTCGGAGGAGGCGACGTCGGGCTCGGTCATCGCGAAGGCCGAGCGGATCTCGCCCTCGAGCAGCGGCTCGAGCCAGCGCTGCTTCTGCTCGGGCGTCCCGAACATCATCAGCGTCTCCATGTTGCCGGTGTCCGGGGCACCGCAGTTGGTCACCTCGGGGGCGATCGTGGGCGACCAGCCCATGATCTCGGCGACCGACGCGTACTCGAGGTTGGTCAGCCCCCCGAGCTCGTGGTGGAAGAGGTTCCAGAGGCCGCGGGCGCGGGCCTCCTTCTTGAGGTCCTCGAGCACCGGCGGGTGCTCGTGGTTGTCGTGGCCGCGCTCGGCGCGCCACGCCTCGTACACGGGCTCGGCGGGGAAGACCTGCTCACGCATGAAGTCCCACATCCGGCCGCAGACGTCCTCGGCTCGGGCGGAGAGGGCGAAGTCCATGCGTCGGAAGGTAGCCCGCCGCGTGACCGGCGTCGCACCGGGGTCGCGCGCCGTCCGGAGCCGGGGACGGCGGGAGCCGGGCACCCGCCGCGTGGCGGGTGCCCGGCTCCCGGTGGTCCCCGTCCCGGGAGGACGGGGCCCGTCGCCTAGGGGCGCGAGGAGCGGGCGAGCGTGTTGACCGGGCCGAGCGCGATCACCAGTCCCACCACGGCGGTGGCGACGTGCAGGACGTTGTCCGCGGCGTTGACGTTGAGGAAGTCCCAGTCCTGGTCGATCGCGATCAGGCCGTAGACGAACGCCGCGCCGTAGCCGACGGCGAGCAGCCACCCGTAGGTTCGGGCGCCGGCCAGCGTGCGGGACAGCAGGACGCCGGCCAGGCCGATCACGACGTGCACGACGTTGTGCAGCGGGTTGATCATGAACCCGAGCAGCGTGTCCGTGTTGCCGTCGGTGCGGTTGCTGGCGAAGCCGTCGAAGCCGGTGATGAAGAAGCCGACGATGCCGACGAGCAGGTAGACGACGCCGAAGGCGAGGGCGAGTGTCTGGGGCCAGGCCATGCCCGGCCGAGCGCCGGTGTTCCCCGTGGTGGCCATTGGTTCCTCCGTGTGTGGACGAGGTCGCCGCCGTCCTGGCGGGCTCGGGGTGTCGCCTACCCCGGCGTGACGGTCGGTAACGGGAGCCCCCCGTCCAGCGGAGGGCCGTTGCCGGATCGTCACCGTCGCGGCAGGCGGTGTACCGGTCTTCGGACGCCGCGGCCGACCCGGTTCACCGGTCACCCGGTGGAGGGGCGGGGGAACGCGCAGGGCCCCGCGCCGGCGGCGCGGGGCCCTGCGGGAGGAGGGGTCAGGGGCGGGGCGTGCGCCTCGGCCGGCGGACGACGAACGGGCCGATGGCCAGCAGGTCGACCGGGGCCGAGCCGAAGCACTCCAGGGCGTCGCGCGGGTCGTCGACCATCGGCCGCCCGGCGGTGTTCAGGCTGGTGTTCACCACCACCGGCAGCCCGGTGCGCCGCTCGAACGCCGAGATCATCCGGTGCACCAGCGGCTCGGTCTCCGGGTCGATGGTCTGGATGCGGGCGGTGCCGTCGACGTGGGTGACCGTGGGGATGCGGTCCTTCCACTCGGGGGCGACGTCGTGCACGAAGAGCATGTACGGGGAGGGGATCGGCCCGCGGCTGAAGATCTCCGGCGCCTTCTCCAGCAGCACCATCGGCGCCACGGGGCGGAACTGCTCGCGGCCCTTGACGTCGTTCATCCGCTCGAGGTTGGCCTCGAAGCCGGGGTGGGCGAGCAGGGAGCGGTGGCCGAGCGCCCGCGGGCCGTACTCGCTGCGGCCCTGGAACCAGGCCACGATCCCGTTGTCGGCGAGCACCTCGGCGACGGCCTCGGCGACGTCGTCGGGACGCTCGTAGTCGACGGCGGCGGTCTGCAGCCGGCGCTCGATCTCGTCGTCGCTCCAGCCACGGCCCAGCGCCGCACCCGGCATCGGCTCGGTGCGCTCGCCGAGCTCGGCGGCGACGTGCAGGGCGGCGCCGAGGGCCGTGCCGGCGTCACCGGCGGCCGGCTGCACCCACACCTGCTCGAACGGGCTCTCGGCGAGGATGCGGGTGTTGGCCACGCAGTTGAGCGCGGTGCCGCCGGCCATCGTGAGCGTCTTCTCGCCGGTCTGCTCGTGCACCCAGCGGGCGAGGTCGACCAGCACCTCCTCCAGCCGCGTCTGCATGCTGGCGGCGAGGTCGGCGTGGTCCTCGGTCCACCGCTCGTCCTTGCCCAGGCGCGGCGCGAACTCGGAGAAGTCGATCCTCTCGGTGCGGAAGCCGCCGTCGCCGGTGGCGCGGATGAGCTCGGACAGCTCGCCGAGGAAGCGCGGCTTGCCGTAGGAGGCCATCGCCATGACCTTGAACTCGTCGGAGCTGCGCAGGAAGCCCAGGTGGTCGGTGAGCTCCTCGTACACCAGTCCCAGGGAGTGGGGGAGCGACTGCCCGGCCAGGATCTCCAGCTGCCCGTCGACGTAGCGGCCGGCGAGGTGGCTGTGCGCCTCGCCGCGGCCGTCGAGCACCAGGACGGCGTTGTCGCGCTGCGGCGCGGCCTTGCCGGCCGACGCCGCGTGCGCGACGTGGTGCTTGACGAAGCGGACCTTCGCGGGGTCCAGGCCGGGGAGGGCGTGCGCGAGGAAGTCCGGCGCCATCTCGGCGTACCTCTTGCGCATGGTGTCGCCGTCGTCGAACAGGCCGGAGTCCTCCGGCGTGCCCATGAGGGCGGGGTCGAAGGAGTAGGCGACGGCGTCGAGCTCCCCGGGGCGGATGCCCGCGTGCTCCAGGCACCACGCGGCCGACAGCTCGGGCAGCTCCCAGGCGCTCCACGGCAGCGGGCGCTTGCCGTGCTTGCGCCGGCTGAAGCGTTCCTCCTCGGCCGCGGCCACGACCTTCCCGTCGACGACGAGCGCCGCCGCCGGGTCGTGGTAGATGGCGTTGATGCCGAGGACCTTCACGTGCGCTCTCCTCCCGCACCGGGCGACGCGCCCGGCGATCCGGCCTTGATCATCGACTTCCCCGGGCGCTCCCGCAGGGTGAGCACCCGATGAGGTGTCCGGTCAGCCGCCGGCCCCCCGCACCTGCAGCAGGTCGTTCGCCTCGACGGCCTTGAGCGCCAGGGTCTTGTAGCCGACCTCCTCGAACAGGACGACGACGCGGTCGTCCTCCACCCGCATGACCACGCCGGGGCCCCACTCGGTGTGCGTCACGGGGGTCTCGGGGGCGAACGGGGTGTCGGCGTCACCGCCGGACGGCTGCTCGCGGGAGGTGCCGGCCGAGCAGTTGTCGCAGTTGCCGCAGGGCTCCTCGAGCTGCTCGCCGAAGTAGCCGAGCAGGTACTGCCGGCGGCACTCGGTGGTCTCGGCGTAGCCGCGCATCATCTCGACGCGGCTCTGGTCGACCCGCTCGTGGTGCTCGGCGAGCTCGCGCGCGGCGGCGGCCGCCTCGCCGGGGGCCGGCGCGCCCTCGGCGGGGTGCGCGGCGCCCTCCTCGTCGAGGACGACGGCGGACACCTGCTCCAGCAGGTTGAGGTCGCGGGCCAGCGGTGTGGCGCCGCGGCCGGTCTCCTCGCGCAGCTGCCTGACGTCGACGCCGTCCTCGACGCCGGCGGCGGGCGCGGCGGCGACCAGCCCGGCGACCTGCTGCAGCTCCTCCTCGGCGGGGGCGCCGGCGGCGAAGAAGCGGCGCAGGCCGAGGTCCTCCTGCCGGTAGACCAGCACCGCGAGCGCGGGCTCGCCGTCGCGGCCGGCCCGGCCGATCTCCTGGTAGTAGCTGTCGATCGAGTCGGCGGGCTCGGCGTGGACGACGAACCGGGTGCCGGGCTTGTCGATGCCCATCCCGAACGCCGTGGTGGCGACGACGACGTCGAGCTCGTCCTCCATCCACGCGCGCTGGGTGTCCTCGCGCTCGCTCTTCCTGAGGCCCGCGTGGTACGGCCGCGCCCGCAGCCCGCGCTCGGTGAGCGCCTCCGCGACCTCGAGGGTGCCCTTGCGGGTGGCGCTGTAGACGATGCCGGGGCCGCGGCCGGCCCCGACCTCGGCGGTCGTGCGGTCGAGGACCGCGTTCCGCTTGGCGGTGGCGTCGGCGTGGTGGTCGACCTCGAGCCGGATCTCCGGCCGGTCGAACCCGGCGACGACGACCTCGGGGTCGCGCATCGCCAGCCGCTCGACGATCTCGGCGCGCACCGGCGGGGCCGCGGTGGCGGTCATGGCGAGCACCGTGGGGTGGTCCAGCTGCTCGACCACCTGCCCCAGCCGCAGGTAGTCGGGGCGGAAGTCGTGCCCCCAGGCCGAGACGCAGTGCGCCTCGTCGACGACGAACAGCGCCACGCCGGCCCCGCGGATCGCGTCGACCACCTCGGGCTTGGTCAGCTGCTCGGGAGCGAGGAAGAGGAAGCGGACCGTCCCGTCGGCCAGGCCCTCGAGGGCGGCGCGCTGGTCGCCGGCGGACAGGCTGGAGTTGAGCTGGGCGGCGCGGCCGGCGTCGTCGCCGAGCTCCTGCAGCCGCTCCACCTGGTCGCGCTGCAGGGCGATCAGCGGCGAGACGATGACGACCGGGCCGTCGAGCAGCTGCCCGGCGACCTGGTACACCGCGCTCTTGCCGGCGCCGGACGGGAGCACCGCCAGCGTGTCCCGGCCGGACAGCACGGCCTGCATGGCCCGCTCCTGGCCGGGACGGAACTCCTCGAAGCCGAGGACGTCGCGGGAGACCTCGCGCAGCCGGCGGGTGCGGACCGAGGCCGAGCCGCCGGCGGGGTTGTCGCTGGGGGTGCGTGACACCGGCTGCCGCTGCCCGGGCGCCGCGATCGGCAAACGGAGGCCGGGGTGTCGGCGTCTCCCGGGGGACGCGGCGTGTGCACGGATCGCCGTGGCCGGGGGCCGTGGACGGCGGTGCGTGCACACGCCGCGCACGTAGGGTCCCCGGCGTGAGCGCGAGCTACCGGATCGCCGAGGCCGCGGCGCTGCTCGGGGTCAGCGACGACACCGTGCGCCGGTGGATCGACGGCGGCCGGCTGCCGGCGTCGCGCGAGGGCGGCGGCCCCGCGCACGTCGACGGCGCCGACCTCGCCCGCCTGGCCACCGAGCTGCACGAGGCGCCCGAGCCGGGCACCACCCGCGGCTCCTCGGCGCGCAACCGGCTGGCCGGCATCGTCACCCGGGTCCTGCGCGACACGGTGATGGCGCAGGTGGAGATCCAGGCCGGGCCGTTCCGGCTGGTCTCGCTCATGTCCCGCGAGGCGGCCGACGAGCTGGGCCTCGAGGTCGGCGTCCGCGCCGTCGCCACGGTCAAGGCCACGCAGGTGAGCGTCGACGTCCCGTAAGGAGGTCCGTGCCTGCGGACCCGGAGGGGTTAGTGTCCCGCGCATGCGGGGAGGTGGGATCGGTGCGGCGCTGGTCGCGGTGGCGCTCGGCGCCGCCGGGTGCGGGGGAGGGGCCGGCGCGAGCGCGGCCGGGGACGGCGACGGCCCCACCGGCACGCTCACCGTCTTCGCCGCCGCCTCGCTCACCGACGTCTTCACCGACCTCGGGCAGCGGCTGGAGGAGCGGAGCGACGGCCTGACCGTGCAGTTCAACTTCGCCGGCAGCTCGGCGCTGGCCACCCAGCTGACCCAGGGCGCCCCGGCCGACGTCTTCGCCTCGGCCAACGGCACCCAGATGTCGGTGGTCACCGACGCCGGCCTCGCCGACGGCGACCCCACCGTGTTCACCGCCAACGTCCTGCAGATCGCCGTCCCCGCGGGAAACCCGGCCGGCGTCACCGGCCTGGCCGACTTCGCCCGCGAGGAGCTCACGCTCGCCGTCTGCGCACCCGAGGTGCCCTGCGGCGCGGCGTCGGAAGACGTCTTCGCCGCCGCGGGCGTGACGCCCAGCCCGGACACGCAGGAGGAGGACGTCCGCGCCGCGCTGACCAAGGTGGAGCTCGGCGAGGTCGACGCCGCGCTGGTCTACGCCACCGACGTCGTCGCCGCCGGGGACGCCGTCGAGGGCGTTCCCTTCCCCGAGGCGGAGGACGCGGTCAACGACTACCCGCTGTGCACGCTGACCGGCGCCCCCAACCCGGAGGCGGCGCGGGCCTTCGTCGACCTGGTCCTGTCCGAGGAGGGACAGCGCGCGCTCGGGGACGCGGGATTCCGGGCGCCGTGAGGCGCGCCCGCACGCCGGCGCCCCTGCTCGTCCCCGCCGCGCTCGCCGTCGCCTTCCTCGTCCTGCCCCTGGTCGCGCTGGTCGTCCGCGCGCCGTGGCCGCAGGTGCCCGCGCTGCTCACCGAGCCGGGCGTCGGGCAGGCGCTGCGGCTGTCGCTGGTCTCCGCGACGCTGGCCACGCTGGTCTCCGTCGTCCTCGGCGTGCCGCTGGCCTGGGTGCTGGCCCGCTCCCGCGCCCGCGGCCGGGCGGTGCTGCGCGCGCTGGTGACCGTGCCGCTGGTGCTCCCGCCGGTGGTCGGCGGCGTCGCGCTGTTCCTCGTGCTGGGCCGCCAGGGGCTGGTCGGGCGCTGGCTCGCCGAGACCACCGGGATCACCGTCCCGTTCACCACCACCGCGGTGGTCGTCGCCGAGACGTTCGTGGCGATGCCGTTCCTCGTGGTGAGCGTCGAGGGGGCGCTGCGGGCCGCCGACGCCCGGTTCGAGGACGCCGCGGCCACCCTCGGGGCCGACCGCTGGACCACCTTCCGCCGGGTCACCCTGCCGCTGGTGGCGCCGGGCGTCGCCGCCGGCGCGGTGCTGTGCTGGGCGCGGGCGCTGGGCGAGTTCGGCGCCACGATCACCTTCGCCGGCAACTTCCCCGGGACGACGCAGACGATGCCGCTCGCGGTCTACCTCGCCCTGCAGCGCGACCCGGACGCGGCGATCGTGCTGTCCCTGGTGCTGCTGGCCGTCTCGGTGGCCACCCTGTTGCTCCTGCGCGACCGCTGGCTGGGGCGCACGGGGGTGGCCCCGTGACCCTGGAGGCGCAGGTGCGCGTCCGCCGCGGCCCGGTGACCGTCGACGTCGCCCTCGACGTGCCCGACGGCGAGGTGCTCGCCGTCCTCGGGCCCAACGGCGCGGGCAAGTCCACGCTCCTGCGGGTGCTGGCCGGCCTGCTGCCGCCCGACGGCGGGCGGGTCGCCGTCGACGGGACCGTGTGGGACGACGTCGACGCCGGCGTGCAGCTGCCCGCGCACCGGCGCCCGCTCGGGATGGTGTTCCAGGACCACCTGCTCTTCCCGCACCTCTCCGTCCTGGACAACGTGGCCTTCGGGCCGCGCACCCGCGGGGCGTCGAAGGCCGACGCGCGCCGCGCCGCGGCCGCGTGGACCGAGCGGGTGGGCCTGGCCGGCCTCGCCGACCGGCGGCCCGCGCAGCTGTCCGGCGGGCAGGCGCAGCGGGCGGCCCTGGCCCGCGCGCTGGTCGGCGACCCGGCGCTGCTGCTGCTCGACGAGCCGCTGTCGGCGCTGGACGCCCGCACCCGGCTCGCCGTCCGCGCGGAGCTGCGCCGGCACCTGGCCGACTACGCGGGCAGCACCGTCCTGGTCACCCACGACCCGGTGGACGCCATGGCGCTGGCCGACCGGGTCGTGGTGGTCGAGGACGGCCGGGTGGTGCAGGCCGGGACGCCCTCCGACGTCAGCCGGCACCCCCGCACCGACTACGTCGCGCGGCTGGTCGGCCTGTCCCTGCTGCCGGGCACGGGGGAGGGGACGGCGGTGCGCCTCGACGGCGGTGGCGTGGTGGCGGTGGCCGAGGAGACCGCGGGGCCGGTGTTCGTCGCCGTCCGCCCGGAGTCGGTGGCGCTCTACCCGGTCCGGCCCGAGGGCAGCCCCCGCAACGTCTGGCCGGCGCGGGTGGCCGGGGCCACGCCGCACGGCGCCACGGTGCGCTGCGAGCTCGACGGCGAGGTGCCGCTGGTCGCCGACGTCACCGCGACCGCCTTCGCCGAGCTCGGGCTGGCGCCGGGGTCGCCGGTGTGGGCGGTGGTCAAGGCCTCCGAGGTCGCCGTCTACGCGCGCTGAGACCGGACGCGCTGACAGGCTGGGGTCATGACGACGGTCGCCGGGCTGGTCCTCGCTGCGGGCGCGGGGCGGCGCTACGGCATGCCCAAGGCGCTGGTCGAGTACGGCGGCAGCCTGCTGGTCGAGCGGGCGGTGCGCACGGCCCGCGTGGTGTGCGACCCGGTGCTCGTCGTCCTGGGTGCCCGCGCGGTCGACGTGTGGCGGACCGCCGACCTCACCGGCGCGACCGTGCTGGCCAACCGCGACTGGGAGACCGGCATGGCCTCGAGCCTGCGCACCGGCCTCGACGGGCTGCGCGGCTGGCCAGGGAGGGTCGACGCCGCCCTGGTCACGCTGGTGGACGTGCCGGGGATGACGCCGGAGGCGCTGCGCGCCGTCGCCGCGCACGCGCACCCCGGCGCGCTGGCGGTCGCCGCCTACGACGGCGTCCGCGGGCACCCGGTGCTGCTCGGGCGCGACCACTGGGCCGGGGTGGCGGCGACGGCGACCGGTGACGAGGGCGCCCGCCGCTACCTGGCCGCGCACCCGGTCACCGAGGTCGACTGCACGGGGCTGGCGGACCCGGGGGACCTCGACGTGCCGCCGGGCGGGGTAGCTTCGGCGCCGTGATCGCCCGGGTCGTCGACGAGCCGCTGTCGGTCGCCGAGCACGAGCAGGCCGTGGCCGACGCGGGTGCCGGCGCCGTCGTCTCCTTCTCCGGCGTCGTCCGGGACACCGACGGCGGCCGGTCGGTGACCGAGCTGGAGTACGTCGGCCACCCCACCGCCGCGCAGGTCATCACCGAGCTCGCCGAGGAGTTCGCCGCCCGCCCGGGGATCCGCGCGGTCGCCGTCTCCCACCGGGTCGGCCTGCTGGGCATCGGCGACGTCGCGCTGGCCTGCGCGGTCAGCTCGGCCCACCGCGGGGAGGCCTTCACCGCCTGCGCCGAGCTCGTCGACGAGGTGAAGAAGCGGCTGCCCATCTGGAAGCGCCAGGTCTTCACCGACGGTGACGAGGAGTGGGTCGCCTGCCCCTGAGGCAGGTCGCGTCCCGGTACCGGTGCGGCCCGGCTGCTTGACCGGCCGGGACGCGCGTGGCACAACGATGCCCACTCCAAGGGTGGGGTGGGGCTTGCCCCGGTGTGCCCGCGCACAGCGGCCGGACGACAGCGAGGTGCCCGTGCCCGCGCCGGAGCGCGACCCCGTCCTCGAGGCGATGCCCCTGGGGTACATCGCCGTCGACGCCGACTGGCGGGTCACCTACGTCAACGTCCACGGCGAGGCCGTGGTCGGCCGGACGCGGGACCAGCTCGTGGGCAGCTGCTTCTGGGCGTCCTTCCCCGCCCACCGGGACGACGAGTTCGGCCGGGTCTACCGCGAGGCGATGGCCACCGGCACCCCGCGGAGCGTCGAGGCCTACCACCCCGAGCCGCTCGACGGCTGGTTCGAGGTGCGCGCGGTCCCGCTGCCGACCGGCCTGGCGCTGTACTTCTCCGAGGTCACCGCCCGCCGGACCGCGCAGGACCGGCTCGCGCTGCTGGCCCGCGTCGGCTCCGAGCTGACCGGCACGCTGGAGCTCGCCGAGGCGGTCCGCCGGATCCCGCGGCTGGTCGTGCCGGAGCTGGGCGAGGCCTGCCTGCTCACCGTCCTCGACGACGACGGCCGCCCCCGCGACCTCGGGTCCTGGCACGGCGACCCCGCCCGCCGTGAGCTGCTGGCCCGCTACGCCGCCGTCCGGCTGCCCGGGATGCCCGCCGCCGCCCCGGTGGTCCGCGCGCTGGCGGGGGAGACGGTGGCCGCCGACGGCGCCGCGGTGCTCGCCGCGATCGAGGACGACGAGGCCGCCCGGCTCTACCGCGGGCTGGGCGCGCCCGCCGTGCTCGCCGTCCCGCTGCCCGGCCGGGACCGGGTGATCGGCGCGCTGACCTTCCTCGCCGCCGAGAGCCGCAGCGCCGCCCGGGTGGACCCGCTCACCGCCCGCGAGGTCGCGGGCCGGGTGGGCCTGGCGCTGGACAACGTCCGGCTGTTCGCCCGCCAGCACCAGCTCGCCGAGGCGCTGCAGCGCAGCCTGCTCACCGACCCGCGCGGGTCCGGGCTCGGGGCGGTCGAGGTGCGGTACACCCCGGCGGCGGAGGCGGCGCGGGTCGGCGGCGACTGGTACGACGCCTTCGTCCAGCCCGGCGGGGCGACGACGCTGGTCATCGGCGACGTCGTCGGGCACGACACCGCCGCGGCGGCCGCGATGGGGCAGCTGCGCTCGCTGCTGCGCGGCATCGCCGCCTACAGCGACGCCGGCCCCGCCGAGGTGCTGCGCGGGCTGGACGAGGCGATGGCCACCCTCGGCGTGGACACCTACGCCACCGCCGCCGTCGCCCGTTTCGAGCGGCTGCCGGGGGAGGGCGCGGCGACGCGGATGTGCTGGTCCAGCGCCGGCCACCTGCCGCCGCTGGTGCTCGACCCGTCGGGCCGGCCGGTCGAGCTGCCCCCACCCCCCGGCGACCTGCTGCTCGGCGTCGACCCGGCCGGCGCCCGCGGCGAGAGCGCCGTGGTCCTCGAGCCCGGCTCCACGGTGCTGCTGTTCACCGACGGGCTGGTCGAGCGGCGCGGCCTCGACCTCGACGCCGGGCTGGCCCGGCTGTCCGGGGCCGTCACCGAGCTCGCCGGGCGGCCGCTCGACGAGCTGTGCGACGAGGTGATCGAGCGGCTCGTGCACGGCCGGCCCGAGGACGACGTCGCCCTGGTCGCCCTGCGGCTCGGGAGCTGAGGACCCCCGCCACCCCGCTGCCGGACGGCGCCGTGCCGGACGGCCGAGTGCCCGGGCCGGGGCTCAGCCCGGCGGGATGTTGTGGTTGACGTGGAAGAGGTTCCCGGGGTCGTAGCGCCGCTTCACGTCGACGAGTCGCCGGTACTTGGTCGCACCGAAGACCCTGCGCGGGTCGAACCCGCGGTGCCCCGCCGGCTCGGCGCCCTGGAAGTTGACGTACTGGCCCCCGGTGGCGAACGGCTCCATGTCCGTGGCCAGGCCCCGGACGAACGCGGTCCGGGCGTCGTCGTCGGCCGGGTCGCTCCAGAACCCGTAGACGTTGAGCCAGAACCGGGCGGCCCGGTTGGGGAACGGCGTCGCCTCCTCGGGCACGCGTCCGAACGCACCGCCGAGGTGGTGGACGTCGAAGGCGGTGCCGGTCCAGGTCTGCTCCGACGCGCGGCGGACCAGCACGTCGGCCACCGCGCCGTCGAGCCGGTCGAACGAGGTGTTGCGCCAGTAGGCCCGGACGCCGTCGGGGAACAGGGCGTCGAACGCGGACTGCCACTCGACCCACCGCACCGCGCCGAGCTCCTCCTCGTCCGGCGGGGCGAGCGCGCGCAGCCGCTCGGCGTGGGCCTCCCCGGCCGCGTGGTCGGCCGAGGCCCACGCGAACCCGACCAGCAGGAGCGGCTCGTCGCCCAGTCCCGCGACGGGCGGCGGGGTCAACGACGTCGAGATCGTCGTCATCTCGTCCGGCAGGTCGCGCGTCCACCTCTCCACCGCGGCCCACGCCCGGGGCCAGCGGTCCTGCCGGTAGAGGAAGTTGCCGGCGAACACCCGCGGTCCGAGCGGCCGGGCCCGGAAGGTGAAGGAGGTGACCACGCCGAAGTTGCCGCCACCGCCGTGGAGCGCCCAGAAGAGGTCGGGGTGCTCGGTGTCGCCGGCCGTGATCCGCTGCCCGTCGGCGGTGACCAGCTCGACGGACACCAGGTTGTCGGCGGCCAGCCCGTACGGCCGGGTCAGCCAGCCCACCCCTCCGCCGAGGGTGAGCCCCGCGATGCCGGTACCGGACACGACGCCGACCGGCACGACGAGCCCGTGCGGCTCCGTGGCCGCGTCGACGTGGGCCAGCGTGGCGCCCGCCTCGACGCGCACGGTCCCCGCCGCCGGGTCGACCGACACGGCGTGCAGGCCGCCGAGGTCGAGCACGACCCCGCCGTCGACGCTGCTGGTGCCGGCGACGTTGTGCCCCCCTCCGCGCACGGCCAGGTCGAGGGCGTGCTCCCGGGCGTAGCCGATGGTGGGCGCGACGTCCTCCACGCCGGCGGCCCGCACCACGGCCCAGGGACGACGGTCGATCATGCCGTTCCACACCGCGCGGGCCTCGTCGTAGCCGGGGTCGTGCTCCCCGACCACGGTGCCCGACACGCGGGCACGGAGGTCGTCCAGCTCGGGGCGCAGCCGTGTCGTCGTCATGGGTAGCCCCCATCCGGGTCCGCCCCCGCTGGCCGCCATGCTTCGCCCGGGGCCGGACACCGGTCAAGACGCACGGGCCGGCGGACGGGGCGCCGGACGGTGCTCCGCTCAGCCGGCGGTGGAGCCGCCCTCGTCGGTCGGGCGGGTGCGCCTGTGCGCGGCCTCCTCGGCGCGCTCCTCCTCCAGCTCCGCCTCGCCCTCCAGCCGGTGGGCCTCGCCGGCCACCTGCGCGGCGGCGTCGCCGTGCGACTGGCCGTAGACCTCCTCGGCCCGCCCGAGCAGCTCCTCGGCCTTGGCCTTCGCCTTCTCGATGAAGCTCATCGCGCTCCCGTCCTCTCGGCGTTCCGGTGTGCGGAGTCCCGGTGTGCAGCATCCCGGATCTCGCCGACGAGCTCCTCCAGGATGTCCTCGAGCGCGACGACGCCCACGACGCGGCCGCCCTCGGTGACCGCGGCGAACTGGGCGCGGCCGGCCTGCATGACGCCCAGCGTGCGGCGCAGGTCGTCCTCGGCGGCCACCCGGGGCAGCGGCCGGGTGATGTCCCGGACCCGCGGCTCCGGCGCGCCGTCGGCGGCCAGCACGTCCTTGACGTGGACGTAGCCGAGCAGCCGGTCGCCGACGGCCACCGGGAAGCGGGAGAAGCCGGTGGCGGCCGCGGCGCGCTCCACGGCGGCGACGTCGTCGTCCGGCGCGACGACGGTCAGCGCGGCCCGCGGGATGAGCACCGAGCGGGTGTCGCGCTCCTCCAGCTGCAGCGCGCCGGTGAGCAGCTCGTGGCCGCGCTCGTCGAGCAGCCCGCCGGCGCGGGACTCGTCGATCAGGCCGGCGACCTCGTCGCGGGTGAAGGCGCTGGTCACCTCGTCCTTGGGCTGCACGCGCAGCAGCCGCAGCACCCCGTTGGCCAGCGCGTTGAGCGAGACGATCACCGGCTTGAGCACCGTGACCACGCCGGACAGCAGCGGGGCGAGGACCAGCGCGGCCCGGTCGGGGCCGGCCAGCGCCAGGTTCTTCGGCACCATCTCGCCGATCACCACGTGCAGCGCGACGACGACGGTCAACGCGATCACGAACGAGATCGGGTGCACCAGCGCCTCGGGCACCGACAGCGCCTCGAACACCGGCTCCAGCAGGTGCGCCACCGCGGGCTCGCCGATGGCGCCCAGCCCCAGCGAGCAGACGGTGATGCCCAGCTGCGCGCCGGCCATCATCAGCGACACGCGCTCCATCGCGGCCAGCGTGGTGCGGGCGCGGCGGGAGCCGGCCTCGGCCAGCGGCTCGATCGAGGAGCGGCGCGCGGAGATGAGCGCGAACTCCGCGCCGACGAAGAACGCGTTGGCGAGCAGCAGCACGACGGCGACCAGCACGCCGACCCAGTCACCCACGGTCGTCCTCCTCGCCGTCGCCGGTGGTGGCCGGCAGGCCGCCGACGACGGCCCGCTCGACGCGGGTGCCGTCGACCCGCTCGACCTGCACCCACACGCCGGCCGGGAGCCCCTCGGCCTCGGCGGCCAGCTCCGGCGGCAGGGCGGGCCGCGCCTCGATCCGGTCCCCGACCTCGGGGATCCGGCCGAGCACGTGCAGCACCAGGCCGCCGAGGGTCTCCCAGTGCCGGTCGGCGGGCACGGCCAGGCCGGTCGCGGCGGCCACCTCGTCGGGCCGCAGCAGCCCGGACACCGACCAGGTGCCGTCGCCGCGGTCGACGACGTCGTCGCCGGTCTCCTGGTCGTGCTCGTCGGTGAGGTCGCCGACGATCTCCTCCACGAGGTCCTCGACGGTCACCACGCCGTCGGTGCCGCCGTACTCGTCGACGACGACGGCCATCTGCAGCCCGCCGCGGCGCAGGTCGCCGAGCAGGTCGTCCAGCCGCCGGGAGGTGGGGACGAACAGCGGCGGCAGCATGACCGCCGAGACCGGGGTGTCGGCCCTCCGGTCGCGGGCGACGGCGAGGGCGTGTTTCACGTGGACCATCCCGACGACGTCGTCGACGCCGCCGTCGGCGACCACCGGGAACCGGGAGTGCCCCGAGTCGCGCGCGGCGGTGAGCACCTCGGCCACGGGGGCGTCGGCGGGGACGGTGGTCATGCGGGTGCGCGGGGTGGCCGCGTCGCTGGCGCGCAGCTCGCCGAAGGCCAGCCCGCGCTCGAGCATCACCGCGGTCTCGGCGGGCAGGGTGCCCTGCCGGCCCGAGCGGCGGACCAGCGAGGTCAGCTCCTCCGGCGAGCGGGCCGAGGCCAGCTCCTCCTGTGGCTCCACGCCGAACAGCCGGCGCAGCATCGCGTTGGCCCAGCCGTTGAGGAACCGGATGACCAGCGACGTCGCCTTCGTGAAGCCGCGCTGGAAGCCGGCGACGGCGCGGGCGGTGCGCAGTGGCTGGCTGATCGCCACGTTCTTGGGCACCAGCTCGCCGAACACCATGGTCAGCACGGTGGCCAGGACCAGGGCGAGGGTGATCGACACCGACCGGGCCGCGGCGCCGGACAGGCCGGCCGACTCCAGCGGCCCGCGCAGCAGCGCGGCGATGGAGGGCTCGGCGACGAAGCCGATGGCGAGGTTGGTGACGGTGATGCCGAGCTGGGCGCCGGAGAGCTGGGTCGACAGCGTCCGCAGCGCGGCGAGGACGCCGGCCGACCCGCGGACACCGGCCTCGGTCTCGCGCTCGACGGTGGCCCGGTCGACGGTCACTAGGGCGAACTCGAAGGCCACGAAGCCGGCGCAGGCGAGGACCAGCAGGACGCCGACGAGGACCAGCAGCCACTCGATCACGGAGCGACCTCGGTGGCGGGGGAGGGCAGGGGACGGCTCGTATGGTGAGGCTGGCTCACGAGGGGGCGGTCATCCTCCGGCGAAGGGGGGCAGCACGTCCACGACCGCCCCGGGCGACAGCTCCAACGCGCGGTCGCGGGTCTGCGTTCCGTCGACCAGGAACGAGCAGGCGGTGAGCACCCGTTCGAGGCGCTCGCCGTGGGCGTCCACGATCCGGCCGACCAGCTCCTGCAGCGTGCCGGCCTCGCAGGTCTCGGTGTCCACGCCGGCCGCGGCGCGGGCGCCGGCGAAGTAGCGGACGGTCACCATCTCAGCCGCCGATGGCCGACATCGGCCGGGACGGCTGCAGGAAGCTCGGGTCGTCGATGCCGTGGCCGGGCAGCTTGGCCAGGGTGGCGATCCGCCAGCGGTCGGCGAGCTCGGCGTCGGTGGCGCCCTCGCGCATCGCCGTCCGCAGGTCGGACTCCTCGCGGGCGAACAGGCAGTTGCGGACCTGGCCGTCGGCGGTGAGCCGGGTGCGGTCGCACGTGCCGCAGAACGATCGGGTGACCGAGGCGATCACGCCGACGGTGGCCGGGCCTCCGTCGACCAGCCACCGCTCGGCGGGCGCCGAGCCGCGCTCCTCGGTGTCGGGCGTGAGGTCGTGTGCGGTCGAGAGCCGCTCCAGGATGTCCTCGGCGGTGACCATCTCGCCGCGGGTCCAGGCGTGGTGCGCGTCGAGCGGCATCTGCTCGATGAACCGCAGCTGGTAGCCCCGCTCGAGGCAGAAGTCGAGCAGCGGGACGGCGTCGGCCTCGTTCATGCCGCGCAGCAGGACCGCGTTGACCTTCACCGGCGTGAGCCCGGCGTCCTGGGCGGCCTGCAGCCCGGCCAGGACGTCGTCGAGCCGGTCGCGGTGGGTGAGGGCCTTGAACCGCTCGCGGTCGAGGGTGTCGAGGCTGACGTTGATCCGGTCCAGCCCCGCCGCGGCGAGTGCCGGGGCGACGCGGGCCAGCCCGATGGCGTTGGTGGTGAGGCTGACCTCCGGCCGCGGGCGCAGCGCCGTCGTCGCCTCGACGATGCCGACCAGGCCCGGGCGCAGCAGCGGCTCGCCGCCGGTGAAGCGGACCTCGCGGACGCCGAGCTGCTCGACGCCGATGCGGACCAGCCGGACGACCTCGTCGTCGGTGAGCTGCTCGACCTTGGGCAGCCACTGCAGCCCCTCGGGCGGCATGCAGTAGGAGCAGCGCAGGTTGCAGCGGTCGGTGAGCGAGACCCGCAGGTCGGTGGCGACCCGGCCGTGCCGGTCGACGAGCCCGCCACTCCCCGGGACGCCACTGCCCGGGACGCCGTCGGCGGGACGGGTCCAGGGGTCGGGCAGCGGGGTGGCGCTCACGGTCGCGAATGTAGTGCGGAACGCGGACGGCGTCCCCCGTCCCGCGGGAAGGCCTCCGGAACGCGCCGCATCCGCGGACGCGACCCGGGGGTACGGGCCGCGCCCGCGGATGCGGGGGTTGCGCCGGCGCTGCAACGCCGGCGGCGGTCAGCCGATCGGGGTGGGGTCGGTCGGGTCCGGCGGCACGGGGACCGAGCCCTGGATGCGGTTGCGGGCCTGGCAGTCGGAGGTGCAGCTGGTGGCGCCGGCCGACAGCTCGACCGCGTCCTCACCGAGCACGCCTCCCATCCGGCCGCCCGAGGCGACCGACCAGCGCGACGTCGTCGCGGTCTGCTCCAGCCGCGTGGCCACCTGCGGGCTGTCCTTGCCGAGCAGCATCTGGTGGGTCGCGTCGCCGGCGACGCCGTCGCCGAAGTTGACCTTCCCCGTGTACTCGTTGACGAAGTAGTAGAGGCCGGCGCCGAGGGTGTGCACGTACTCGACGGCGGTGCCGAACTCCTGCTCCATCTGGAAGATGCCGCCCTGCGGGGCGTCCTTCGCCTGCACCTTGAGCTTGCCCGCCGCGGTGGCGAACTCGGCGACCAGGACGTCGTCGCGCAGCCGCAGCTCGGTGATCCGCACGCCCCGCAGCTGGGCGGCGGTGAGCGCCGGGACCTTGGAGGCGAAGACGACGGTCGGCGCGGTGACCATGCGCTGCGGGTCGGGTGCGCCGGTGAGCGTGTAGTCGTACACACCGAGCGTCGCGGGGTCGATCGTGAAGGTGACGTGCCGGCCGCGGACGGCGACCGGGCCGGTCGGGGTCACGTCCCGCAGGCGGGTCTCGCGGCCCGCCGCCGGGTTCGACGTGCGGCCGTTGACGGTGACGGCGAAGTCGCCGGTGACCGCCCCCTCGACGGAGCCGCCGTCGTCGCCCCCTGAGGCCGCGGCGGTGCCGGGCGCGAGCAGGGCGGCGAGCGCGAGGAGCGGGACGATCAGGAGGCGGAGACGCAGCGGGCGGGTCGTGGCCACGGGGATCCTCTGGTCGGTGTGTCGGGCGCCGCCCAGGGTGCATGAACTTTCATGTACCGCCGCCGGTGACACGCAGGACCGCGGGCAAAACGGGACGACGCCGTCGTGGCCCGTTGTTACGGTCGGGGCGCCACCCGAGAGTCCGGCGGGCAGTCCCGCACTCGCCTGTGGCCAGGAAGCGCGAGAAGAGCCGGTGTCACCCCGCACGCTGTTCGGCCCCTACGGCCGCCTGTTCGCCGTCCCCGGAGCCGTCTGGTTCTCCCTCGCCGGGTGGGTCGCCCGGCTCCCGCTGCCGATGCTCGGCCTCGGCGCGGTGCTGCTGGTCGAGGGCGAGTCCGGCAGCTACGGCCTGGCCGGTGCCGTCTCCGGCACCCTCGCCCTCGCGGCCTCGGTCGGTGGCCCGCAGTGGGCCCGCGCCATGGACCGGCGTGGCCAGGGGCGGGTCCTGCAGGCGGCGATGGCCGCCTACCTCGTCACCGGGCTGGCGTTCGTCGGCGTCGTCGTCGCCGACGGGCCGCGCTGGGCGTGGTTCGCCCTCGCCGGCCTGACCGGGGCGAGCCTGCCCAACATCGGCGCGCTGGTCCGCGCCCGGTGGGCGGCCGCGCTGGAGGACGCCGAGCGCCGGCAGACCGCGTTCGCCTTCGAGTCCGTCGTCGACGAGGTCGTCTTCGTCGTCGGCCCGCCGCTGGTGACCGTGCTCGGCACGATGGTCGCCCCGGCCGCCGGCTTCACCACCGGCATCGTGCTGGGCACCGTCGGCGGGCTGTGGCTGGCCCGGCAGCGGGCCACCGAGCCCGTGGCGGTGCCCACCTCCGCCGGCGGCGGACACCGCCGGCCGGCCGCGCTCAACTCGGCGGTGCTGCTGGTCTGCGCGACCTACCTGGGCGTGGGCACCGTGTTCGGCGCGATGGACGTCGTGGTCGTGGGCTTCGCGGAGGAGCAGGGCGCGCCCGCGCTGGCCGGGCTGGCGCTCGCGCTCTACGCCGGCGGCAGCCTGGTCGCCGGGCTCGCCTACGGCGTGGCGCGGCTGCGCGGCACGCTGGCCACCCGGTTCCTCGCGACGGCGGTCTTCTTCGGGCTGGCCGCGCAGGGGCTGTGGGCGGTGACCTCGCTGCCGCTGCTGGTCGGCGCCGGGTTCCTCGCCGGGCTCGCCGTCGCGCCGGTGCTGGTGTCCGGGACGTCGCTGGCCGAGTCGCGCGTGCCGCGGGCGGCCCTCACCGAGGCGCTGGCCTGGACCAACACCGGCCTGACGCTGGGCGTCACCGCCGGGTCGGCGCTGGCCGGCGCGGCGGTGGACGCGTGGGGCGCCCGGGCGGCGTTCGCCGTCCCCGCGCTGGCCGCGGCCGGCGCGGCCGGGCTCGCGCTGCTCGGCGCGCCGCTGCTGCGCCGCCCGGCGCTCGAGCCGGTGGCGGCGTGAGCGTCACCGTGCGGCCGCTGGCCGACGACGAGCTCCCCGCCGCCTGGGAGCTGGGCCGCCTGGCCTTCGGCGGGCCGGCCGCGGCGCCGGAGTGGGCGCTGCGGCCGGTCGAGGGGCTGGTGCGGCTGGGCGCGTTCGACGCCCGCGGCCGGCTGGTCGGCAAGGCCACCGACACCGGTCACCGGCAGTGGTGGGGCGGCCGGGAGGTGGCCACCGTGGACGTCGGCGGCGTCGCCGTCCTGCCCGAGTACCGGGGCGCGGGGGTGGCCCGCGCGCTGCTCACCGACCTGCTCGCCCGCGGTCACGAGCGCGGTGCCGGGGTCAGCGCGCTGTTCCCGACCGTGTCGGCGGTGTACCGGAACCTCGGGTGGGAGGTCGTGGGCGCCCTGCAGCGGGTGGACCTGGACACCGCCTCGCTGCCGTCCGCGCCCGTGCCGGGCGTGCAGGTGCGGCCCGGCGGGCCGGCCGACCTGCCCGTCGTCGACGCGCTGTACGAGACCCTCGCCCGCCCGCGCACCGGGCTGCTCACCCGGCGCGGGGGCGTCTTCGACCTGCCGCGCGAGGGCCCCTGGCCCGACGGGGTGGACGGGCTCACGGTGGTCGAGCAGGACGGCGTCCCGACCGGGGCCCTCGCGTACGGGCGCGGGCGCGGCTACGGCCCCGAGGCGCTGCTCACCGTCCACGACGCGGTGGCGGTCACCGCCGAGGCCGCGCGGGCGCTGGTCGGGGTGCTGGCCGGGTGGCGGACCGTGACCCGCACCGTCCGCCTGCCCCTGCTCGCCGGCGACGCGATCGCCGGAGCGCTGCCGCTGGAGCGCTCGCCGGCCGGTCCCGGGGTGGCGTTCATGCACCGACCGGTCGACGTGGTCCGCGCGGTCGCCGACCGCGGCTGGCCCGGGCACGTCCGCGGACGGGTGGCGTTCACGCTGCTCGACCCCCTCGTGCCCGGCAACGACGGTCCCTGGGAGCTCCAGGTCGCCGACGGCGCCGGGGAGCTGCGCCGCGCGGACCGCGAGCCGGGGCTCGTCCTGGCGGTGCGCGGGTTCGCCCAGCTGTACTGCGGCGTCACCAGCGGCCGGGCCGCGGCGCTGGCCGGGCTCGTGACCGGCCCGGACGACCCGTCCGCGCTGGACCTGCTCGCCTCCGGGCCGCCGGTCGGCCTGCTCGACTACTTCTGACACGGGTTGAGCGCCGGGCTGCCGGGTAGGCGGGGGGCCGGTGTTCCGTGCCCACGCGAGCGCGCGGCGCCGCAACCGTCATCAGCGAGAGGAGCCCCCGTGGCCACCGTGCCCGCGATCCGACTCAACAACGGCGTCGAGATCCCCCAGTTGGGGTTCGGCGTCTACCAGGTCCCGCCGGACCGGACCGTCGAGGCGGTCCGCACCGCACTCGAGGTCGGCTACCGGCACATCGACACCGCCGAGATGTACGGCAACGAGAAGGAGGTCGGCCAGGCCGTCCGCGAGTCGGGCATCGACCGGTCCGAGGTCTTCGTCACCAGCAAGCTCAATAACGGCTTCCACCGCCGCGGGGACGCCCTGAAGGCCTTCGACCAGACGCTCGACGACCTCGGATTCGACTACCTGGACCTGTTCCTGATCCACTGGCCGCTGCCGACCATCGACGTCGACTACGTCGAGACGTGGAAGGCCATGGAGGAGATCTACGCCGGGGGGAAGTGCCGCGCGGTCGGCGTCTCCAACTTCAACCCGCACCACCTGCGCCGGCTGTTCGGCGAGACCGAGGTGCGCCCGGCGGTCAACCAGATCGAGGTGCACCCCTACCTCACCAACGACGAGGTGCGCGCCTTCGACGCCGAGCACGAGATCGTCACCGAGGCCTGGTCGCCGATCGCGCAGGGCAAGGTCCTCGACGACCCGGCGATCGTCGCGATCGCGGAGAAGCTGGACCGCACGCCCGCCCAGGTCGTGCTGCGGTGGCACGTGCAGCGCGGCGACGTCGTCTTCCCGAAGTCGGTGACCCGCGCGCGGGTCGAGGAGAACTTCGCGCTGTTCGACTTCGAGCTCGACGAGGGCCAGATGGCCACCGTCACCGGCCTCGACCGCGGCGAGCGCACCGGCCCCGACCCGGACACGTTCGACTACGTGCCCGGCTGATCCCTCGCCTGCCCCCACCGCTCGCGGCCCTCCTGCAGGGGCCCGCCGCGAGCCTGCGAGCGGTGGGGGGCAGGAGGGTCCTTCCTCAGTCCGTCGTGACGAAGTCGATGAGCTCCTCGACACGGCCGATGAGCGCGGGCTCGAGGTCGGTCCAGGTCCGCACGCGGGCCAGGATGCGCTGGGCCCACACGTAGCCGGTGTCGTCCTCCCAGCCCAGGCGGCGGCAGACGCCGGTCTTCCAGTCCTCGCCCCTCGGGACCTCCGGCCAGGCGCGGATGCCGACCACGGAGGGCTTGACCGCCTGCCAGACGTCGACGAACGGGTGCCCGACGACGAGCGCGTGCTGCCCGGTCACCTGCTCGGCGATCCGCGACTCCTTCGACCCGCGCACCAGGTGGTCGACCAGCACCCCGAGCCGCCGGCCCTGCCCGGGGCGGAAGTCGCGGACGATGCCGGGCAGGTCGTCGACGCCGTGCAGCGGCTCCACGACGACGCCCTCGATGCGCAGGTCGTGGCCCCAGACCTTCTCGACCAGCTCGGCGTCGTGCTTGCCCTCGACGTAGATGCGGCCCTCGCGGGCGACGCGGGCGCGCGCACCGGCCACGTAGGTCGAACCCGAGGCGCTGCGGGCAGGCGTCGCCGGGCCCCTCGGGGTCGGGCGCACGAGCACCACCGGACGGCCGTCGACCCAGAAGCCGGGGCCGAGCGGGTAGGCGCGGACCTTCCCGAACCGGTCCTCGAGGTGGACGACGTCCTTCTCGCAGCGCACGACGGCGCCGACGAACCCCGAGCTGGGGTCCTCGACGACGAGGTCGCGTTCGGCGGCCACCTGTGGCGGCGGCTTCTTGACCGTGCGGGGGTGCACCAGGTTGTCGTAGGGGGAACGCGGCGGCACGGTCCCAGGAGAGCCGATGACCGCGGATGAGGCCCGCAGACGCGCCGAGCGGGCCGTGTGTGAGGAAGGCCGCGACACGCCCGAGGACGTGCCGATCGCGGAACGTCACGGGACGTCGCGATCGGTCGACGACGCGCCAGCTCGCCGGAACACCGCGGTGACCAGCGGAAACGGCCGTCCCGCCGCCGGGCCCGCTCGGGGCGGCGCGGTGCACGCTCAGCCACCGAAGCGTCGAACTCGATCTCCGTCGTTTCGCCGCGCCGAGCCCGGTCACCCATCTACCCGACCGTCACACCACAGCTCAGATGGGAGCGAGAGCGACGATGATCAGCACCGACACCATCAGCCGCGTGATCGGACAGGACGTCTACGACGAGGCCGGCGAGAAGATCGGCTCGGCCTCCGAGGTCTACCTCGACGACGAGACCGGTCAGCCGGAGTGGGCCACGGTGCGCACCGGGCTGTTCGGCACCAAGGAGTCCTTCGTCCCGCTGCGGGACGCCGACCTGACCAACGACGGCCTGCGCGTACGCGTCAGCAAGGCCCAGGTCAAGGACGCCCCGAAGATCGACACCGACGGGCACCTGTCCCCGCAGGAGGAGCAGGAGCTGTACCGGTACTACGGCCTCGGCTTCGGCTCGGGCACGCAGACCACGGCGCAGACCACCTCGCAGACCACCTCGCAGACCACGACGGACGTCGGCACCGCCGGCACCTACTCGCTGGACCAGGACCGGTCGCAGCAGGACCTGACGACGGCCGGCACCGGCACCGTCGGGATGGCGACGGACCGTGACCGCGACGGCGTCCGCGACGACCTCGAGACCCGCGGCACCGTGGGTCACGACGTCTCCGGCCCGACGACCGACAACGCCATGACCCGCTCCGAGGAGCACCTCGAGGTGGGCACCCAGCGGGTCGAGGCCGGCCGGGCGCGGCTGCGGAAGTACGTCGTCACGGAGAACGTGAGCCAGACCGTCCCCGTCTCCCACGAGGAGGTGCGGGTCGAGCGCGAGCCCATCACCGACGCCAACATCGGCAACGCGATGGACGGGCCGGCCATCTCCGAGGAGGAGCACGAGGTCGTCCTGCACGCCGAGCGCCCCGTCGTGTCCAAGGAGGCCACGCCGGTCGAGCGCGTCCGCCTCGACACCCAGACGGTGACCGAGCAGGAGACCGTCTCCGACCAGGTGCGCCGCGAGGAGATCGAGGTCGACGGCGGCACCACGGGCGTCGCCGGCACCACGACCGGGACGACCACCGGCACCACCGGGGACGACCGCAGCCTCGTGCAGAAGGCCAAGGACGCCCTGGACCGCGACAACGACGGCAAGATCGGTCGCTGAACCGGTAACAGCACCACGGCCCGGTCCTGACCGGGCGCACCAGACGGCGGTGGCCGGCCGGAGACGACGACTCCCGGCCGGCCACCGTGGCGTCTGCAACGGTTGCGGGCACCGGGGCCGCGGCGTGTCGCCCGCCTGCGCAGGTGGGATGCTCGGCGGCGTGACCGAGACCACGACCGAGCTCCCCGGGACCGACGCCCTGCCCGGCGGACCCGGGGAGCTGGCCGCGGCGCTCCGCTCGACCGGCTACCTCCCCGACGAGGGCCTGGCCACCGCCGCCTACCTGGCGCTGGTCATGCGCCGCCCCCTGTTCCTCGAGGGCGAGGCCGGCGTCGGCAAGACCGCCCTGGCCCGGGCGCTGGCCGAGGTCACCGGCCGCCCGCTGTACCGCCTGCAGTGCTACGAGGGCCTGGAGGCCAGCCAGGCGCTCTACGACTGGGACTTCGGCCGCCAGCTGCTGCACCTGCGCGCCGCCGAGGCCGCGCACGCCACCGGCGACACCGAGGCGCTCGAGGCCTCGCTCTACGACCGCCGGTTCCTGCTCGCCCGCCCCCTGCTGCAGGCGCTGGAGGACGCCCCGAGCGTGCTGCTGGTCGACGAGGTCGACCGCGCCGACGACGAGTTCGAGGCCTTCCTGCTCGAGGTGCTGTCGGACTTCACCATCTCCATCCCGGAGCTCGGCACCGTGCGCGCCGAGGTGCCGCCGCTGGTGGTGCTGACCTCCAACCGCACCCGCGAGGTGCACGACGCGCTCAAGCGCCGCTGCCTCTACCACTGGCTGCAGCACCCCGACTTCGACCGCGAGGTCGCCATCCTGCGCGCCCGGCTGCCCGAGGTCACCGAGCAGCTGGCCCGCGAGGTGGCCCGGGCGACCGGGAAGCTGCGGACGCTGGACCTGCTCAAGCCGCCGGGCGTCGCCGAGGCGATGGACTGGGCCACCGCGCTGCACGCCCTCGGCGCCCGCGACCTGGATCCCGACCTCGCCGCCCGCACCCTCGGCGCGGTGCTCAAGTACCGCGAGGACACCGACCGGGTGCACGCGCTGGCCCGCGGAGCGCTGTTCGGTGGCGGGTGAAGGACCCCGTCCCCCTCACGCCTCGCACGCTCGGCGCGAGCCTCCGGACGGGGCCGTCCCAGCACGTCACCATGTCGTGGCCACCGTCCTGGGGTTCGCCCGGACGCTGCGCGCCGCCGGGGTGGCCGCCTCCCCGGACCGGGTCGAGGCGATGCTGTCGGCGGTGGCGGTGCTCGACGTCCTCGACGCCACCGCCGTCTACTGGGCCGGGCGGCTGACGCTGTGCTCGGGTCCGGACGACCTCGACCGCTACGACGCCGCCTTCGCCGCGTACTTCGGCGGCGAGGTCCCCCGCCGGTCGACGCCGGCGACGAGCGCGCCGCCCAGGACCGCCGCCACCGCGCCCCTGGAGCAGGGCGGCGGTCCCGGTGAGGAGGGCGAGGCGCCCTCGGACCTCGCCGTCGCCGCCTCGGCCGAGGAGGTGCTGCGGCACCGCGACGTCGCCGACCTGACGCCGGCCGAGCGCGAGCACCTGCGGCGGCTGTTCGCGCTGGTCCGCCCTGCGGCGCCCATGCGCCCGGCCCGCCGCCGCCGGCCTGCCCCGCACGGCGCGGTGCACCCGGCGCGCACGGTGCGGCGGGCGCTGCGCGACGGCGGCGAGGTCACCCGGCTGCTGCACCGGCGGGCCCGGCCGCGGCCGCGGCGGGTGGTGCTGCTGGTCGACGTCTCCGGCTCGATGAGCCCCTACGCCGACGCGCTGCTGCGCTTCGCCCACGCCGCGGTGCGCGCCCGGCCGGCCTCGACCGAGGTGTTCACCATCGGCACCCGGCTGACCCGGGTGACCCGCGAGATGCGGCTGCGCGACCCCGACCGGGCGCTGGCGGCCAGCGGCGGCGCGATCCCCGACTGGTCCGGCGGCACGCGGCTGGGCGAGGTGCTCAAGGCGTTCCTGGACCGGTGGGGGCAGCGCGGGACCGCCCGCGGCGCCGTCGTCGTGGTGTGCAGCGACGGGTGGGAGCGGGGCAGCCCCGACCTGCTGCGCGAGCAGATGGCGCGGCTGCGCCGGCTCGCGCACGCCGTCGTCTGGGTGAACCCGCACAAGGGCCGGGCCGGCTACGAGCCGCTGACCGGTGGGATGCAGGCGGCGCTGCCGTCGGTCGACGCGTTCGTGTCCGGCCACAGCCTGGCCGCCTTCGAGGAGCTTTCAGGGGTGATCTCGCGTGCGTGAGGTGCTGGACGACCTGGTCGGCTGGTGGCAGGCCGGCGAGACGGTCGGGATGGGGACGGTGGTCGCCACCTGGCGGTCCGCGCCGCGGCCGGCCGGGGCGGCCATGCTGGTCGGTCCCGACGGGACGGCGGTCGGCAGCGTGTCCGGCGGCTGCGTCGAGGGGGCGGTGTACGAGGAGGCGCGGGACGTCGTCGAGTCCGGCGTCCCGACGCTGGAGCGCTACGGCGTCAGCGACGACGACGCGTTCGCCGTCGGGCTGACCTGCGGCGGGATCCTCGACGTGTTCGTCGAGCCGGTCTCGCGCGAGTCGTTCCCCGAGCTGGGGGAGATCGCCGAGTCGGTGGGCCGGCACGAGCCGGTCGCCGTCGTCACCTGCGTGCGCGGGCCCGAGGACCGCATCGGCCGGCGGCTGGTGCTCTGGCCGGACCGGTCCTCCGGCACGCTCGGCCTGCAGCGCCTCGACGACGCCGTCGCCGACGACGCCCGCGGCATGCTCGCCGCCGGCCGCACCGGCACGCTGACCTACGGCCACGACGGCGAGCGGCGCGGCGACGAGCTGACGCTGTTCGTCTCCTCCTTCGCCCCGCCGGCGCGGATGGTCGTGTTCGGCGCGATCGACTTCGCGGCCGCCGTCGCCCGCGTCGGGGCGTTCCTCGGCTACCGGGTGACCGTGTGCGACGCCCGGCCGGTGTTCGCCACCGCCCGCCGCTTCCCCGACGCGCACGAGGTCGTCGTCGAGTGGCCGCACCGCTACCTGCAGGCCGAGGTCGACGCCGGGCGCATCGACGAGCGCACCGTGCTGT
The DNA here is from genome assembly GCF_054050335.1 of Geodermatophilus sp. SYSU D00698. Lineage (NCBI taxonomy): Bacteria > Bacillati > Actinomycetota > Actinomycetes > Geodermatophilales > Geodermatophilaceae > Geodermatophilus > Geodermatophilus sp. SYSU D00698. Next base: position 108,019 of record NZ_JBJGZD010000010.1, read on the forward strand.
GCGTGCTCACCCACGACCCGAAGTTCGACGTCCCGCTGCTGGAGGTGGCGCTGCGGCTGCCGGTGGCCTACGTCGGCGCGATGGGCTCGCGGCGCACGCACGACGAGCGGCTCGAGCGGCTGCGCGAGGCGGGGCTGTCCGAGGCCGAGCTGGCCCGGCTGTCCTCGCCGATCGGCCTAGACCTGGGGGCGCGCACGCCCGAGGAGACCGCCGTCTCGATCGCCGCGGAGATCATCGCCGGGCGCTGGGGCGGCACGGGCGAGCGGCTGAGCGGCACCGCGGGGCCGATCCACCACACCGCCGAGCGCTGAGGGTCGTGGACATAGCGGAAGAGGTATACCGTTCCTGGTATGCCGCCGCCGCGCCGCAGCCGCTTCCCCGGCCTGGCGGACCGGGGTGAGCGCCGGCGCGGGCTGATCGAGGAGCTGGTCCGGCTGCGCCGGGAGAGCGAGCTGAGCCAGACGCAGGTCGCGGCGCGCATGGGGACGTCGCAGTCCGCCGTCGCCCGCCTGGAGAGCGGGGAGCTGGACGCGCGGCTGTCGACGCTGGAGCGCTACGCGGCCGCCCTGGGCCGCACCGTCGACTGGCAGGTCCGCACGTCCGAGGAGTTCCCGTGACCCGTCCCCCAGGCCCCTGGCCACCCCTCCCGCCGGAGCCCCCGTTCCCGCTGCCGCCGCCCGACTCCCCGCGCAGTCCGTGGCAGCCGCCGCCCCGGCCGCCCGCCGTCCCCGGGCAGGGCGCGACGACGATGTCCGTCGTCGTCGGCTCGCCCGACTGGCTGGCCGAGCGGCTGGTCGAGCACCGCATGGTGACGCTGTCCGGCGAGCTCGACGCCGACGCGGTCAACCGGGCGGTCGCCGAGCTGGCGCTGCTCGACGCCGACGGCGACGGCCCGGTGCAGCTGCGGCTGTCGGGTGTGAGCGCCGACCTGGACGCCGCCCTGGTCCTCGTCGACGCGATCGACCTCATGGGCGCGCCGGTGCACGTCACCTGCCTCGGCACGATCACCGGCGCCGCGGTCGCCGTGCTCGCGGTGGCCGACCGGCGCACCGCCGGGACCCACGCCCTGTTCCAGCTGACCGGGCCGCGGGCGCCGGGCAGCGGCCTCGGCCGGGACGTCGAGGCCCTCGCCGCCGAGCACGCCCGGCGGCTGCGCCGGCTGCAGGAGCGGCTGGCCGGGGCCACCGGTCGCGACGTCGAGCAGGTCGCCGCCGACATGCGCGCCGGCCGGCTGCTGTCGGCGGAGGAGGCCCGGGAGTACGGGCTGGTCGACCGCTGAACGTCGACCCGCTGGACGCCGACCGCCCGTACGCCTACGACGTCGAGGTGGTGGGGCTGCTCCTCTCGCCGGTGCACCGGTACGACGGGCGGCCCGGCGGCGTCGTCCCGCCGCAGGACGGCGACCGGGTCGAGCGGGTGGAGGTGCGCGCCGGGCACGGCATCGTCGGCGACCGCTACGCCGGCCGGCCCGCGCACCGCGACGCCGCCGTCACCGTGCTCGCCGCCGAGTCGGTCGAGGCGCTGGCCGCCGAGCTCGGCGCCGGCCCGCTGGACCCGCTGCTCGCCCGGCGCAACGTCGTCCTGCGCGGCGCCGAGGTGGAGGCCCTGCGCGGCGCGGTGTTCGCCCTCGACTGCGGGGAGGGTGTCGTCGTCCTGCGCGGCGGGCGGCCGGCCAACCCGTGCGCCTGGCTGGACACCGTGCTCGCGCCCGGCGCGCACCGGGGGATGCGCGGCCGCGGCGGGGTCCGCTGCGCCCCGCTGACCGACGGCGTCCTGCGGCTCGGTCCCGCCGTCCTCACCAGCGCCGTCCCGCTCGACCCGGCCCGCGCCGGGGAGGCCCGCCGCGTGCTGCCGCGGCCCCGTCCGTAACCTGCCTCACAGCCACCGCCGTGCTCAGAGGGGAGCCGCGTGACGCCGACCGTGCCGCACCCGGTCATCGGGCTGCGCCGCGAGCGCGAGGTGCTCACCGTCGCGCTGCGCACCAACCGGCACGTCGTCCTCGAGGGCCCGCCGGGCACCGGCAAGTCGACGCTGCTGCGGGCCGTCGCCGCCGAGGCCGGCCAGGAGGTCGTGTTCGTCGAGGGCAACGCCGAGCTGACGCCGGCCCGGCTGATCGGCCAGTACGACCCGGCCGCCGTCCTGGCCGAGGGGTACGTGCCCGGCAGCTTCACCGACGGGCCGCTGCTGACGGCCATGCGCGGCTCGGGGCTGCTGTACCTCGAGGAGCTCAACCGGATCCCCGAGGAGACGCTCAACGTCCTCATCACGGTGCTCACCGAGGGCGAGATCACCGTGCCGCGGCTCGGCCACGTGCGGGCGGCCGCCGGCTTCCGGCTGATCGCGGCGATGAACCCGTTCGACGCCATCGGCACCGCCCGCGTCGGGCAGGCGATCGCCGACCGCATGTGCCGCGTCGTCCTCGGCTACCAGGACGCCGCCGCGGAGCGGGCCATCGTCGCCGCGGTGACGGGCGCGCCGCCGTCGCTGATCGGGCTCGCCGTCCGGCTGGTACGGGCCTCGCGGGTGCACCGCGACGTCCGGATGGGCTCGTCGGTGCGCGGCGCCACGGACCTGGTGCTGCTACTCGGCGGGCTGCTGGACGTGCGCGGGCAGTCCGGGCTGGGGGCCGACGGCGCTCGCGAGACCACCCGCGACGCCGCGCACGCCGCCCTGTCGGGCCGCATCCGGGTCGCCGAGGGCGTCGAGCGCACCCCCGAGGCGGTCGTCGACGAGATCCTCGACGGAGTCTGGCCGCCGGACGGGCCCCCACCGCCGGACGAGGAGGAGCCCTCCGCTCCCGCCGAGGGGGGTGGCGAGGGAAAAGCCGGAGGCCCGCCGGAGTCCCCGGCGGGCGCTGACCCCTCGTCCTCCCCGCGCCGCGACCGCCGCGGCGGGGGCGCCCGCCGGCAGACCAGCCGCCGCGAGATGGCCGCCCGCCACGACGCGTTCGAGGAGGTCAGCCCGGAGGTCGGCGAGCTCGACGAGGAGGCCTTCGCCGAGCTGATGGCCCAGGACGCCGACGCCGCGGCCGCGCTGCTCACCGACCTGGCCGCGGCCACCGACCGCGAGCTGCGCGCCGCCGCCCGGCGCCTGGCCGGCCGCGTGTTCGTGCAGGTCGGCCGGGTGGGGCGCTCCCGCGCGCCCGGCACCCGGCGGCTGGTGCCCGACCGGCACGGCGACGGCGACCTGGACCTCGACCGCACGCTCGACCGCTGGGACGTCGGGACGCCGCTGCAGCCCGGCGACCTGGTCACGCGGCGGTGGACCGGGCACCGGCGCGCGGTGTGCCTCGCCGTCGACACGTCCGGCTCGATGACCGGGCTCGGCGTGGCGATCGCGGCGGTGGCGGCGGCCGGCGTCGTGCTGACCGGCGACGAGCGGCTGCGGACCAGCCTCATCACCTTCGGCCGGGACGTCGACGTCGTGCAGCGCCAGGGGCAGCGGCGGGCGGCGGAGGACGTCGTCACCCACCTGCTGGGCCTGCGCGGGCACGGGATGACCGACGTCGCCGGCGCGCTGCGGGCGGCCCGGCTGCAGCTGGCTGCCGAGGTCGCCGACGAGCGCGTGGTCGTGCTGCTGTCGGACTGCCTGCACACCACCGGCGACCCGCCCGAGACCGCGCTCGCGGGCATCGACCGGCTGCACGTGCTCTGCCCGCTGCCCACCCCCGAGGCGGAGACGGCGGCGCGCTCGCTGGCCGCGCGGGGTGCGGGGACGGCGCAGATGGTGCGCACCGTCCGCGACCTCGGCCCCGCCCTCACCCGCCTGCTGGGCTGAGCGCGGCCGCGCGCCGGTCGACCACCGGATGCGCGCACGGTCGCCCGGCGTGTCCGCCCGTGTCGCGTGCCCGCAGACGACGACCACCGGGACCTGCGGGACGGGGCCCGGCCCCCGAGCGCGGACGACGGCCACCAGACGGGTGTGCGGGCCGGGCCGCGGCGGCGCTCCCCGTGCCCGCCGCGGACGCCGGCGGGCACGGGGACCGGATCAGCGGTCGGAGTCGCCGTAGACGACCATCCCGCGGATGTTCTTGCCATCGCGCATGTCCTGGTAGCCCTGGTTGATGTCCTCGAGCTTGTACTTCGTGGTGGCCAGCTCGTCGAGCTTGAGCTGGCCCTCCTGGTAGAGGCTGAGCAGCTCGGGGATCGCCGCCCGCGGGGCCAGGCCGCCGAAGATGGCGCCCTGCAGGTCCTTCTGCAGCAGGGTGAGCTCGAACAGGCTGAGCTTGACGTCGGTATTCGCGGCGTTGCCCATGCCGGTGACGACGGCGCGGCCGCCCTTGCCGGTGAGGCTGAGCGCGGTCTGGATGTCCTCGCCCTGGATGTCGCCGACCGTGATGATCGTCTTGTCCGCCATCCGGCCCCAGGTCAGCTCGTTGACCTTCTCGGTGGCCTCCTCGGCCGACTCGAACACGTGCGTGGCGCCGAGGTCCATCGCCCACTCGCGCTTCTTCGCCACCGGCTCGATGACCATGACCCGCTTCGCGCCGGCCGCCGCCGCGCCCTGGACGGCGTTCATGCCGACGCCGCCGGCGCCCATGACGACGACGTTCTCGCCCGGCCGCACGTCCGCGACCCTGGTGGCCGAGCCCCAGCCGGTGGTGACACCGCAGCCGACCAGCGCGGCGATCTCCAGCGGGATGTCGGGCTCGATCTTCACGACCGACGCCTGGTGCACGGTGATGTACGGCGAGAACGTGCCGAGCAGGCACATCGGGATGACGTCCTGGCCGCGCGCCTGGATGCGGTAGCTGCCGTCGGAGATCGAGGTGCCGGCCAGCAGGTTGGCGCCGAGGTCGCAGAGGTTCTGCATGCCCTTGGAACACGGCGGGCACTGGCCGCAGGCGGGGATGAAGGCCGTGACGACGTGGTCGCCCTCCTGCAGGCCCGTCACACCGGGGCCGACCTTGGTGACGACGCCGGAGCCCTCGTGCCCGCCGATGACCGGGTAGAACGCGACCGGGGTGCCGCCGGTGACGAGGTGCTCGTCGCTGTGGCACAGCCCGGAGGCGGCCAGCTGGACCTGGACCTCGCCCTCCTTCGGGTCACCCAGCTCGATCTCCTCGATCGACCACTCCTCGCCGACGCCCCACAGGATCGCGCCCTTGGTCTTCACCCGGTGTCCTCTCGGTCCGGCCCGCCGTCGTCGGCGGGCAGCCTGGTGGGCGCACCCCGCTGGAGTGTGCGCCGGGCCACAGACTCACCGCGGCACCGGGTGCCGTCAAGGGGCCGCAACGGACTGCAACGTCCCGCTCAGCGGCCCGGGTCGACGGTCACCGCGGTGAACGGCAGGTGCGGCTCCACCCAGGGGAAGACGACGAACAGCAGCAGCGCCGCCGCGGCGAGCGTGAGCAGCAGGGACAGCCCGGATCGGGTCGCCGTCCCCCCGGGCAGGTGCCGCCAGATCCAGCGGTACACGCGGGTCCTCCTCAGCCCTCGGTCAGGGCCGGCGGCCCGTCGGGTGCGTCCGCCCGGGTCACGCCCGGGCCGTCGAGGACGGCGTGCACGACCAGCCGCTGCCGCGCCGAGTACCGCGGGTGGCAGGTGGTGATCGTCAGGTAGGACCCGGCGGGCGCGGCGTCGGCGGCGCCCCCGGGGACCGGGGCGATGACGTCGACGTCGGCCGGCGTCACGATCCGCTGTCCGGGGACGCCGTTGGGGTCCTGCGCCGTCAGGTCCCCGGAGGCGTCGCCGAGCACGCGGTAGGTGAACCACCCGTCGGCCACCTCGACGACGACCGGGTCGCCCGGCCGCAGCCGGTCCAGGTCGAGGAACGGCGAGCCCCGGCCCACCCGGTGCCCGGCGAGCGCGACGTTGCCGGGCGCCCCGGGCATCGCCGTCCCGGCGTAGTGGCCGGGCCCCTGGGCCAGCTGGTCCTCGCTGGTCCCCTCGAGGACGACGCGCGACCAGTCCGCGCCCAGCCGGGGGACGTGCAGCACCGCGAACGGCTCGCCCACCGGGACCTGCGCGGGGACGGTGGGCACCCCGGAGGCGGGCGGCTCGGCGGACCACTCCGTCCGCAGCCGGTCGGAGAGCCGGTCCTGGTCGCGCGCGGAGAACAGGTCGGTCACCCACAGCTCGTAGACCACGAACAGCAGCAGCACGACGCCGGCGGTGACCAGCGTCTGCCCCAGCCCGCCGACCAGGGTGCGCCGGCGGTCCCCGCGCGTCCGGCCGGACCGGCGCCGCGCGGCCGGCGGCGCGGGGGCGTCTGTCGGGGCCATCGCCGGGCCACTGTGCCAGCCCAGACCCGGCGCGGTCGGCGACACTGGGCGGCGTGTCGTCGCAGCCGGTCATCCCGCCTGTCGTGGTGGTCGGCGCCGGGCCGGTGGGCACGACCGCCGCGCTGCTGCTCGCCCGGCGCGGCCTGCCCGTCCTGCTGCTCGACCGCCAGCCCCGCCCGTACGGGCTGCCGCGCGCGGTGCACCTCGACGACGAGGCGCTGCGGGTGCTGGCCGACGCCGGCGTCGTCGAGGCGTTCCTGGAGGTCAGCCGGCCGATGGCGGGGCTGCGGCTGCTCGACGCGCGGCACCGCACGCTCGCCGAGTTCCGCCGCGCCGGGGACGCCGGGCGGCACGGCTGGCCCCAGGCGTCGATGTTCCACCAGCCCGACCTGGAGCGGCTGTTGCGCGCCGCGGTGCGCGACACCCCGGGCATCGAGCTGCGCGGCGGCGAGGAGGTCGTCGGGCTCGCGGAGGCGGACCGCTCCGTCACAGTGGCCGTGCTGGAGCGGGCCACGGGGCGGCGTCGCGACGTCGTCGCCTCGGCCGTGCTCGGGTGCGACGGGGCGAACAGCACCGTCCGGGGCCTGGTGGGCGCGCGGATGGTCGACCTCGGCCGGCCCGACCGTTGGCTGGTCGTGGACCTGCGCGCGCGGGTGCCGCTGCCGGTGTGGCCGGGCGTGCACCAGGTGTGCGACCCGGACCGCGCGGCGACGTTCATGCCGGTCAGCGGGGACCGCTACCGCTTCGAGGCGCGGCTGCGGCCCGGCGAGACGGCCGCGGACCTCACCGGCGCCGCGCTGCCCGCCCTGCTCGCGCCGTTCGGGGCGCAGGACGCCGAGGTTGTCCGCGCGGCCGAGTACGTCTACCGGGCGCAGGTGGCCGACCGCTGGCGGCGCGGCCGCGTGCTGCTGGCCGGGGACGCCGCCCACCTCACCCCGCCGTTCGTCGGCCAGGGCCTGGGGCTCGGCCTGCGCGACGTGCACCAGCTGTCCTGGAAGGCGGCCGCCGTCGTCACCGGCGCCGCGGGCGAGGAGCTGCTCGACACCCACCGCGCCGAGCGGGAGCCGCACGCCCGGGCGCTGGTCCGGCTCGCGGCGGTGGTCGGGCGGCTGATGACGGGCGGGGGAGCGGGCGCGGTGCCGGTGCGGCGGGCGGTGCTCGCCGCGGTCGCGGGCGTGCCGGCGCTGGCCGCCTACGCCACCGACAGCCGCACGCCCGCGCTGCGCGCCGGGCCGCTGGTCGAGCGGCGCGGCCCGGCCGGTCGGCGGCTGGCCGGGACCCTCGTGCCGCGGGCGCGCGTCCGCGCCGGCGGGCGGGAGTGCCGGCTCGACGACGTCCTGGGCGCCGGCACCGCGGTCGTGGCGCTGGCGGCGCCGGGGCGCGTGGCGGTCACCGCGGCCGGCCGGCGTGCCGAGCTCGACGACGTCGACGGCGTGCTCACCGCGTGGCTGCGGGCGGGACGGGCCCGCTTCGCCGTCGTCCGGCCCGACCGGGTGGTGCGAGCCGCGGGCTGAGTGGGTAGCGGGGCGTCATGCAGATCGACAAGGACCAGATCCTCCAGCTGCTGCGCTCCCAGGGCGACGACGCCAAGGCGCAGCAGGCCGACCAGGACCTGCCCGGCCAGGTCGACACCGACCAGCACGCCGGGATCCTGCAGAAGCTCGGGCTGGACCCGGGCGACCTGATCAAGATGATCAGCGGCGGTGGCGGCCAGGGCGGCGGCCTCGGCGGCGCGATCGGCGGGATCCTCGGCCGCTGAGCCGGCCGTGCACTCCCGCGGAGACGCCCCGGGCGTCTCCGCGGGAGTGCACGCGGTCCGGCCGGTGGTCGTGGCCACCCGGCTCTCCTACGGTGTGGTGCACACACGACGACGGCCGGACGGGGGCCGGTCGTGCCCGGCCGGCCGCGGCACCACGCAGGCGGCGCTCCACCGGCCGGGTCCGGGACGGAGGACAGCCCGTGAGCCCGTACGACCTGCCCCACACCCCGCCGCGCCGCAGGCGCCCCCGCGGAGCGACACGGCCGAGGGGGTCCGGGAGGCGGCCGGTGGTCAGCGGCGCAGTGGTCGCCGGCGTCCTGGCGCTGGGTGTGGTCGTCCCCGCGTCGGCGCAGGCGGCGGATGCGGCGCCCGGGTACCCCGGGGAGGCGGCGACCTGGTCGCCGGGGGACAAGGACGGCTTCGGGACGGCGATCGGCGCCCTCGACAGCACGGTCTGGTACACGCTGAACGACGGCACGCTCAGCGAGGTCTACGCCCCGCGGATCGACACGCCGAGCTCCCGGGACACCCAGTTCGTCGTCACCGACGGCGCCACCTTCGCCGAGCGGGAGGACGAGGCCACCGACTCCGTCGTCGAGCTGGTCGACCCGCGGGCCCTGGTCTACCGCCAGGTCAACACCGCGCAGAGCGGCCGCTACCGGATCACCAAGACCTACACCACCGACCCCGACCGGTCCGCGGTGCTCGTCGACGTGCGCTTCGAGTCCCTGGACGGTCAGCCGTACCAGGTGTACCTGCTCCACGACGTGGGCCTGGGCCTGAACGCCAACGACGACACCGGCCGCTCCGCCGACGGGCGGCTGCTGGCGACCGACGGCGCGCTGAGCAGCGCCGTCACCGTCTCGGGCGGCCTCACCGACACCTCCAGCGGCTACCTCGAGCGCAGTGACGGCTGGTCGGACCTGCGCGACGACTTCGTCCTCGACGACAGGTGGGACGCGCCGACCCCCGGCAACGTGGTGCAGATCGGCCGCACCGGCCTCACCGGGACCGGCGGCGGGCAGCAGCTCACCCTGTCGCTCGGCTTCGGGACGACGGAGGACGACGCCGCGCAGGCCGCCGACCGGGCGCTGGACCGCGGCTTCGACGACGCCCTGGCCGCCTACACCGCAGGCTGGCACGACTACCTCGACGGCCTGGCGCCCGTGCCGGCCAGCGCCGAGCGGTGGCGCACGGAGTACGACGTGTCCGCCATGGTCGTCGCGGCCAGCGAGGACAAGACCTTCCGCGGCGGGTTCATCGCCTCCCCGGGCAAGCCGTGGGCCTGGGCGAACGAGCTGCAGCACTTCCCCGTCTACCACGAGGTCTGGTCCCGCGACCTGTACCAGCACGCGACCGCCCTGATCGCGATGGGCGACGAGGCGGCCGCCGAGCGCGCGCTGGACCACCTGTGGACGGTGCAGCAGCGTCCCGACGGGTCGTTCCCGCAGAACGCGCGCCTCGACGGCGAGGCGGTCTTCGGCGGGCTGCAGATGGACGAGGTCGCCCTGCCGATCGTGCTCGCCTGGCAGCTCGGCCGGACGGGCCCGGAGGACTGGGAGCGGGTGCGGCTCTCGGCGGACTTCCTGGTGGCCGAGGGGCCGGCCACCGAGCAGGAGCGGTGGGAGAACCTGGCCGGGTGGTCGCCGAACACCATCGCGGCCGAGATCGCCGGCCTGGTGACCGCGGCCGAGATCGCCCGCGCCAACGGCGACGACGCCCGCGCCGACACCTACCTGGCCACGGCCGACGAGTGGCGGGCCGGTCTGGCGGAGTGGACGGTGACGACCACCGGCCCGCTGTCGCCCGAGCCGTACTACCTCCGCATCACCGCCGACGGGGACGCCGACGCCGGCACGCAGATCCAGATCGCCGACGGCGGCCCGCTGGTCGACCAGCGGGAGGTGCTCGACCCGAGCTTCCTCGACCTGGTCCGGCTGGGCATCGTGCCGGCCGACGACCCGGTCGTGGCGAACACCCTGCGGCTGATCGACGAGCAGCTGGCCTACGACACGGCCAACGGCCGGTTCTGGCACCGGTCGAGCTTCGACGGGTACGGGGAGAAGGCCGACGGCACCCAGTGGGAGCCGGTGGATCCGGGTTCGCGCGAGACGATCGGCCGTGGTTGGCCGCTGCTCACCGGTGAGCGGGGGGAGTACGAGCTGGCTCTCGGTGGCGACGCCGCCGCGAGTGCCCAGGAGCGGCTGGACACGATGGCCCGCTCGGCCGACGACGCCTCCTACTTCCTCGCCGAGCAGGTCTGGGACGACCAGCCGCCGTCGGCGGAGGGGACGGAGTTCGTGCCGGGGGAGCCGACGTTCTCCGCGACGCCGCTGTCCTGGAGCCACGCGGGGTTCATCCGGCTGGCGCACGCCGTCGACGCCGGACGTCCCGTGGACACGCCCGACGTCGTGGCCTGCCGGTACGGGACGTCGCTCTGCCCCGACTGACGCGCTCGGTCCGGTGCACTCCCGCGGGAGTGCACCGGATCAGGCGTGCTCCGCGATCCGCTTGACGGCGGCCAGCGTCGCGGGGATGCCCTCGTGCGCGGCGCGGGTGCGCTGCTCGATCTGGCGCTGCGCGTCCTCGCCGTAGCGCTCCGCGAAGAACTCCTGACCGGCGGGCAGGAACTCCCACGTCTCGGTCAGCCGGGTGCCGCCGTCGACCGGCTCCATGAGGTAGCCCCAGCGGACCAACCGGCCGCCGACGAGCCAGGCGAACTCCCGGCCGCGGTCGGCCGCCACCACCTGGCTGCGGCTCTCCCAGGTGCGCTCGGGGGTGACGTTGCGGCCGGTGAACCAGTCGCCCACCGCGCCCGTCGCGCCCTCGTCCCACCAGCAGGCGGCGCAGACCGGGCTCCACTCGCCGGTGCGGGTCACGTCGCTGACCAGGTCGTAGACCTCCTCCGGGGAGGCGGCGACGACGACCGAGTCCGAGTGCGTCAGCGAGGTGGTCACCCGGGGAGTCTCGCACCGCCCCGACGCGGCGGTCCCGTGCGCCGGCCTCGCGGTGACACGCCGGCGACACGCCAGTGACACGTGGGGAGCGGTCCACGACACGCCCGATCCCGTTCCACGACCCGTGACGGACGCGCCGGGCGGCGCCCTCGGGCCGTGTCGGCCGGCGTCCGGCCGACCCTAGCTTCGCGGGGCATGAGGACCACCACGACGAGGGCCGGACGGGTCCTCCTCGGAGGCCGGGCGGTGCACCGCGTGGGGTTCGGCGGCATGAAGCTCACCGGGCCACGGGTCACCGGCCCCCCGGCCGATCGGGGCAGGGCGCTCGCCGTCCTGCGCCGGGCCGTCGAACTGGGTGTCGACCACGTCGACACCAGCGGCCTCTATGGGCCGCACGTGGTGAACGACCTGATCCGCGAGGCGTTGCACCCCTACCCCGAGGACCTGGTCATCGCCACCAGGGTCGGTGCCCGCCGGACGCCGGACGGCGGCTGGGCCGAGGCGCTGACGCCGGGTGAACTGCGCCGGTCGGTGGAGGAGGACCTCGAGCACCTCGGGCTCGACGCGCTGCACGTCGCCAACCTGCGGATGCCGGGCCTCGGCGAACCCGCGGAGCGCCCGCTCGGGGAGCCGCTCGAGGCGCTGGACCGGCTGCGGCAGGAGGGGCTGGTCCGTGAGCTCGGCATCAGCCACGTCACCACCCGGCAGGTCGCCGAGGCCCGCGGCATCGCGCCGCTGGCCTGCGTGCAGAACCACTACAACCTGATCCACCGCACCGACGACGCCCTGGTCGACGACCTGGCCCGGGACGGGATCGCCTACACCGCGCTGGAGGGGGTCTCCTACACGTCGTTCTTCCCGGTGGGGGAGATGGGCCCGGCGCAGGCGGCGGCCCTGGACGCCGTCGCCCGGCGGTTCGGGGTGGCCCCCGTGCAGGCGGCCATCGCGTGGCTGCTGGCCCGCTCCCCGAACGTGCTGGTCGTCCCGGGCGCCACCTCGGTCGACGAGCTGGAGGACCTCCTCGCGGCGGGCGACGTGGCACTCGGCCCCGCGGACGTCGAGGAGCTGGACCGCATCGCGGCGTCGGGTGGACCGCCCCCCGCCGGCCCGCCGGTGGGCGGCGCGAGCCGCCCTGTGCGGGGCCGCGCCACGAGCCCGTGAGCGACGGGATCGCCGGTCCCGTCGCGGGAACGGCGGCCGTGGCGGGCATGCTGCGGGGGTGACCTCAGCCGCGAGCACCGCCTACGACGTCGCCGCCGTCCGCGCGCACTTCCCGGCCCTGCGTGCCGGGGCCGCCCACTTCGACGGGCCGGGCGGCTCGCAGGTGCCGCGCCAGGTCGCGCACGCCGTGGCGGCCACCCTCGGCTCCCCGATCGCCAACCGCGGCCGGCTGACCGAGGCCGAGCGCAACGCCGACGACGTCGTCCTGGCCGCCCGCGCCGCCGTCGCGGACCTGGTGGGCGGGGACCCGGGCGGCGTCGTCTTCGGCCGCTCGATGACCCAGCTGACCTACGACCTCTCCCGCACGCTGGCCGCCTCCTGGAGCCCCGGCGACGAGGTCGTCGTCACCCGCCTGGACCACGACGCCAACGTCCGGCCGTGGGTGCAGGCCGCCGGCGCCCGCGGGGCCACCGTCCGCTGGGCCGACCTGGACCCGGACACCGGCGAGCTGACCGCCGGGGCGCTGCGCGCGGTGCTGTCGGACCGCACCCGCCTGGTGGCGGTCACCGGCGCCTCGAACCTCATCGGCACCCGGCCCGACGTCGCGGCGCTCACCGCGCTGGCCCACGACGCCGGGGCGCTCACCTACGTCGACGGCGTGCACCTCACCGCGCACGCGCCGGTCGACGTCGCCGCGCTGGGCGCCGACCTCTACGCCTGCTCGCCGTACAAGTTCCTCGGCCCGCACCTGGGCTGCGTCACCGCCGCGCCGGCGCTGCTGGAGACGCTGCACCCGGACAAGCTCCTCCCCTCGACCGACGCCGTCCCGGAGCGGTTCGAGCTCGGCACGCTGCCCTACGAGCTGCTGGCCGGGACCACCGCGGCCGTCGACTACCTCGCCGCCCTGGGCGGCCCCGAGGGCGACCGGCGCGCCCGGCTGGCCGCCGGGATGGCCGCCGTCGAGGCGCACGAGGACCGGCTGCGCGAGCGGATCGAGGAGGGGATCGCGGAGCTGCCCGGCGTCACACTGTGGTCCCGCGCCCGGCACCGGACGCCGACCCTGCTGCTCACCTTCGCCGACCGGCCGGCCGCCGAGGTCTCCCGCGCGCTGGCCGAGCGGCGGGTGAACGCCCCGGCGGGGAACTTCTACGCGATCGAGGCGTCCCGGCGGCTGGGGCTCGGCGACGCCGGTGGCCTGCGGGTCGGGCTGGCGCCCTACAGCGACGACGACGACGTCGACCGCCTGCTCGAGGGTCTGCGCGCCGCGCTCTGACGCCCCCCTCAGCGCAGGTCGGGGAAGCCCTCCGCCAGCTGGGCGAACGCCGTCCGCAGCGCCTCGGCGAGGGAGCCGTCGCCGCCGGTCAGCCACACCTCGAACGCGGTGGTGGCCGCCGCGCGGGTCGCGGTGGCGACCAGGCGGGGGAGCAGGTCGGCGGGGTCCTGGCCGCGGCGGCGGGCGACGTAGCGCGCCACCGCCTCGTCGACCTCGGCGTAGCGCAGCTGCGAGTGCGCCAGCAGCGCCGGCTCGGTGAGGATCAGCCGCATCCGCTGGCGCAGCACCGGGAGGTCGGCCTCGGCGTAGTCGTTGACCTCGACGTAGGCGCCGAACACGGCGGGCAGCACCGGGACGTCGTCGCCGGCGGCGTCCAGCAGGGCGGCCAGCCGGGACACGTGGCCGGCGAAGTCGCCCCACACGGCGTCGGCCTTGCCGCCCACGTGCCGGAAGAAGGTGCGCCGGCTGGTGCCCGCGGCGGCGGCGATCTCCTCGATGGTCACCTGCTCGAAGCCCTCGGCGGTGAACAGCTCCAGGGCCGCACGCTCGATCCGGGCGCGGGTGCTGCCGAGGCCGTCGCCCACGGCCGGCGGGACGGCGGTGATCGTCGGCGGGCTCACGCGCCCATCCTGTCCCACCCGGCCGCGGCGGTCAGCCCCTCGCCGGCCGGCGGCCCATACCCTCGCTTGCCGGTGGCACCCGGTGTCTCTAACGTCCCCCGCATCCCGTCCCGCCGTCCTCCGGAGGCCCCGCATGCCCGAGACGACCGCCCAGACCGAGACCCAGGACGTGGCCCAGGCGGCCACTCCCGAGGCGGGAGCCGAGGAGGCGCTGGTCGAGGAGTCCCTCGTCGAGGAGGTCTCCATCGACGGCATGTGCGGCGTCTACTGAGCCGACCGGTCCCGTGACCCCCGCCGTTCCGGCCGCGGACGCCTTCGACCCGGCCCGACCCTGGCGGCGCGCCCGGTCGGTGGCGCTGCGGCCGGAGCCGTTCGGGGCGCTGGTGTACCACTTCGGCAACCGCAAGCTGTCCTTCCTCAAGTCGAAGACGCTGGTCAGCGTGGTGGAGACCCTGGCCGACCACCCCAGCGCCGACGCCGCCCTCGTGGCGTGCGGCGTCCCCGAGGCCCAGCGACCCGCCTACGTGAAGGCGCTGGCCGACCTCGCCCGTTCCCAGATGATCGAGGTGCGCGCATGACCGCCGTCGTCCCCCAGCGGCCCGCAGCGCCGGCCACCCGCCCCACCGGTGGGCGCCTGGTCGACCAGTTCGAGTACGGCCTGGACGCCCCGATCTGCCTGACCTGGGAGCTCACCTACGCCTGCAACCTGGCGTGCGTGCACTGCCTGTCCTCCTCGGGCCGGCGCGACCCCCGCGAGCTGTCCACCGCCGAGGCCGAGGCGGTGATCGACGAGCTGCAGCGGATGCAGGTCTTCTACGTCAACGTCGGCGGCGGCGAGCCGACCGTGCGGCCGGACTTCTGGCACCTGCTGGACTACGCCATCGGCCACGACGTCGGGGTCAAGTTCTCCACCAACGGCGTGAAGCTGGACAGGGCACGCGCCGAGCAGCTGGCGGCCACCGACTACGTCGACGTGCAGATCTCCCTCGACGGCGCCACCGCGGAGGTCAACGACCGGGTCCGCGGCACCGGCTCGTTCGCCACCGCCGTGCGCGCGTTGGAGAACCTGGCCGAGGCCGGGATGGAGGACTTCAAGGTCTCCGTCGTCGTGACGCGGGAGAACGTCTCCCAGCTCGACGAGTTCAGGGCGCTCACCGACCGCTACGGCGCCCAGCTGCGGATCACCCGGCTGCGCCCGTCGGGCCGCGGCGCCGACGTCTGGGACCAGCTGCACCCCACCCAGGCCCAGCAGCGCGAGCTCTACGCCTGGTTGCTGGCCAACGGCGACCGGGTGCTCACCGGCGACTCGTTCTTCCACCTGTCCGCCTACGGCGAGGCCCTGCCGGGGCTGAACCTGTGCGGCGCCGGGCGGGTGGTGTGCCTGATCGACCCGGTCGGCGACGTCTACGCCTGCCCGTTCGCCATCCACGAGCAGTTCCTCGCCGGCAACGTCCGGGGCGAGGGCGGCTTCCGGCGGGTCTGGCAGCAGTCCGAGCTGTTCGCCGAGCTGCGCAGCCCGCAGACCGGCGGCGCCTGCACCAGGTGCGCGCACTTCGACGCCTGCCGCGGCGGCTGCATGGCGGCCAAGTTCTTCACCGGCCTGCCGCTGGACGGCCCGGACCCCGAGTGCGTGCAGGGGTACGGCGAGACCGCGCTGGCCGCCCGCGACCTCGACCTGGTCACGCCCAGGAGCCACCTCGACCACTCGCACACCGGCCCGGTCCGCGGCCAGCCCACGCTGCTGGGCATGCCCGCCGTCCCGGCCAAGGCCTGCGACGAGTCCCCGCTGGCCGGGCTGCAACTGGGCTGAGGTCTCAGCGGATCGGGGCGACCCCGGCGGGTCCGGGCCCGTCGGGGAGCAGGCCGGGCGCGAGGTCGGCCAGGGTCATGGTCAGGAACAGGGCGACGAGCAGGGCGAGTGTGAGCACGGGGCACCTCCGGGTGACGTGCCCCAGGCTGACCGCCGTCCCTGACCGGGCCCGGTGACCTGCCTGGGACTCCGCTGGGTACCCCTGGCCCCCCCGCAGGGTCCCGGCCCGCGTGGAGCGTGGGCCGGGGACGAGGGGGTCCTCCATCAGGGCAGGTCGACGACGTCCTTCTCGCCGGTGTCGGGCCGGGAGCCGGTGGCCTTGGCCTTGACGAAGCTCAGCGCCGTCGCCAGCCGGTTGCCGGGGTTGTCCCAGTACTCGGCGGTGTCGCCGTCGACCTTCACCAGGACGACGGAGGGGTCCTCGGGCCCCTGCGGCAGCCACGCCTCGACGCCGCTGTTCCACAGCTCCTTCTTCTTCGCGACGTCGTCGACGACGCGCGCGGTCCCGGTCAGCGACACCCAGGTGCCGCCCGAGCCGACGCCGACGTTGACCTGCGGCGAGGCCTGGACGTGGCCGAGCCAGGGGGCGTCGTGCTCGGCGAAGAACCAGAGGTCGCCGTCGAACTCGACCTCCTGCAGCGCCATGGGCCGGCTGGTCAGCCGGCCGTCGGGCATGGTCGTGGTGAGGAAGCCGAACCTCTGCCCCTTGATGAGCCCGGCGACCTTGGCGATGGCGTCCTGCGAGTCGGTGGTCATGCCCCTGCCCTTCCCCGGATCGGGCGCGCGACACGGGCGACACCCCGGCGTCCCGGAATGGACCGGCAGCCGGTTGCCTTGGGCAACGTCGTGACGACGATCCAGGACCGGCCGGCGACCATGCCGGCCACCACCCCCGACCGGCCCGGGACCGCCCGCACCGCGCTCACCCTCGGCGCCTTCGTGGCCCTCGGGCCGCTCACCGTGGACATGTACCTCCCGGCGCTGCCCACCATCGCCGACGACCTGCGGACCAGCTCGGCCACGGTGCAGCTGACCCTCACCGGCACGCTGGTGGGCCTCGCGCTGGGCCAGCTGGTGCTCGGGCCGCTGTCGGACGCCCTGGGCCGCCGCCGTCCGCTGCTGGCCGGGACGGCGCTGCACGTCGTCGCCTCGCTGCTGGTGCTCGTCGCGCCGTCCATCGCGGTGCTCGGCGCGCTGCGCTTCCTGCAGGGCGTGGGGACGGCGGCCGGCGCGGTCATCGCGCTCGCGGTCGTGCGGGACCTGTTCGAGGGACGGGCCGCGGCCACCATGCTCTCCCGGCTGTTCCTCGTCCTCGGCGCGGCGCCGGTGCTCGCGCCGACGGTCGGCGGGGAGGTCCTCCGGGTCACCTCGTGGCGCGGCGTGTTCCTGCTGCTCGCCGTCTACGGCCTGGCGCTGCTGGCCGTCGGCTGGTTCGCCGTGCGCGAGACGCTGCCGGCCGAGCGGCGGCGCAGCAGCGGCGTCGCCGGGACGCTGCGTGGCTACCGCGAACTGCTGCGCGACCGGGCCTACGTCGGCCTGGTGCTGGTCGCCGGCCTGACGATGGCCGGGCTGTTCAGCTACGTGTCGGGCTCCTCGTTCGTCTTCCAGGACCAGTTCGGCCTGGACGAGCAGCAGTTCGGCCTGCTCTTCGGCGCCGGCGCGGTCTGGCTGATCGCCGCCACCCAGCTCAACCCGGTGGTGCTGCGCTGGTTCTCCCCGGCGCAGGTGCTCGTGGCCGGCGTCGTCGTCGGCGCGCTCGCGGGAGCGGTGCTGCTCGTGCTCGCGGGCACCGGCACCGGCGGCATGTGGGGGATCGCGCTGCCGCTGTGGGCGGTGCTGTTCGCCTCCGGCCTGGCGCTGCCCAACGCCCCGGCGCTCGCGCTGGCCCGCCACGGCGAGGCGGCCGGCACCGCGGCGGCGCTGCTCGGCGCGGTGCAGTTCGGCGTCGGCGCGGCGGTGGCGCCGCTGGTCGGCGTGCTCGGCAACGACGCGGTCGCCATGGGCGTCGTCGTCCTGGCCGCGCTGGTCGTGGCGATCGCGGTGCTGCTGCTCGTCGTCCGGCCGTGGCAGTTGCCCGTGGACACCGAGGCCGTCCCCGCCTGACCCGCCCGGCCGCGGGGGGAGCTGCCTAGGCTGACCCGGTGCCCGACCTGGCCGGCGCCGCGTGGCCGGAGCTGCCCGAGCGCCCGCTGCTGGTCGTCCCGCTCGGCTCGGTCGAGCAGCACGGGCCCGCCCTGCCGTTCGCCACGGACACGGTCGTGGCCGGGGCGGTGGCGCGCGCCGCGGACCTCGACGGCGTGCTGGCCCCCGCCCTGCCCTACGGAGCCAGCGGCGAGCACGAGGGCTTCCCCGGCACCGTCTCGATCGGCACGGAGGCGCTGACCACCCTGCTGGTCGAGTACGGCCGCTCGGCCTGCCGCTGGGCCGGCCGGCTGCTCGTCGTCAACGGGCACGGCGGCAACCTCGACGCGCTGCGCCGGGCCGTGCCGCTGCTGCGCGCCGAGGGGCGCGACGCCGCCTGGTTCCCCTGCGGCGTCCCGGGTGGCGACGCGCACGCCGGGCGCACCGAGACCTCGCTGCTGTTGCACGTGGAACCGGCGTCGGTGCGGTCCGGTGCCCTGGTCGCCGGCGTGACGGCCCCGATCGGCGAGCTGCTGCCCCGGCTGCGTGCCGAGGGCATGCGCGGGGTGAGCCCCACCGGCGTGCTCGGTGACCCGGCCGGCGCCTCGGCGGAGGAGGGTTCCCGCCTGCTGGCCGGCCTGGCGGTCCGCCTCGCGGCGGCGGTGGCCCGCTGGGACGTGGGCGACGACGGGCGGCTGCACTAGTCCCGCGGGCCGCCGTCCCCCCGGCGCGCCAGGATGGCGGGGACACGACACGGGGAGGAGCCGCCGATGACCCAGCAGCCGGCCGTCGACCGGGGCGCGGAGGTGACCGCGGGGCGCGGCGCCGTCGAGACCAACGGCATCAACGTCATCGCCGAGGAGGAGCGCCGCGGCCGGCCGCGCCAGCTGTTCTGGCCGTGGTTCGGCGCCAACGTCAGCGTCCTGGGCCTGGCCTACGGCTCGTTCCTGCTCGGCTTCGGCATCTCCGCCGGGCAGGCGCTGGTCGCCGGGACCGTCGGCATCGTCGTCTCGTTCCTGCTCTGCGGGCTCGTCGCGATCGCCGGCAAGCGCGGCTCGGCGCCCACCCTCGTGCTCAGCCGCGCCGCGTTCGGCGTGCACGGCAACCGGGTCCCGGCCGCGCTGTCCTGGGTCCTCACCGTCGGCTGGGAGACCGTGCTGGTCAGCCTGGCCACCCTCGCGACGGCGACGGTGTTCGGGCAGCTGGGGTGGAGCGGCGGGACGGCGACCCAGGTCGTCGCGCTGCTCGTCGTCGCCGCGCTGGTCGTGGCCGGCGGCGTGCTCGGCTTCGACGCGATCATGCGCATGCAGGCCGTCATCACGGTCGTCAGCGGCGTGCTGACCGTCGTCTACGTGGTGCTCGTGGCCGACGACGTCGACTGGTCGGCGGTGACCGCGGTGCCGGGCGGCTCGACGGCGGCCGTCGTCGGCGCGCTCGTGCTGGCGATGACCGGCTACGGCTTCGGCTGGGTGAACGCCGCCGCCGACTACTCGCGCTACCTGCCGCGGACGGCGTCGACCGGCGGCGTCGTGGGCTGGACGACGTTCGGCGGCGCGCTGGCCCCCGTGGTCCTGCTGGGCACCGGCCTGCTGCTGGCCGCCTCGGACCCGGAGCTGTCGGGCGCGATCGGCGCCGACCCGATCGGCGCGCTCGGCGCGATCCTGCCGACCTGGTTCCTCGTGCCGTTCGTCGTCGTCGCGGTGCTCGGCCTGGTCGGCGGCGCGCTGCTGGACATCTACTCGTCGGGGCTGTCGCTGCTGGCCGCCGGCGTGCGGGTGCCCCGCCCGGTCGCCGCCGGCATCGACGGCACGCTCATGGTGCTCGGCGCGATCTGGGTCGTGTTCCTGGCCGACGCAAGCTTCTCGGTCCAGTTCCAGGGCTTCCTCATCACCCTCGGCGTGCCGATCGCCGCCTGGTGCGGGATCTTCCTCGGCGACCTCGCGCCGCGCCGCCGCCACTACGCCGAGCCCGACCTCTACGACGCGCGCGGCCGCTACGGCGCCGTCCCGCCGGTGCCGCTGGTGCTGCTCGGGGTGGGCACCGTGCTCGGCTGGGGGCTGGTCACCAACACCTACGCCGGCTGGCTGGACTGGCAGGGCTACCTGCTCGGCCCGCTCGGCCTCGGCGGCCGCGAGGGCGACTGGGCCTTCGCCAACCTCGGCGTGCTGGCCGCCTTCCTCGTCGGGCTGCTCGGCACGCTCGCGCTGCGCCGGGGTGCGGTGCGGACGCAGGAGGCCGCCCCGGCGGTGCCGGGACGGCCTCCTGCGTACTGAGCCGGTCAGCCCTGCAGCGTCTGCGCGAACAGCGGCACCGCGTTCTCGAGGGCGTACCGGGTGCCGAGGACCGAGCCGCTGGAGAAGGCGCTCACCAGCGTCTCGTCCTCGAGCACGACGGCGTTGCCCTGCTGCACCGACGGCAGCGTCTGCCACAGCGGGTTCGAGGTGATCTGCGCCGGGTCGACGAAGATCGGGAAGACGACGGTCAGCGGCGCGTCGAGCAGCGAGACCTGCTCGTCGGAGACCGGGACGAAGAAGCTCTCCGTGGCGAGGTCCTGGATCGCCGGCTTGTTGGCGAAGCCCAGCGCCTCCATGAAGTCGACGCGGGTGTCGCCGCGGACGTAGGCGCCGAAACCCTCGGAGGTGTACGCGCCGACGGCGACCTCGGTGCCGTCGAACGCCGGGTTGGCCGCGGCGGCGTCGGCGAAGCGCTGCTCGAGGTCGCTCTGCAGCTGCGCGGCCTCGTCGCTCCTCCCGAGCGCCTGCCCGACCAGCTCGAGCTGCTGCTGCCAGGTGGTCACGTACTGCTCGGCGCCCTCGGGGATCCCGACGGTCGGCGCGATCGCGCTGAGGG
Source organism: Geodermatophilus sp. SYSU D00698 (assembly GCF_054050335.1). NCBI lineage: Bacteria > Bacillati > Actinomycetota > Actinomycetes > Geodermatophilales > Geodermatophilaceae > Geodermatophilus > Geodermatophilus sp. SYSU D00698. Next base: position 128,793 of record NZ_JBJGZD010000010.1, read on the forward strand.
AGTCGTAGCGCTCCTGGGTGCCGTCGGAGCGGGTGTCGAGGATGAGGTCGGGCTCCAGCGCGGCGATCGCCTCGAGGCTGGGCTCGAGCGTCTCGATGACCTCCGGCGCCTCGTCGTAGAGCCCCTCGGCCCACGGGCCGACGCCCTCGCCGCCGAAGCCGAGCCAGTCGCTCGCGCCGACCGGCTGCACGCCCAGCGCCAGCGCCGTCTCCGCGTCGGACCAGCCGAGGGCCACCACGCGCTGCGGCTCCTCCTCGATCTCGACGTCGCCGAACGCGGTGCTGACGGTGACGGGGAAGGCGCCGTCGCCGCCGGCCGCGGGGGAGGACGCCGAGGAGTCCGCCGTCGAGCCCCCGTCGTCGGAGCCGCAGGCGGCCAGCGCCGCGGCGGTGGTGAGGGCGGCCGCGGCCAGGGCGGCACGCCGGGTCAGGGGACGGGACATGGACGGTCTCCTTCGGTCGGTCCGGGTAAGGCTAGCCTGACCAAACCTGGCCGCAGCACCGCGGGCGGTTAGGGTCCGGCCGTGACGCACCCCTCCGGCTGGCTGGTCGTCGTCGACCCGCAGCGGGTGTTCGCCGACCCCGGCTCCCCGTGGGCGGCGCCCCGCTACGAGGAGGTGCGCCCCCGCATCCGGCGCCTGGTGGCCGCCTTCGGCGACCGCGTCGTCCTCACCCGGTTCGTGGCGCCGCGGGAGCCCGCCGGCGCCTGGGTCGACTACTACGAGCGGTTCCCGTTCGCGCTGCAGCCGCCCGACGCCCCGCTGTGGGACCTGGTCGAGGACCCCGGCCCGGCCCGGGTGCTCACCGCGACCACCTTCGGCAAGTGGGGCCCGGAGCTGGCGGAGGTGGTCGGCGCCGGGCCGCTGACCGTGGCCGGTGTGGCCACCGACTGCTGCGTCGTCTCCACGGTGCTGCCCGCCGCCGACGCCGGCGTGCCGGTGCGCGTGGTCGCCGACGCCTGCGCCGGCAGCACCGACGACGACCACCGGAAGGCGCTGGACCTCATGGGCCTCTACGCGCCGCTGGTCGAGGTCACCACCACCGACGACGTGCTGGCCGGGTGAGCCTCCCGCCGCCACCGGACGCCCGGCTGCCCGACGGCTGGGCGGTGCGGCTGGACCCGCGCGCCCGCCGCCTGGAGGACGGCGCGGCGCTGCTGGGCGGCTCGCCGCTGCGGCTGCTGCGCCTGGCGCCGCGGGCGCGCGACCTGCTCGCCGGCGACCGCCTCGTCGTCACCGGCCCGGCGTCGGCGGCGCTCGCGGCGCGCCTGCAGGACGCCGGGGTCGCCGTCCCCGAGCCCGCCGGCCCCGCGCCCGGCCCGGACGGCGTCACCGTCGTCGTCCCGGTGCGCGACCGCGCCGCCGGCGTCGCCCGCCTCCTGGCCGCCCTGCGCGCCGACCCGGACACCGCCGCCGTGCGCGTGCTCGTCGTCGACGACGGCTCGGCCGACACCGCCGCGACGACGGCGGCGGCCGCCGCGGGCGGGGCCGAGGTGCTGCGGCACGACCGCTCGCTCGGGCCCGCCGCCGCGCGGAACACCGGGCTGCGCGCCGCGACGACCGACGCCGTCGCCTTCCTCGACTCCGACTGCGTGCCCCGGCCCGGCTGGCTGGCGACGCTGCTCCCCCACCTCGCCGACCCGCGGCTGGCCGTCGTCGCCCCGCGGATCACCGCCCTGCCGGCCGCCGACCCCGGGTGGGTGACCGCCTACGAGACGGCGGTCAGCGCCCTGGACATGGGCCCGGACCCGGGGCCGGTCGCGCCGCTGTCGGGCCTGTCCTACCTGCCCAGCGCGGCGCTGCTGGTCCGGCGGGCGGCGCTGGGGGAGGGCTTCGACGCCGGCATGCGGGTGGCCGAGGACGTCGACCTGGTGTGGCGGCTGGCCGCGGCCGGCTGGCGGGTGCGCTACGAGCCGGCCGCCCGCGTGGACCACGAGCACCCCTCGGCCACCGGGGCGTGGCTGCGCCGGCGGGCGGTCTACGGCACCGGGGCGGCGCCGCTGGCAGCCCGGCACGGCCGCGCCGTCGCGCCGGTGGTCGTGAGCCCGTGGTCGGCCGCCGCGCTGGTCCTGGCGCTGGCCGGCGGGCGCGGGGGCCGGGTGCTGGCGGCCGCCGTCCTCGGCGACGCGACGGTGCGCCTGGCGCACCGCGTCGCCGGCCCGGGCCGCCGGCCGCCGTACGGCCTGGCCGCGGCGCTGGTGCTGCGCGGCACGGCCGCGGCCGGCCGCACGCTGGCCCGCTCGGCCACCCGGCACCACTGGCCGCTGACCGCCGCCGCGGCGCTGGTCTCCCGCCGCGCGCGGCGGACCGCGCTGGCCGTCGCCGCCGCCGACGCCGTCCTCGCCTGGTGGCCGCACCGGGCGGAGGTGGACCCGGTGCGCTTCGCCGCCGCCCGCCGGCTGGAGGACCTGGCCTACGGCGCGGGGTTGTGGGCGGGCGCGCTGCGCCGCCGCGACCCGGCCGCGCTGCTCCCGGCGGCGCCGCCCCGTGTCTGAGCTGCGGACCGTTGCCTGGTGCAATCGTGCGATCCGGGTCACCATGGGCGGGCCATGACTCTCAGCCAGGGGAGAACGCCGTGACCGGCGCCAGCCCGTGGCTCGCGCTGCCCGAGGGGCGTCCCACGCCCGGGTTGACCCGCCGCCTCCGCGCGGCCCACGAGACGCTGGTGACGCGCGGCGCCCCGCCGCCCCTGCCGGACGTGCGGTCGGTGGTCTGGGACTCCTGGCGGCGCAGCCTGGGCAGCGGCGTCGACCCGGACGGGCAGGGCCCGCCGGTCGACCTGCTCGACGACGACCTGGCCGCCTACCGCGCCGCCCACCCGCTCGCCCCGGTGCTGCCGGTGATCCGCCGGCTGCTGGTCGAGGACGCCGAGGCCGACCGGATGATCGTCGCGGTCACCGACGCCGACGGCCGGATGCTGTGGGTGGAGGGCGACCGCCGCCTGCGCTCGCTGGCCGAGACCATGAACTTCGTCGCCGGCGCCCGGTGGTCCGAGGAGGTCGCCGGCACCAACGCCCCCGGCACCGCGCTCGCCCTCGACCACCCGGTGCAGATCTACGGCAGCGAGCACTACCGCCGCCCGGTGCAGCCGTGGAGCTGCTCGGCCGCGCCGGTGCACCACCCGGTCACCGGGGCGCTGCTCGGCGCCATCGACGTCACCGGCGGCGACCACGTGGCCAGCCCGCACGTGCTCACCCTCGTCCGCGCGACCGTGGCCGCCGTCGAGTCCGAGCTGCGCTGGCTGCACCGCGAGGAGCAGCGCGACGCCGCCCGCGGCCCCCGGCCAGCGCCGCCGGTGCGGCCCGCCGCGCCCCGGCTGGACGTGCTCGGCCGCGAGCGCGCCCGGCTGACCCTGCCCGGCGGCCCGGTGGAGCTCTCGCTGCGCCACTCCGAGCTGCTGCTCCTGCTCGCCGAGGCGGCCGCCGCGGGGGAGGGCCGCAGCACCGACCAGCTGGCCGCCGAGTGCCACGCCGGCGACACCGCGGCGGTCACCGTGCGCGCCGAGCTGTCCCGGCTGCGCCGGCTGGTCGGCGACGACCTGGTCGGCTCGCGCCCCTACCGGCTGCTGCGCCCGCTGGAGACCGACCTGGAGGCGGTGCGCCGGCTGCTCGACCGGGGCGCCGTCGCCGCGGCGCTGGACCGCTACCCCGGCCCCGTCCTGCCCCGCTCGACCGCGCCCGGCGTCGCCCTCGCCCGGCGCCGCCTCGTCACCGCCCTGCGGGGCGCCGTGGTCGCCAGCCGCCGGCCCGAGCTGCTGCTGCGCTGGACCGCCCTGCCCGAGGCCCGCGACGACGCCGCCGCCTGGCAGGCCTGCCTGGAGGCGCTGCCGGCCGGGTCCCCACGCCGCGGCGCGGTCGCCGCCCACCTGCTCGCCCTGCGGCGGACCTCCCGCGCCTGACCCCGGGGCGCGTGGGGCGGGAACGGTCGTCTCCGCCACCCCGGGGAATACGGACCGGCGACGTCCACTTGGCAGGGTCACGTGAGTGCCAGCACCGCCGCCCCGCCCGCTCCCGCGACCCCGTCCCTGGCCACGCCGCGCGTGGCCGTCGCGCTGGTCGCGCTCGCGCTCGGCGGGTTCGCGATCGGCACGACCGAGTTCGTCACGATGGGGCTGCTGCCCGACATCGCCGACGGCGTCGGCGTGGACATCCCGACGGCGGGCCACGTCATCTCCGCCTACGCGCTCGGCGTCGTCGTCGGCGCGCCGGTCATCGCCGCGCTGGGCGCCCGGCTGCCCCGCCGCGCCCTGCTCGTCGGGCTCATGGCCGCCTTCCTGGCCGGCAACGCGCTGAGCGCGCTCGCCCCCGGGTCGGCGTCGCTGCTGCTGGCCCGGTTCGTCAGCGGCCTGCCGCACGGCGCCTACTTCGGCGTCGCCTCACTGGTCGCCGCGTCGCTGGTGCCGCCGTCGCTGCGCGGCCGCGCGGTGAGCACGGTGATGCTCGGGCTGGCCGTGGCCAACGTCGCCGGCGTCCCCGCGGCCACCTGGCTCGGGCAGACGCTGGGCTGGCGCTCGGCCTACTGGGCCGTGGTGGTCCTCGCCGCGCTCACCGTCGCGGCCGTGCTCGCCGTCGTCCCCTCCACGCCCGGGGCCCGCGAGGCCAGCGTGCGGGCCGAGCTCGGCGCGCTGCGCCGCCCGCAGGTCCTGCTCACGCTGGCCGTGGCCACCGTCGGGTTCGGCGGCATGTTCGCCGTCTACAGCTACGTCGCGCCGCTGACAACCGAGGTCACCGGCCTCTCGCGCGGCGTCGTCCCGTGGGTGCTGCTCGCCTTCGGCATCGGCGGCGTCGTGGGGACCGCGCTCGGCGGGCGGCTGGCCGACATCGCGCTGTTCCGCTCGCTGGTCGCCACCCTCGTCGCGCTCGCCGTCCTGCTGGCCCTGGTCGGCCCCGCCGCCGCCACCGGCCCCACCCTGCTGGCCGGGATCTTCCTGCTGGCGGTCGCCGCGTCGACGCTGGTCGTCTGCCTGCAGCTGCGGCTGATGGAGGTCGCCGGGGAGGCGCAGATGCTCGGCGCCGCGCTCAACCACTCGGCGCTCAACGCGGCCAACGCCCTGGGCGCGTGGCTGGGGGGCGTGGTCATCGCCGCCGGGTACGGCTACACCGCGCCGAGCCTGGTCGGCGTCATGCTGGCGGTCCTGGGCCTGGTCGCGCTGGCCGGCAGCGCGGCGCTGCGGCGGCGGGAGCTGCGCGCCGTCGCCGCCTGAGGCGCGCTGCAACGGCCCTGCAACCTCTCCGCTGCGGCGCACGAGCGTGCATCCAGCCGCGTCCGCGGAGGGATGAGCGAGCAGTCTCCGCACCTGCGGACCGGCAGGTCACCCGGTCAGAGGTAAGCGTGGCCTAAGTCACTCCGCCGTTGACAGACTCCGCCGCGGAGCGCCCGCGGAGCCGGGCGCGATCGCCCCCTGCAACGGAGCGGAGGATCCATGACCCAGGTCAGCATGAGGGTCGACGGCGTGACCTACACCGACGAGGTCGAACCCCGGACCCTGCTGGTCCACCACCTGCGCGAGGCCCTCGGCAAGGTGGGCACCGTCGTCGGCTGCGACACCAGCAACTGCGGGGCCTGCACCGTGCACCTGGACGGGCGGGCCGTGAAGTCCTGCACCGTCCTCGCCGTCCAGGCCGACGGCGCCGAGGTCACCACCATCGAGGGCATCGGCAGCGAGGGCGCCCTGCACCCGGTGCAGAAGGCCTTCCACGAGATGCACGGTCTCCAGTGCGGCTACTGCACGCCCGGGATGATCATGGCCTCGATCGACCTGCTCGAGGAGAACCCGAACCCCAGCGAGACCGAGGTCCGCGAGGGCATCGAGGGCAACCTCTGCCGCTGTACCGGCTACCAGAACATCGTCCGCGCCGTGCAGCAGGCCGCGGGGGAGATGTCCGGCTCCGCCGAGACCCTGGGGGCGCAGGCATGACCGTCACCGAGGACGCGGCCACCACCCAGACCCCGGCCCCGGACAAGGAGGTCGGCAAGGCCCGCCGCCGCAAGGAGGACGCCCGCCTCATCACCGGGCGCACCACCTGGACCGACAACATGGTCCTGCCCGGGATGCTGCACCTCAGCGTCGTGCGCAGCCCCGTGGCGCACGCCCGCATCACCTCGATCGACGTCTCCGCGGCGAAGGAGGCCCCCGGCGTCGTCGCGGTGTTCACCGGCCGCGACCTCGCCGACGAGCAGGGCTCCATCCCCTGCGCCTGGCCGGTCACCCCGGACATGAAGAACCCCGGCCACCCCTCGATCGCCGTCGACGGCGTGAACCACGTCGGCGAGGCGGTGGCGGTCATCGTCGCCCGCTCGCGCACCGCGGCCGCCGACGCCGTCGAGCTGGTCGACGTCGACTACGAGACGCTGCCGCCGGTCCTCGACATGGAGGAGGCCGTCCGCGACGGCGCCGAGCTGGTGCACGACGAGCTCGGCACCAACACCAGCTACCACTTCGTCTTCGACGCCGGCGAGGCCGGCACGGGCGTGGACACCGAGCAGGCCTTCGCCGACGCCGAGGTCGTCGTCAGCCGACGCTTCGTCAACCAGCGGCTGATCCCGGCGTTCATGGAGCCGCGCTCGGTCGTCGTCCAGCCCCAGGGCGAGAACTTCACGCTGTGGTCGGCCACCCAGATCCCGCACGTGCTGCGGGTGATGCTGGCGATGGTCACCGGCATCCCGGAGCACAAGCTGCGCGTCGTCGCCCCCGACGTCGGCGGCGGCTTCGGCGGCAAGCTGCAGGTCAACCCCGAGGAGGTCCTCGCGCTGCTGATCGCGCGCCGCCTCGGCAAGCCGGTCAAGTGGACCGAGACCCGCAGCGAGTCGCTCATGACCGCCCACCACGGCCGCGACCAGATCCAGTACGTCGACGTCGCCGCCACCCGGGAGGGCGACGTCAAGGGCCTGCGCGTGCGGATCCTCGCCGACATGGGCGCCTACCTGCGGCTGATCACCCCGGGCGTGCCGGCGCTGGGCGCGTTCATGTTCCCCGGCATCTACAAGTTCCCGGCCTACCGCTTCGAGTGCGACGGCGTCTTCACCAACAAGGTCCCCACCGACGCCTACCGCGGCGCGGGCCGGCCCGAGGCCACCTTCGCCGTCGAGCGGATCATGGACGAGCTCGCCGTCGAGCTCGGCATGGACCCGCTGGAGCTGCGGCGCAGGAACTGGATCGACGCCGCGGAGTTCCCGTTCACCACCGTCGCCGGCCTCGAGTACGACAGCGGCGACTACGACTCGGCCACCCAGCAGGCGCTGGACCTGCTCGGCTACACGGAGCTGCGCGAGGAGCAGCGCCGCCGGCGCGAGTCGAACGACCCGGTGCAGCTGGGCATCGGCTTCTCCACCTTCACCGAGATGTGCGGCCTGGCGCCCTCCCGGGTGCTCGGCTCGCTGTCCTACGGCGCGGGCGGCTGGGAGTCGGCGTCGATCCGGATGCTGCCCACCGGCAAGGTCGAGGTGGTCACCGGCTCGACGCCGCACGGCCAGGGCCACGAGACGGCGTGGAGCCAGCTGGTCGCCGACCAGCTCGGCGTGCCGTTCGAGGACGTCGAGGTGCTGCACGGCGACACCGCCGTCGCCCACAAGGGCATGGACACCTACGGCTCGCGCTCGCTGGTCGTCGGCGGCACCGCGGTGGTCAAGGCCGCCGACAAGGTGATCGCCAAGGCCCGCCGGGTGGCCGCGCACCTGCTCGAGGCCAACGAGGACGACCTGGACTTCTCCGGCGGGAAGTTCACCGTCCGCGGGACGCCGGGCACCGGGATGTCGATCCAGGAGATCGCGCTCGCCGTCTTCGCCGCGCACGACTACCCCGAGGACATCGAGCCCTCGATCGACGCGGACGCCACCTTCGACCCGGTCAACTTCTCCTTCCCGCACGGCACGCACGTGTGCGCCATGGAGGTCGACACCGAGACCGGGTTCGTGAAGATCCGCAAGTACGCCTGCGTCGACGACGTCGGCACGATCGTCAACCCGCTCATCGTCGAGGGGCAGGTGCACGGCGGCCTGGCCCAGGGCATCGCGCAGGCGCTGTACGAGGAGGCCGTCTACGACGCCGACGGCAACCTCACCACCGGCACCTTCGTCGACTACCTGGTCCCGTCGGCCGCCGACCTGCCGCACTTCGACACCGGCAACACGGTGCACGAGGCGCCGGGCAACCCGATCGGCGCCAAGGGCGTGGGCGAGGCCGGCTGCATCGCCAGCACCCCGGCGGTGGTCAACGCCGCGCTCGACGCCGTCCGGCACCTGGGTGTGGCGGACATCCGGATGCCGCTGACCCCCGAGCGGGTGTGGCGGGCCATCCACGAGGGCGGCGACGGCGGCGACCGGGCCACGGCCGGGTCCAACGCCTACGGCGGCGCCCAGACCGAGACCACCGCCGGTGTCTCGACCCCGCAGTCGTCCCTCGGAGGTGACCGGTGATCTGCCGATACGACGAAGGAGTAGAGCCGTGATCCCCGCCCCGTTCGAGTACGTCCGGCCGACGACGGTCGAGGAGGCCGTTCAGGCGGTCGCCGAGGGCGGCGAGGACGTCAAGGTGATGGCGGGCGGGCAGTCGCTCATCCCGGTCATGCGGCTGCGCCTGGCCGCGCCGGAGACGATCGTCGACCTCGGCCGGGTGGCGGAGATGCGCGGCGTCCGCGAGGAGGGCGACTCCCTGGTCATCGGCGCCATGACCACGCACGCCGACGTCCTCACCGACCCGCTGATCGCCCGGCACGCGAAGCTGGTCGCGGAGGCGACCGAGACGGTGGCCGACCGGCAGACCCGCCGGCGCGGCACCTTCGGCGGCGCCCTGGCGCACGCCGACCCGGCCGGTGACCTGCCGGCGGTGGCGCTCGCGCTGGACGCCGAGATGGTGATCGCCGGGCCGGACGGGCGCCGCACGGTGCCCGCCCGGGAGTTCTTCGTCGACTACCTGACCACCGCCCTCGACGAGGGGGAGGTCCTGGTCGAGATCCGGGTGCCGAAGCTGACCGGCGACTGGGGCGTGCGCTACGAGAAGTTCAACCGCGTGGCGCAGGCGTGGTCGATCGTCGCGGTCGCCGCGGCGGTGCGGCGCGAGAACGGGCACATCGCCGAGGCGCGGATCGGGCTGACCAACATGGGCCCGACCCCGCTGCGGGCGTCGGCCACCGAGGCCGCGCTGTCCGGCGCCGCCGCGTCCCCCGACGCGGTGGCCTCCGCGGCGCGGTCGGCGGCCGAGGGCACCAGCCCGAGCAGCGACCTCAACGCCCAGGCCGACTACCGCGTGCACCTCGCGCAGGTGCTCACCCGCCGCGCGGTCACCGCCGCGGCCGGGCTGTAACTTGAGGGACCCCGTCCTCCCCACCCCTCGCAGGCTCGGGGCGGTGCTCTGGACGGGGCCGCCCCCGGCTCCCGCCCGTTCCCTCGGCCGGCCCGCCCTCCCGGGCGGACCGGCCGAGGTCCGTTCCCCACCCGGAGGTCGCACCGTGCAGCTGGAGAACTCGTTTACCGTCCCCGTGCCCGTCGACGAGGCCTGGCGGGTCCTGCTCGACATCGAGCGGATCGCCCCGTGCATGCCCGGCGCCGCGCTCGACTCGGTCTCCGGTGACGACTTCACCGGCCGGGTCAAGGTCAAGCTCGGTCCGATCAACCTGACCTACCAGGGCAAGGCGTCGTTCGTGGAGAAGGACGAGGCCGCGCACCGCGCCGTCATCGACGCGCGCGGCAAGGACCAGCGGGGCAACGGGACGGCGGCGGCCACCATCACCGCCCGGCTCCAGGGCGAGGGGACGACGACGCGGGTCGACGTCCTCACCGACCTCAACATCACCGGCCGCCCGGCCCAGTTCGGCCGCGGCGTCATGACCGACGTCGGCAACAAGCTGCTCGGCCAGTTCGCCGACAAGCTCGCCGCCCAGCTGGCCAGCGGCGACGACGTGACCGTCGACCGGGCGGCCGCCGCGGAGCAGCAGGAGCCGACCGTCGCCGGCAAGGTCACCGCCACCGCGGCCGGGGTCGCCGAGGAGGTCGCCCAGTCGGTCGAGCAGGTGCCCGGCGACAACGCGGTCGCGGAGACGGTGCGCGAGGCCGGCACCGCGGCGCGGGAGGCCGCGGCGTCCGCCGGCGACGCCGCGCGCAAGCCCGCGAAGAAGGCCCCGGCGAAGAAGGCCGCCGCGGCGTCGTCCCCGTCGCCCACGGAGACCGCGCCGATCACCGCCCCGGTCACCGGCGCCACCGACACCGTCTCGATCCCCGCGGTGTCGGACACCGCGCCGGCCGCGGCGGACCTCGCCCCGTCGGCCTCGGACACCGCGCCGGCCGCGGCGGTCGGCGGGCCGGTGCCGAGCACGCCACCGTCGCGCAACACCGCCCCGCCGAGCCGGCCGGGCACCGGCGCCCCGCCGCGCAGCACGCCCGCCGCGGCTCCGGCGCGCCCCCAGCCGGCCGAGGAGCCCGAGCCGATCGACCTGCTCGAGGTGGCCGGCGGCGCCGCGCTCGCCCGCTACGCCGGCCCCGGCGCCGCCGTCCTCGCGGTGCTGCTGCTCATCCTGTTCGCGGCCCGCCGCCGCCGCTGACCGCCCGCTCCGTCGATCACCGGGTGCGTGCACGCGACACGCGGGACACGCCGGGCCCTCGTGCACGCATCCGGTGGTCAACTCCTGACGGCGGCGAGCTCCTCCAGCCAGGCCAGCGCCGCGGCGGCCACGGCCCCCGGTGCCCTCCCCAGCGAGTGGTCGCCCGGCACCGCGCACACCGACGCCGACGGCACCCCGTCCAGCGCCACGTCCAGCTCCGCGGGCCGGCCGAACGCGTCGGTCTCCCCCTGCACCACGACCAGCGGCACGCCGGCGCCGGTGAGCTCGCCCGCGCGGCTGCGCTCGGGACGGCCCGGCGGGTGCAGCGGGAACGCCAGCGCCAGCACGCCGTCCGCCCCGAGCGCCGTCGCCGTCCGGCAGGCCACCCGCGCCCCGGCGCTGCGGCCGCCGAACACCAGCGGCCCGGTCAGCGCACCGCCGGCCCGCAGCGCCTCGACGACGGCGGTCCAGGCGACGTCGAGGCGCGGCGGCGCGGGCGCGATCCGCCTGCCGGCCACCCGCCACGGCTGCTCCACCCGCAGCACCCGCCAGCCCGCCGCGGCGGCCGAGGCCGTGACGGCGACCAGGTCGGCCGACCCGGCGCCACCGCCGGCGCCGTGCCCGAGCACGAGCGTGCCGCGGGCACCGTCGGCCGGGCCGTCGGCGTGCACCGCGGCCGGGCCGAGCGGGGTGCCGACGGGCGCGGAGGAGCTCACGGCGCCAGCAGCGCGTCGACCGCCCCCGCGAGGTCCGGGGCGACGACGGCCGGCGCCGGGTAGCCCGGCGGGTACACGCGCTCGCTGCGCGGGAACCACGCCCCGATGAGGCCGGCCCGCTCGGCGCCGAGCACGTCCCAGCCGTGGGCGGCGACCAGCGCCATCCGCGACGGCTCGACCCCGCAGGCGCCCGCGGCCCACAGGTAGGCCGCGCGGGAGGGCTTCCAGGTGCGCACGGTCTCGCTGGTCAGCGTCCGCTCGACCAGCGGCGTGACGCCGCCGCGCTCCAGCCCCGCCTCGGCCACGCCGGGGGAGCCGTGCGACAGGGTCACCACCCGCACGCCGGCGTCGTGGAGGCGGCGCAGCGCGGGCTCGACGTCGGGGTGCGGCGACAGCTCGAGGAAGGCGCCGGCGACCTCCGCGCGGGCGCCGTCGGGCAGGTCGGTGAGCTGGGCCAGCGCCGAGTCGAAGGCGGCGCGGAAGGGCAGCCAGACGCCGGCCACCGTGGCCGCCGTCCCGGTGTGCAGGGTGCGGCCGAACACGGTGGGCAGCAGCTCCGCGGGCTGCCCGTGCTCGACGAGCGCGGCGGCGACGGGGGCGAGGTCCAGCAGCGTCTCGTTGACGTCGAACGCGACGACCTCGGGGCGCGAGGGGTGTGTCACGCGTCGGCGCTGCGGGCGTCCTCGGCGCGGCCCGCGGTGGTCTGCCGCCGCCGGTGGGAGCGGATGTCCTTCACCCGCTTGTAGACCAGGTAGCCCACCGCCAGGACGACGACGGCGACGACGACGTAGTCCAGGTAGTGCAGGTTCGCCTCGATGAAGTCGCGGGCCAGCCAGCCCAGCGTCACCAGGACGGTGTTCCAGATCAGGCTGCCGGCCGCGGAGTAGAGGAGGAACTGGCCGAACGGCATCCGCACCACGCCCGCGGGCACGGAGATGAAGCTGCGCACGATCGGCACCATGCGGCCGAAGAACACCGCGGAGCGGCCGTGCCGCTCGAACCAGGCGAAGGTCTTGTCGACGTCGGCGGTCTCGACCAGCGGCAGCCGGTCGAGGAAGGCGTGCGACCGTCGCGGGCCCAGCGCCCGGCCGACGTAGTAGAAGAAGATCGCCCCGAGGATCGAGCCGATGGTGGCGCAGCCGACGACGGCCACGAACGCGAACGGGCTGTCGATGAGCACACCGGCCGCCCCGAGGACGGCCTCGCTGGGGATCGGCGGGATGACCGTCTCCAGCAGGATGCTGAAGCCGACGCCGATCGGGCCCAGCGAGTCCACGAGGGAGAGCAGCCAGGCGGTGAGCCCACCCTGGTCGGAGGATGCCGCAGCGGCCAGGAAGGACATGGCTCCCACGGTACGGGCGGTGTCCGGACGTCGCCCGGACCTGCGGGGCGCTGCCCGGACGGCCGGGACGGATGGGGCTAGCGTGCCGCCATGCGTCAGCGACTCACCGCCCGGGCCGTCGTCGTGGGGGACCGGGCGGGCACCGTCGTGCCGGACGCCGTCGTCGACGTCGAGGACGGGCGCATCGCGTGGGCCGGTCCGGCCGCCGACGCCCCGCCGGCCGGGGACGCCGAGGTCGTGGCGCTGCCCGGACTGCTCGTGCCGGGGCTGGTGAACGCCCACTCGCACGCGCCGATGGTGCTGTTCCGCGGCCAGGGCGAGGGGCTGCCGCTGGACCGCTGGCTGCGCGAGGTGATGTGGCCGCGGGAGGCGCGGCTGACCGGGGACGACGTCGAGGTGGCGATGACCGCCGCGTCGGCGGAGATGCTGCGCGGCGGGGTCACCGCCAGCGTGGAGATGTACTTCTCACCGGAGCGGATCGCCGCGGCGGCCGGGGCCACGGGCGCCCGGGTGGTGGTCGCGGCGCCGATGGTGCCGCTGCCGGGCATGCCGCCGCTGGAGGAGCAGATGGCCGCCGCGGTGGACCTGGCCGGGCGCGCCGACGCGGACGGCCTGGTGGAGTACGGCCTGGGCCCGCACGCGGCCTACACCGTCCCGCTGCCCCTGCTGCGCCGCGCCGCCGAGATCACCCGCGAGCACGGGATGCTGCTGCACCTCCACGTGGCCGAGACCGCCACCGAGGGCGACGGCCTGCTCGAAGCGCACGGGCTGTCGGTGCCCGCGCTGCTGGCCGCGCACGACGTCCTGGGCGGGCGGGTGCTGGCCGCGCACTGCGTGCACCTCGACGACGCCGACCTGGAGCTGTGGGCCGAGTACGACGTCGCCGTGGCGCACTGCCCCGCCAGCAACGCCAAGCTCGCCAGCGGCATCGCGCCGGTGCGGGCGATGCTCGACCGCCGGATCCGGGTCGGTCTGGGCACCGACGGGCCGGCGTCCAACGACGGGCTGGACCTGCTCGCCGACGTCCGCCTGGCCGCGGGGCTCGCCCGGCTGCGGGAGTCCTCGGCCACGGCGCTTCCCGCCGCGGAGGCGTTCTGGCTGGCCACCGGCGGCGCCGCCGAGGCGATCGGCCGCCCCGACCTCGGCCAGGTCGAGGCGGGCCGGCGCGCGGACCTCGTGCACGTGGACACCCGCGACCTCGGCTTCGAGCCGGTCGGTGACCAGACCGACCTGCTCACCCACCTGGTCTGGTCGGGCGCCTCGCGGCTGGTCCGCGACGTGTGGGTCGGCGGCCGGCAGGTGGTCGCCGACGGCGCGGTGACCACCGTGGACGTGGATGCGCTGCGCGCCGAGGTCGCCGAGCGGGCGGCGCGGCTCGCCCGCTAGGCCTGCGGAGCGGGACCGGTCCAGGTGTAGAGGTGGCCGTCGACCACGACGGTGACCCAGCCCTCGCACAGCAGCGCGGGCTCGCCGGTGAGGTCGGGCCAGGTGCCGCCGCCGTCCCACGGCATGCCCGGCCGCGGCAGCGGCGTGCAGTCCGCGGGCGGGACGGCGCCGGGCGCGAGGGCCATGTCGGCCCGGACGCTGCCGTCGGCGGGCCCGTACGCCCCGCCCGGCCGGACGACGGTGACGCCGGATCCCACCCCGCGGGTCCACCACGGCACCGCGCCGCGCGGCGCCCCGGCGGCCTCGGCGACGTCGCGGGTGTCGGTGTGCCCCTGCAGCTCGGCCACCACCGCGCCGAACCCGTGCACGCCGGCGGGCATCGTCACCAGGACGCCGGCTCCCGCGGCCGCGCCGAGCGCGACCGTCCCCACCAGCGTGCCCAGGACCACCGTCACCGCCGTGCCGGGCACCGCGGCCTCCTCTCGTCGGGCCACCGGCCGGTGGCGGGACGGGCCTCGGTCCGGAGGCCGTCCGCGGGCGTCGGAGCCCGGGCCGATCGCGCCGGGGCCGGTCGTCCACCCGGGGGAGGACACCGGGTGCGACGTGGGCTGGAGGACCGGGCCGCGCGGCGGTTGACTGCGCCGCATGGCGGCGTCCCTGCGGGTCCTGACCATGAACGTGCTCGGCCCGGCCAACCCGGACTGGGCCCGCCGCAGCGCGCTGATCGGGGAGACGCTGCGCCGGCTCGACGCCGACGTCGTCGCGCTGCAGGAGGTGCCCGTCGCGGACGGCACCGCCGAGGAGCTGCTCGGGCCGGGGTACTCGGTGACGCCGTTCTCCCGGGCCGCCGAGGACGGGGTGGGCGGCGTGCTGGCCACCCGGGCCCCGCACCGCGTGGTCGAGGAGGTCGACCAGCGCTGCACGCCGCGGGCACGGGACTTCCCGTGGTGCGCGACGCTGCTGACCGAGGTGGACACCGCGGTCGGCCGCGTGCTGGTCGCCCACCACAAGCCCAGCTGGCAGTTCGGGTACGAGTACGAGCGCGAGCAGCAGGCGCTCGCCGCCGCGCGGGCGGTCGAGCGCCGGGCCGGCGGGGTGGACCACGCCGTCGTCCTCGGCGACCTCGACGCGACCCCGGACGCGGCGAGCACGCAGTTCCTGCGCGGACGCCGGTCGCTGGACGGGACGAGCGTCTGCTTCCAGGACGCCTGGGAGACCCTGCACCCGGCCGATCCCGGGTTCACCTTCGACGCCCGGAACCCGCTGGTGCGGGCGGGGGAGGTGGCCACCGCGGTCAGCCGGCGCATCGACTGGGTGCTGGTGCGCAGCGGCGTGCACGGGCCGACGCTGCAGGTCCGCTCCTGCGCCCGGGTGCTGGACGAGCCGGTCGCCGGCGTCTGGGCCAGCGACCACCACGGCGTCGTCGCCGACCTCGACCTGCCCGGCCACCCGCCGGGCTCGTGGGCTCCTCAACCGATCGGTTGACAAACGTCCCCGACGGGTCCTATCGTCGTGTTCAACCGAGAGGTTGATGAAGGAGGTCGCAGGTGGCAGCGGATCCGCTCTCCCGGGTGTTCGCGGCGCTGGCCGACCCGACGCGGCGCGACATGGTCGCGCGGCTGGCGGTCGGCGACGCGACGGTGGGCGAGCTCGCCGCCCCCTACGACGTGACCGTCCAGGCGGTCTCCAAGCACCTGAAGGTGCTCGAGGACGCCGGCCTGGTCAGCCGCAGCCGGGAGGCCCAGCGCCGCCCGGTGCACCTCGAGGCGGAGGTGTTCGACCTGATGACGAAGTGGATCGAGCGCTACCGCCGTCAGGCGGAGGAGCGCTACCGCCGCCTCGACGACGTCCTCCGGTCCATGCCGGACGACGCGACACCGCCCACCGCGCAGGAGGAGAACCGGTCATGAGCACCGCCACCCGTGAGACGCAGATCGTCGCCGACCCCGAGGTCCCGCTCGTCCGCATCACCCGCGAGTTCGACGCCCCGCGCGGCAAGGTGTTCCGCGCGCACACCGACCCCGAGCTGCTCGTGCGGTGGCTGGGCCCGCGCGGGCTGGAGATGCGCATCGACCACTACGACTGCCGCACCGGCGGCTCCTACCGCTACGTGCACAGCGACGCCGACGGCGAGTACGCCTTCCGCGGCTGCTTCCACGAGGTCCGGCCCGACGAGCTCATCGTGCAGACGTTCACCTTCGAGGGGCAGCCCGACGGCGTCGCCCTGGAGAAGCTGGTGCTCGAGGACCTCGGCGACGGCCGCACCCGGCTCACCGTCACCTCGCTGTGCGACTCGTTCGCCGACCGGGACGCGATGATCGCCGGCGGCATGGAGGTCGGCGTCGTCGAGGGCTACGAGCGGCTCGACGAGGTGCTCGCCCGTGGCTGAGCGCGCCGTGGAGATGAAGCTCGAGCTCGTACCGATCCCGGTCGCCGACGTCGACCGGGCGAAGGCCTTCTACGCCGACCGGCTGGGCTTCACCGTCGACGTCGACGTGCGGCCCGCCGACGGCGTGCGGGTCGTCCAGCTGACCCCGCCGGGTTCGGCCTGCTCCGTCGGCTTCGGCACCGGCCTGGCGGCCTACGAGGGCACTCCCGGCTCGGTCCGGGCGCTGCACCTCGTCGTCGCGGACATCGAGCACGCCCGGGCGGACCTGGTGGGCCGCGGTGCCGACGTCGGGCCCGTGGTGGACGTCGGGGGCGGGGTGAAGTACGCGGCGATCACCGACCCGGACGGCAACACCCTGACCCTGCAGGAGATGGCCTGGCGGACGGGCGACGCCTTCTAGGCGCGCAGCCTCCTGGGCGCGCAGCCTCCTGGGCGCGCAGCCTCCTGGGCGCGCAGCCTCCTGGGCGCGCAGCCTCCTGGGCGCGCAGCCTCCTAGGCGCGCAGCGAGATCGTCTCCCCGCGCACGACGGTCCGCAGCTGCCCGGGCGCCCGCCGCTCGGCGACCTCCCGCACGAAGTCGCCCAGCGGCGAGGCGAACCGGTCGTAGTCGTCGTAGTGCACCGGCACGGTCACCGGCGGCTTCAGCAGCTCCACCAGGTCGGCGCCCTGCCGGCCGTCCATGGTCACGGTGACGCCCAGCGCCCTGGTCCCGCCCAGGTGCGGGATCACGACGTCGAGCGGCCCGCAGCGCTGCAGCACCTCGCCCAGCCACGGCCGGAACAGCGTGTCGCCGGTGACGTAGCCGCGCCAGGACACCTCCCCGTCGCGGAGCAGCTCCAGCACGCTGCCCATCACCGGCGGCAGCACCCGCGCCAGCGGGCCGGGGCCGTGGACGCCGGGCACCGAGGTGATCCGCAGCGTCTCGTCGCCGCGGCCGATCTCGTGCACCTGCCACGGCCGCAGGTCCGCGGTCGCCGAGAAGCCGCGCGAGGACAGCGTCCGCGCGGCCGCGGGGGTGGTGACGACCGGCGTGGCCTTGTCGATGGTCGCGTAGGCGACCCGGTCCCAGTGGTCGCCGTGCAGGTGGGACAGCAGGACGGCGTCGAGGTCGGGGAGGTCCTCGGGCAGCAGCGCCGGGTCGGTCAGCCGCCGGGCGAACAGGCCCTTGCCCAGGTAGACGCGCTCCCCGCGCCGGACGAAGTTCGGGTCGGTGAGCAGGGTGAACCCGCCCAGCCGCAGCAGCGTCGTCGCGTTGCCGCCGAAGGTGAGGGTGACGTCGGCGGCGCTCTCGTCGGTGGGCGCGGTGCTGCGGTCGGCGCTGCCCGGGTCGGCGGTCATGCCCGGGCGGCTACCCGCCGGCCGTCGTCCTGCAACCCCGGCCGGCGGTGTCGGCGGCCGGGTCGTGGCCGCCCGTCCGCTGCAGGAGACCGCCGCGGGCCTTGTCCCCCGCCCCCGACCGGAGCAGCGTCACGACCGGCACCGAGCCGGTGCCCGACGGCGGCCGGGACCGGTCCGGGCCGCACCCCGCAGGACCCGAGGAGCCGCGATGAACCAGGTCGACCCGTCCGTCCCGCCGAGCGGCACCGGCTGCGCCGACTGCGACGCCACCGGCGGCTGGTGGTTCCACCTGCGCCGTTGCGCCGCCTGCGGCCACGTGGGCTGCTGCGACTCCTCGCCGTCGCAGCACGCCTCGGCGCACGCCGCGGCCACCGGGCACCGGGTCGCGCAGAGCTTCGAGCCGGGTGAGGACTGGACCTGGGACTACGCCGCCGGGGAGTTCGGTGGGGACCTCCGGCTCGCGCCGCCGACCTCGCACCCGGTGACCCAGCCGGCGCCCGGGCCCGCCGGCCGGGTGCCGGCGGACTGGCAGCGCCACCTGCACTGAGGGCGGGCCGGGGCGGGCCCGGCTGGTAGACAGGGGCGGTGGTGTCGTCCCGGGACGTCGACGAGTCCTTCCTCGCCCTGCCCCTGTCCGCGCTCACCGAGGCGGCACTGACCCGAGCGGTCGACCTCGGCTGCGAGCACGCCGACATCCGGGTGGAGCGCATCCGCACCCAGTCGATCAGCCTGCGCGACGCGCGGCTGGAGGCGCTGGCCGACGGCGAGGACCTGGGCCTGGCCGTGCGCGTGGTGCACGAGGGCACCTGGGGGTTCGCGGCGGGCGTCGTCCTCACCGCCGCCGAGGCGGTGCGGCTGGCCGAGCAGGCGGTCGCCGTCGCGCAGGTGTCGGCGGCGCTGGCAACCGACCGGGTCGAGCTCGCGCCGGAGCCCCGGCACGAGGGCTCCTGGGTGTCGTCCTACGACGTCGACCCGTTCGAGGTGCCCGACGCCGAGAAGACCGCGCTGCTCACCGAGCTGTCCGAGCGGCTGCTGGCCGCCGACGGCGTCGAGCACGTGCAGTCGGGCTGCATGCACGTCAAGGAGCAGAAGTACTACGCCGACACCAACGGCACCCGCACCCGCCAGCAGCGGGTGCGCATCACGCCGGAGTTCACCGCGCTCACCGTCGACCGGGCCACCGGCGCCTTCGAGAGCATGCGGACCCTCGCCCCCCCGGCCGGCCGCGGCTGGGAGTACCTGACCGGCGGGCACTTCGACTGGGACGCCGAGCTGGCGCAGATCCCCGAGCTGCTGCGGGAGAAGACCAAGGCGCCGTCGGTGGAGCCGGGCCGCTACGACCTCGTCGTCGACCCCTCCAACCTGTGGCTGACGATCCACGAGTCCGTCGGCCACGCCACCGAGCTGGACCGGGCGCTGGGCTACGAGGCCGCCTACGCCGGCACGTCGTTCGCCACCGTCGACGGGCTGGGGAGCCTGCGCTACGGGTCGGAGCTCATGCACGTCACCGGCGACCGGACGGTCGAGCACGGGCTGTCGAGCATCGGCTGGGACGACGAGGGCGTCGAGGCCCAGCAGTGGGACATCGTCCGCGACGGCGTGCTGGTCGGCTACCAGGTCGACCGCAACACCGCCCGGCTCGGCGGGATGGCCCGCTCCAACGGCTGCTCGTTCGCCGACTCGCCGCGGCACGTGCCGGTGCAGCGGATGGCCAACGTGTCGCTGCAGCCGGCCGCCGACGGGCCGGACCTCGCGGGGCTGATCGGCGGGGTCGAGCGCGGCATCTACGTCGTCGGCGACAAGAGCTGGTCGATCGACATGCAGCGCTACAACTTCCAGTTCACCGGCCAGCGCTTCTACCGCATCGAGGGCGGGCGACTGGCCGGGCAGCTGCGCGACGTCGCCTACCAGGCCACGACGACGGACTTCTGGGGCTCGATGCGCGCCGTCGGCGGGCCCTCCACCTACCGCCTCGGCGGCGCGTTCAACTGCGGCAAGGCCCAGCCCGGGCAGGTCGCGCCGGTCAGCCACGGCTGCCCGGCCGCGCTCTTCGAGGGCGTCACCATCCTCAACACGGTCCAGGAGGGCGGGCGATGAGCCAGCTGACCGCGCAGCAGCTGGTCGAGAAGGCGCTGGCCGCCTCGACCGCCGACGGCTGCGTCGCCTACGTCGTCGAGAGCACTGAGGCCAACCTGCGGTGGGCGTCGAACAGCCTGACGACGAACGGGGCGATGCGCTCGCGCCAGGTCGTCGTCGTGTCGTTCGTCGACGGCGGCGCCGGGATGGCCACCGGCACGGTCGCGCGGACCGGCACGCCCGACGTCGCCGAGCTGGTCGCCGCCAGCGAGCAGGCCGCCCGCGACGCCGGCCCGGCCGAGGACGCCGTGCCGCTGATCGGCGAGGCCCCGCCGGACGCGGGGGACTGGGACGCCGAGCCGGCCGAGACCTCGATCGAGGTGTTCGCCGAGTTCGCGCCGGCGCTGGGGGAGGCGTTCGGGGCCGCGCGCGGCCGCGGCGACCTGCTCTTCGGCTACGCCGAGCACGCCCTGACGACGACGTACGTGGGCACCTCCACCGGCCTGCGGCTGCGCACCGACCAGCCCAGCGGCCGCGTGGAGCTCAACGGCAAGAGCGCCGACTTCTCGCGGTCGGTGTGGTCCGGCGTCGGCACCCGCGACTTCCGCGACGTGTCGGTGGCCGACCTCGCCGCCGACGTGGAGCGCAAGCTCGGCTGGTCGCAGCGGCGGGTCGAGCTGCCGGCCGGGCGGTACGAGACGCTGCTGCCGCCGTCGGCCGTGAGCGACCTGATGATCTACGCCTACTGGACGATGGAGGCCCGCGACGCCGACGAGGGCCGCAACGTCTACGCCAAGGCCGGCGGCGGCAACCGGATCGGCGACCGGCTGGCCCAGCTCCCGCTGACCCTGCGCAGCGACCCGCACGCCCCCGGGCTGGAGACGGCGCCGTTCCAGGTGGTGAGCACCTCGTCCGGCTCGGCCAGCGTGTTCGACAACGGGATGGCGACGCCCGCCGTCGACTGGATCCGCGACGGCGTCCTCACCAACCTGATCCGCCCGCGGGCCTGGGCGCTGAAGACGACGGCGCCCGCGGTGGCCGCCGTCGACAACCTGATCCTCGAGCAGCCCGGCGCGACGGCGCCGCTGGCGGACATGGTCGCCGCCACCGACCGCGGGCTGCTGCTGACCACGCTCTGGTACATCCGCGAGGTCGACCCGCAGACGCTGCTGCTCACCGGCCTGACCCGCGACGGCGTGTTCCTCGTCGAGGGCGGCGAGGTGACCGGCGCGGTGAACAACTTCCGGTGGAACGAGTCGCCGGTGGACCTGCTGGCGCGGATCGGCGAGGTCGGGCGCACCGAGCGCACGCTGCCGCGCGAGTGGAACGACTGGTTCACCCGCGCCGCGATGCCGCCGGTGCGGGTGCCGGACTTCAACATGAGCTCGGTGTCCCCGGCCAGCTAGGCGCCGTCGGCTCCCGCCGGCCGCCGCACCGCCGGCGTTCCTCCCGCGTTGACGGCGCTGCCGGACCCGCACTGCGCCAGGAACGCCGGCACTGCGCCTCGACGTCGGCTCGTGCGGTGTCCTGCGTGCTCCTGCGGTGCCGCGACACCGCAGGAGCACCGCGAACGCCGCGACAGGGCCGGCTCGTCGGGTCGAGCCCGTGCTCCCCGCGGTCCTGCAGCATCCCGGGACCGCGGGAACGACCCCCGTGGCCGCCCGGTGCGGGGTCCTCGCGCACGGGCGGCGCGTCCCGACGGGGGCTCGTGGGGCGGCTGTGACGCAGGAGTGACGAGGGGCGCCCATACCGCGCAGCTGCTCCCCCCAAACACGGATCCCGGATATTTTTCCGGCGGACAGCAGAGAGCCCCCGGGTCCCCGGGGGCGCGAGGGGAGCACGCCATGACCCGCAACCAGAAGCCCTCCGTGTTCCAGGTGGGCAAGATCTGGGACGACGGCCGCACGATCGTCGTCTCCGGGTGGGGCATCGGGCTGTGCGCCTCCGCCTGCGCCTGCCACCGCTCGCCGATGGGCGGGCACCTGGCCATCGACGAGGACCAGGCCGGCGGCACGCTGGGGCTGCGGTGCTTCGACGAGGACGGTTGCGACTGCTGCGAGCCGTGGACCGCCGACGAGCTGTCCGCCGTCCTGCGCGACCTGCAGCGCGTGGCCGGGCTCGACGCCGAGGAGCCGCTCGCCGGCTGATGGCGGACCCCCTTCCCCCCGCCGCTCGCAGGCTCGCGGCGGGGTCCTGCGGAGGGGGCGCACGGACACCGGTCCGGGGGGGGGGGGGGGGGGGGGGGGGGGGGGGGGGGGGCGGGGGGGGGCGCCGGCTCTGCGCTGGTGGGCTGGGGTTGTTTTGTGAGGCGCCTTGCTGGCCGCACACG
>NZ_JBJGZD010000011.1:0-149042 GCF_054050335.1 Geodermatophilus sp. SYSU D00698
CCGGGGACCCCTCGGGGTCCCCGGCCCGTCGCCGCTTGCGCACCGGTGCCGCACCACGGGAGCGTGACGTCGGCGACGACGGTGGAGGTGGGACGTGCGCGACCTCGTCTACTACGTCGGGGTGTCGATCGACGGCTTCATCGCCGGCCCCGACGACGAGGTGGACTTCTACCCGCTCACCGAGCCGTTCACCGAGTGGATGGCGACCGAGTACGCCGACGCGCTGCCCACGCACGTGCGCCGGGCGCTGGGGGTCGACGCCGCGCTCCGGCGCCGGTTCGACACGGTCGTCATGGGCCGGCGCACCTACGACCCCGGCCTCGCCGCGGGCATCGTCAGCCCCTACGCCCACCTGCGGCAGGTCGTCGTCTCCCGGTCGCTGGAACCCCCGGCCCCGGAGGTCACCGTCGTCCGGGAGGACCCGCTGGCCGCCGTGCGCGCCCTCAAGGAGGCGCCCGGCCTCGACGTCTACCTCGCCGGCGGCGGGCAGCTCGCCGGTGAGCTGCTCCCCGAGATCGACCGGCTGGTGCTCAAGCAGTACCCGGTGGTGGCCGGTGCCGGCCGGCCGCTGTTCGACACCGGGTTCGCCCCCACCGGGTTCGTCCTGGACGACGTGCGGACCTTCCCCGGCGGCCCCGCCGTCCTCACCTGGTCGCGCTCGCGCTGACCCGGCCGGGGGAGCACGTGACCGCCCGCCGCTCCGACGCCCGCCGGGCCGCCGGCCTGGCCGTGCTGCTCGCGGCCTGGAACGACCTGCTGGTGCCGCGGCTGCCCGAGCGGGCGTACGCGCCGGTGAACGCCGCGGCCGCGGCGACGCTGCTCGCGGCGGCCCGCGCCGGGGGGATCACCTGGGCCGAGCTCGGCCTGGACCCGCGGCGGCTGGGGGCGGGGGCACGGGAGGGCGGGGCCTGGGCCGCCGTCGTCGGCGCCGGGTACGCCACCGCGCTCGCCGTCCCGGCCCTGCGGCCCCTGCTCGCCGACGCCCGCGTGACCGGGCTCGGCGCGCGGGCGCTGGCCGTCCGGGTGCTGGTGCGCATCCCGGTCGGCACCGTGCTGTGGGAGGAGGTCGCCTTCCGCGGCGTCCTGCCCCCGGTGCTGCGGCGGGTGCTGCCCGCGCGGCAGGCGCGGGCCGCGGCGGCGGCGCTGTTCGGCCTGTGGCACGTGACCCCCACCGTGCGCACGCTCGCGCTCGACGCGCCGGCCGCGGACCGGCCGCGCCGGGCCGGCGCGGTCGGCGCCGCCTGCCTCGGCACGGCGGGCGCCGGCGTGCTGTTCGCCCGGCTGCGCGAGCGCAGCGGCAGCCTGCTGGCACCGGCGCTGCTGCACCTGGCGGCCAACGACCTCGGGGCGCTGGCGGCCGCGGCGGCCGGGCGCCGCTGAGGTCAGCCCAGCAGCCGCTCCACATCGGCCCACGAGTCCGCGACCGCGGCGACGCCGTCCTCCCGAGCCCCTCGCCGTGGGCCGGCAGGCGGCACGACCGCGCTGTGGATCACCCCTCGGCGCGGGGTAGGAGGACCGGGCCCTGAGCCCACGGGGTGTCCCACCTCTCCTCCGGAGGACCCGTGCCCGTCCTGACCTCCCTCCGCCCCGCCGGCCCGCCTCCGCGCCACGTGCGGACCGCCGTGCCCGCGATCGGCGCCCGGGTCCACTCCCGCACCTGGCGCTCCGGTGCGGGCGGCGAGCGGGTGCCGGTCGTGCTGCTGCACGGGCTGGGTCTGTCCAGCCGGTACCTGGTCCCGCTGGGACGGCGTCTGGCCGCCCTCGGGCACGACGTCCTCGCGCCCGACCTCCCCGGGTTCGGCCGCTCGCCGCGGGACCCGCACCTGCGCTGGCCCGGCGGCCCCGACGTCGCCACGCAGACCGGCCACCTGCTGGCCTGGCTCGACGCCTGCGGGATCCGCCGGGCGAGCTTCTTCGGCAACTCGATCGGCGCGCAGGTCGGTGTCGAGCTCGCCGCCCGCCACCCCGAGCGGGTGGAGCGCCTGGTGCTGTCCGGCTCGACGCCGGACCCCCGCTACCGCCGGCCCTGGCGGCAGTACCCGCAGGTGCTGCGCAACCAGGTCTTCGAGGTCCCCACGCTGCAGCCGGTGATGCAGGTCGAGTACCTGTCCACCGGCGTGGCCCGGATGGTGCAGCAGCTCGTCCGCAGCGCCGACGACCCGATCGAGCAGCGGCTGCCCGACGTCGCCGCGCCGACCCTGGTGGTGCGCGGCCGGCACGACCGGACCCTGGGCCAGGAGTGGGCCGAGGAGGTCACCCGGCTGCTGCCCGACGGCCGGCTGGTCGTGATCGAGGGCGCCGCGCACAACGCCCACTGGTCGGCGCCGGACGTGACCGCCCGGCTGGTGGACGTCTTCCTCTCCGGCGAGCTGGACCGCCGCGAGCCCATCGACGACGACGTCGTGCTGCCCCGGTCCCGGCCCGGTGACCCGCTGGCCCCGGTCCGGCCGCTGCCGCCGACGGTGCACGCCGTCCTCGACGTGGTGAGCACGCTGGCACTGCTCACCGTGCCGTGGACCCGGCCGTGGGGGCCGCGGACCCGCCTGCTGCTGGCCGCCTCCGGTGCGGCGGGGCTGGCCGACACGCTGCTGACGGACCACCCCGCCGGGCTGCTGCGCGTGCTGCCGCTGCCGGTCCACCTCAACCTGGAGGCGGCGGCCGGCTGGCAGCTGCTGGTCGCGGCCGCGACCTGGCTGCGGGGCGAGCCGGTGGCGGGGCGGTGGGCCGCCGCCGCCCAGGGCACCTACGAGCTCCTGCGCGCGGCGACGGCGCAGGCACCGGCCGGCCCGGCGCGGCTGGTCCCGGCCGGGCGCTGACCGGGACCCGGTCGTTCCGGGTCGGTTTCGTCCGCGACAGGAGGGGCATGGTGGGGCGGCACGGCCGGGTGCAACACGCCGCCTGACGAGCCGGGCACGCCCCCGGGTGGCGACCCATCGTGAGCACCAGTACGTCGCGGCGGCGGCCGTCGACGGCCGTCCCGACGATCACCGGCATCCCGTGGCAGCCACCGTCGGAGCACCAGCTGCGGGGCATGGACGCCGACGCCACCCTCGACCTCGGTTGGGGAGGCACGGTGCGCTACCTCGTGGCGGAGGACCGGCGCACCGGGCGGGTCGTCGGCACGGTCACCGGGGTCGACCACGTCCGGGCGTTCGGGGACCCGCGCCCTGCGCGCGGCTGCTCGCCGACGAGGCGCTGCGCCGCGGGGTGCGGGTCGAGGTCACCGACGCCGACCAGGGCGAGCTGCGCCTCACCCTCGGCGCCCGCGGCGCGCTCACCTGCGGGTCGATGCTCGAGCCCACCTCGGCCGTGGCCCTGAGCCGCTGCGCGGACCCGCGGGTGGCCCGCCGGGTCGCCGCCCGCGCCGGGGTCCGCGTGGCTGCCGACGCCGTGCCGGCGGGGGAGGAGCTGCGGGTCGTCGTCGTCGGCTCCGCGGTCGTCGCCGCGGGGGTGCGCCGGCCAGCCACGGTGGTCGGCGGCGGGGTCTCCGACGTCGCGGCGCTGGTCCGCCGGGCCGGCCGGCGCCGGGAGCGGGCCACCGGCGGGCGGTCCCGCATCCCGCTCGACGAGGGGACGGCCGCCGCCGTCGCCGAGGCCGGCTGGGCGATGGACGACGTCCCGCCGGCCGGCGAGCGCAGCACCGTCCGGCCGGGCCCTCGGGCTGCCCGTCGCGGGCCCGGACCTCCGCGTCCCCGACGCCGGGGCACCGGGGTACGTCCTCGTGGGCGCCACCCCGCGGCCGGACCTCACCGACCACCTCCCGCGACCGGTCGCCGCCCGCGTCCTCGACCTGCTTTTCCCCGAGACCCGCAGCCGCTGACCCCCTCGGTCCCCGACCGGGGCCGGATCGGTACCGCACGCCCCGACGACCCGAGGACACACGTGAAGATCGTCTACCGCAGCTTCGACGGCCGGTACTCCGACAACCCCCGCGCGCTGCACGAGGCGCTGCTCGCCCGCGGCGACGACGTCGAGCACGTCTGGATGCGCGCCGAGGCGCACGCCGACGAGTTCCCGGCGGACGCCGCGACCGTCCCGGTCGAGGGGGACGAGGCGGTCGCGGCGCTGGAGTCGGCGGACCTGGTCGTGTCGAACACCCACCTGTCCGTGGACTGGGACAAGCGGCCGGGAGCGACCTACCTGCAGACCTGGCACGGCACGCCCCTGAAGGCGGTGCACCGCGACGTCACCTTCGACCCGGAGGTCCCCGCGGTGATCGACCGGGACATCGCCCGGTGGGACCTGCTGCTGGCGCAGAACCCCGACGGCAGCACGCTGCTGCCGCGGGTCTTCGGCTACCACGGGCCTGTGCACGAGACCGGCTACCCGCGCAACGACGTGCTCTCCCGGCCGGACCCCGCGCGGGCCCGCGAGCTGGTCCGCGCCGAGCTCGGCGTCCCCGCCGACCGCACCGTCGTGCTGTACGCCCCGACGTGGCGCGACGACGAGCTGGCCGACGAGGAGGGCCCCTCCCACCGCCTGCGCCTGGACCTGCGGCGCTTCGCCGACCGGTTCGGGTCCGACCACGTCCTGCTGGTGCGGCTGCACTACCAGGTCACGGACGCGCTGGACGGCGTCGACGTGCCGCACGTGGTCGACGTGTCCGACCACCCCGACATCCGGGACCTGCTGCTGGCGGCGGACGTGCTGGTCACCGACTACGCGTCCCTGCAGTTCGACTTCGCCGTCACGGGCAAGCCGATCCTCTACTACACCTACGACCTCGACCACTACCGCGGCGACCTGCGGCACTTCTACCTCGACCTCGAGGAACTCGCCCCCGGCCCGCTGCTGGGCACCGTCGACGAGGTGCTCGACGCGCTCGGCGACCTCGACGCGCTGGCCGAGCGCCACCGCGAGCGCTACGACCGGTTCCGGGAGCGGTTCTGCTCGCGCGAGGACGGCCACGCCACGGAGCGCGTGCTGGACCTGGTGTTCCCCGCCCCGGCGGCCGCGGCCGGGTGAGCCGGGGCAGCGGGGACGTCAGGGGGCGGCGCTCCCGTCCCCGCCGGCCAGGACGTCGGTGAGCCCGGTGAGGTCGAGCAGCCGCCGGGCCGACCCGCCGGGCGGCAGCACCACCTCCAGGTGGCCGGCCGCGGCCCGGGCCGCCTCGAGCAGCAGGCCGGCGCCGACGCTCGCGACGAAGCCCAGCCGGGTGAGGTCCAGCAGGAGCGGCCGGCCGCCGGTGGCCTCGGCGAGCAGGGCCGCCCGGACCTCCGCGACGCCGGCGAGGTCGAGGTCGCCGGTCAGTTCCAGCCGGCGGCCGCGCGGCGCCTCCCCGGCCCGCAGGGACGCGGGGACGCCCGCCACCGGGGCCACCCCCGGCGCGGGCGGCGGCACCGGGGCCGGGGGCGCCAGCCGGAACCGCAGCGCCGTGCCCCGCGGACCGGGGACGACGTCGACGCCGCCGCTCAGCGCCGTGATCATGTCCAGCCCGCGGCCGCGGAAGCCGGGGTCGGCGGCCGCCGGCTGCCAGGTGCCGCCGTCGGTGACCGTGGCCGCCACCCCGCCGTCGGGGTCGGCGACCAGCTCGACCTGCACCCGGCCCGGTTCGGTGGCGTCGCGGTAGGCGTGCTCGACGGCGTTGGCGGCGGCCTCCCCGACCGCCAGCTGCAGGTCCCCGGTGGTGTCGGGGGACAGCGCGGCCGCGTGTGCCCAGCGGGACACCTCCCGCCGCAGCCGCGCCAGCTGCAGGGGATCGGCGGTCAGGTCGAGGCGCAGGGGAGCGGGGTGCCGCCGGGCGGCGAGCACGGCGACGTCGTCGTCGGCGCCGTGGCCGCCGCCGAGCAGGTCGGTGAGGACGCCGTCGAGCAGCGCCGGCAGCGGCGCCGTCGCCCGTGCCGCGGCCGCGGCCGCCAACCGCGCGAGCCCCTCGTCGAGCAGGCTGCCGCGCCGCTCGACCAGCCCGTCGGTGTAGAGCAGGAGGGTGGCGCCGGCGGGCAGGACGCTGACCGCCTCCGGACGCCGCCCGGAGCCGGACACGCCGAGCGCCGGGCCGTGCCCACCGTCGAGCAGCACGGCCGACCCGTCGGGGGTGACCAGCAGCGGCGGGGGATGGCCGGCGGTGCTGGCGGTCAGCCGGCCGGTGGCCGGGTCGAGGACCAGGCAGGCGACGGTGGCCAGCGCGGCGCCGTCGATCCGCCCGGCGAAGCCGTCGAGGAGCTCCAGCGCCCGCGCCGGCCCCTCCCCGGTGAGCAGCACGCCGGACAGCGCGCTGGACAGCCGCCCCATCACCGCCGCCGCCGAGGCGCCGTGGCCGACCACGTCGCCGACGACCAGCGCAGTCTGGCCGCCGGGCACGGGCACCACCTCGTGCCAGTCGCCGCCGGCGGACGTGCCCGTGACCGCGGGGAGGTAGCGGGCGGTCACGCCCAGCCGGTCGGAGGTGGGCAGGCGGGCGGGCAGCAGGCTGCGCTGGAGGGTGTCGGCCATCTCCCGGCGCACGTCGGCCAGCGCGGCCCGCTCCAGCGCCCCGGCGACCTGTCCGGCGACGGTGAGCAGGAACGCGCGCTCGGCGGCGTCGAAGGCCCGTGGCCGGTCGAAGACCACCGCCACCGCGCCGACCAGGCGGGGACCGGCCAGCAGCGGCAGCGACGCCGTCGCCTGGGTCTCCGGCCGCAGGAACGGCGCCATCTCCGGGTAGCCGGACACCAGGGCCTCGCGGTCGGGCAGCCACACCGGGCGGCGGGTGCGGGCGGCCTCGGCCAGCGGGGCCGGCGCGGACAGCCGGATGGTGCTGAACCCGGCGGTCCACCCGGGGGAGTCGCCGTGGACGTCGACGGTGTGCAGCAGGCCGTCCTCGCCGAGGGCGCACACCGCGACCACCGCCGCGCCCAGCGACTCGTGCAGGCGCGCGGTGAGCTCGGCACCGGCCTCCGCGGCGGTGCCGGCGGCGGCCAGGGCCACGGCGAGGTCGTGCAGCTGGCGCTGCCGCTCGGCCAGCCGCTCGGCGGCCACCGTCGTCGCGACCAGCCGGCCGAGGTCGCCGGCGAGCGCCCGGTCCGCGTCGTCGAAGCGGCGGCCGGGGTCCGCGACGGCCAGGGACAGCAGCCCGACCCGCTCCCCGCCGGTCACCAGCGGCACCACCAGGCGGGGGCCGACCGGCAGCGGGTCGGCGGGCAGCCGGACCGGCGAGCGCCCGGTGGCCTCGTCCCGCAGCGCCTCGGTCACCGTGCCGACGACGAACGGCTGCCCGGCCTCCACGGACGGGCGCAGCTCCTCGGGCACGACGAGCAGCGGCACGCCCGTGAGTCCCCGCGCCGCGTCGGCCGGGGCGGCGGCGACGACGCTGTGGCGGTCGTCGTCGCCGCGCAGCCAGACCAGGGCCCGGTCGGCCAGCTCCTCGACGGCGAGGGCGGCCACCGCGGCCAGCCGGTCCTCCACCGCACCCGGAGCGGCCAGCGCCTGGCCGGCGGCCGCCAGCAGCTCCGCGGCCCGCTCCCGGCGCCGGGCCGCGGTGACGTCGAACAGGACCGCGTGCAGCGTGCGGGCGGTGCCACCCTCGTCCCGGGCGACGTGGCCGAGGTGCTGCAGCCACACCCACCGGCCGTCGGCGGTGCACACCCGGTAGGTCAGCGTGAAGTCCACCGTGCCCGCGTCGACCTCGCGGCGCACCCGGTCCAGCACGGCGTCGTGGTCGTCGGGGTGCAGGATCCGCGACCACAGTCCCTCGTCGGCCAGCCACCGCGAGGCCGGGTAGCCGAGCAGCTCCTCGGCCCGCTCGTTGACGAAGGTCAGTCGCAGCGTGGCCGGGTCGCGCTCCCACACGACCGCGTTGAGGCCGGCGACGGTCGCCTGCAGCCGGGCCACGCTCGCCTCCGCGGCCCGCCGGGCGATCTGCTCCGCGATCCGGCGGGCGGCCTGCGCGGCGAGGGCGGTCTCCGTGGCGCGCCGCTCGGTGACGTCCAGGACGCTGCCACGGACCAGCCGCCGGTCGGGGTCGGGCAGCCGCAGCAGGGTGACCTCGCACGGGACGTCGGTGCCGTCGGCGCGGCGGTGGGTCCAGTCGAAGCGGGGCCGCTCGCCGGCCAGCGCCCGGTCGAGCTGCGCCGCCGCCGCTTCCCGCGAGGACCGCCCGTCGGGCTGCTCCGGCGGGCTGACCTCGACCGGCCCCACCCGCAGCAGCTCCGCCCGGCTCATGCCGAACAGCTCCTCGGCGGCCCGGTTGACCGTGACGAACCGGCCCGCGTCGAGGTCGAGGATCACGACGGCGTCCGGGGCGTACTCGACCAGCGCCCGGTACCGCCGCAGCTCCGCGCGGTCGTCGCCGTGCGCTGCGTCGTCAGGATGGTGCGACGCGTCGGACGCGTCCACGACGTCTCCCGTCGGTCGGGTGCCCGCTCCGCGTCTGAGCCGCTCCCCGGGATTCTGCCCCGCGCGACGCCGTCTGCGAACCCCCTGGTGGGAACCTCGGCCCCGGTGGGGCTCCTGGCCGCCGCCTCGCGACGGGACGCGGTCCCCGTCAGCAGCAGGAGGGCTCCCGCCCGCGGTCCCGGGGCGACGACGCCGGGCCGGGGCCCGGGCCCGCGGTCACGACGTCGCCCCGGCCAGGACCGTCTCCCGGTCGCGGAGCGGTGGCGCCGCCGCGTCCCGCAGCTGCGCGGCCCGGCTGCGGGCGAGCTGCCACGCACCGGGGACGGCCCAGAAGGTCCAGCCGATGTAGACGAACTGGAGGGGCAGCCGCAGCCACGGGTGCGAGGCGCCGGGGAGGCCCTCGATCCGGACGCCCGCCGCGGCGACGTAGACGTTGGCGGGGAACACGGCGACCAGGTAAGCCGCGAGGGCGAGAGCCACCTCCCGGCGCCGGCGGTGGGGTGCCGCCAGCCCCACGCCGAACAGCACCTCGAGCAGCCCGGTCCAGAGGATCACCCGCTCCCGCGCGGGCACGAACTCCGGCAGGTGCTGCACGAAGGGCTCGGGCTTCACGACGTGGGTGACCCCCGAGAAGGCCATCGCGGTGGCCATCGCCACCCGCGCAGCGTCCGGCGGCGGGCGGCGGCGGTGCAGCCGCGAGGGGAGCAGCCGGGCCAGGGCGTAGGTCCCGACCAGGACGACGAGGAGCACCATCGCTGGACCTCCCGGTCCGTTCTCCGGGTGACCGTCCCCTAGGGGACCGGGGACGGCGGCGGTGAGGAGCCGGCCGGTCGCAGCAGGCGCTCGACCGCGTCGTCCCACGCCACGGGGAGCTCGTCGCCGCGGACCGTCCACGACTCGAACCGCGTGGGCCTCATGTGCGGGCGCAGCGTCGCCATGACGGCCGCGTGCGGCATCTCCCGCGCGAAGCGGCCGAGCGCCGCGTCGTCGGTCCACGCGGACAGGGTCCAGAACGTCCTGGCGAGCGGCTGGGCCCGCAGGCTGTAACCGACCAGCCCCTCGGTGCGCTCCAGCTGACGGACGACCGCGACGGTCAGCCCGAGGAAACGCGGGACCTGGGCGAACGACCGGAGCGGCAGCCGGCTCGCCAGCACCACGTACTCGTCACCCGGGACCGGGGAGAGGCGGCGACGCCACGGCACGGTGGGCACGTCACGCCTCCGGTCGCGGTGACGCCGGGGGAGCCGGGACCCGCAGGGGGCGGGCCAGGCGCTCGTAGCGGGGGCGGAGCGCGAGCCGGTACAGGACCCGGAGCAGCATCGGCTGAGCGGCCAGCAGCTCCGCGCGCTCGGCCGGGGTCGCGTGGTCGAGCACCCACGGCCCGGCGAACACGACGGCGCGCGCGCCGACGACCTTCCACGCGGCCTTGCCCAGGGCCGTGAACTCCTCGGCCGTGAACTCCCGCTGGTACCGGGAGAAGGCGACGTCCTCCTCGTGGGGGAGGTGCACACCGAGGATCTCCTGCAGTGCCTCCGCGGCACGGACCGCCTCCTCCAGGTCCCGCTCCCAGCTGCCGCCCCCCGCCGCGGCGGGCAGTGCCTGCAGGCTCTGGCCCATGACCGCCAGGCGATCGGCCAGCACCCGGTGTTCTCCCTCCAGTTCGCCGTCCGCATCGGCGAAGGTCGGGTCCCGCTCCAGCAGCGCGGGATAGACGACCGCCTCCTCGGCGGTGTGGTGGTCGTGGATGGCGCCCTCGTACCTCGCGTACCAGGCGGCCAGCGCGGACAGCTGGTCCGCGTCGGCCGGGCGGGCCGAGGCGACGAGCGTCCGCAGCCGCTCCGCGTCCGTGCGCATCGCACGGTGCTCCAGGTAGCTGGGGCGGAGGTCCGGCCGGGTGTCGGCGGTCATGGGAGGCCCCGTCTCTCCCCCGTGGACGACCTGCTGCACGTCAGGGATTGCCGCGTGCCCACCCTGCCAGCGGGGCGTGGCGCGCGGAACCGACTTTGGACTCTGACCCACGCCTGCTGCGCGGACGCGGCGGTCCGCGAGCCGGCCGGACGGGAGGCCGAGGGCCGGCCCGGGTCGTCCCGGGTGACCGGGGTCGGCATCGGGTGCGGCGACCACACCGGTACCCACCGCGCGAGGTCCCGCCTACCCTGCGGTCGTCGATCGGCCGAGCAGGAGGTCCCGCCGTGATGGTCGGCCGCACCACGAGCCGGCGGGTCGTCGAGCCGCCGGGACCCACCGACAGGAGCGGCCGGAGGCTCGGGCTGGCCACCGCCGGCATGCTCCTGCTCGACGGCGTCGGCGGCGGCCTCGCCGTGGCGTCCGGCTGGAACACCCCGGCCGAGGCCTGGAGCGGACGGGCCGTCGCCGCCGCGCCCGCGCCGGTGATGGTCGCGCAGGCCGCACTCGCCGCGGCGGCGGTCCGCCGGCCGGGCCGGCGGGGGGCCGCGGCGGCCGGACTGCTCGCCGCCGTGTGCCTGCTCAGCAGCCTCTCCGGCTTCTTCGACGGTCAGCTCGGGAGACCGGGGCTGCCTCGCCACATCCTCGGTGTGCAGCTCCTGCTGGTCGGGGTGACCTCGGGTGTCGGGGCGCTCGCGGCGGTCCGGGCCCGCCGTCTGCTCCACAGCCCGGGGTGACCCGGAGGTGGTCGTCCGCGCCGAGCGCGGGGGCGAGGACGCGACAGGGGCCGGTGAGCCCGCTCGCGCGGGTCACCGGCCCCTGTCGCGTGCCGGGAGGGATCAGATGTCGTAGTACTCAGATGTCGTAGTACATGGCGAACTCGTGCGGGTGCGGGCGGAGGCGGATCGGGTCGATCTCGTTCTCCCGCTTGTACTCGATCCACGTCTCGATCAGGTCGGGCGTGAAGACGCCGCCGTCGATCAGGTACTCGTGGTCGACCTCGAGCCGGTCGAGGACGGCGTCCAGCGACGCCGGGACCTTCTCGATGCCCAGGGCCTCCTCGGGCGGCAGCTCGTAGAGGTCCTTGTCCACCGGCGCCGGCGGCTCGATCTTGTTCTTGATGCCGTCGAGGCCGGCCATGAGCATCGCCGAGAAGGCGAGGTAGGGGTTGGCCGACGGGTCGGGCACGCGGAACTCGATGCGCTTGGCCTTCGGGTTGTCGCCCGAGATCGGGATGCGGCAGCAGGCCGAGCGGTTGCGGGCCGAGTAGACGAGGTTGATCGGCGCCTCGTAGCCCGGCACCAGGCGGTGGTAGCTGTTCACCGTCGGGTTGGTGAAGGCCAGCAGCGACGGGGCGTGGGCCAGCAGGCCGCCGATGTAGTGGCGGGCGGTGTCGGACAGGCCCGCGTAGCCGGTCTCGGCGTGGAAGAGCGGCTCGCCGTCCTTCCAGAGGCTCTGGTGGCAGTGCATGCCCGAGCCGTTGTCGCCGAACAGCGGCTTGGGCATGAAGGTGACGGTCTTGCCGTGCGCCCAGGCGGTGTTCTTGATGACGTACTTGAACAGCATCAGGCTGTCGGCGGCGCGCAGCAGGGTGTCGAACTTGTAGTTGATCTCGGCCTGACCACCGGTGCCGACCTCGTGGTGACCGCGCTCGAGCTCGAGGCCCACGCCGGTGAGGTTGGACATCATCGTGGCGCGCAGGTCGCTGTAGTGGTCGAAGGGCTCGACCGGGAAGTAGCCGCCCTTGGCGCGGGTCTTGTAGCCCAGGTTGGGGCCGCCGTTCTCGCCGGTCAGGGCGCCCGAGTTCCAGGAGCCCTCGACCGAGTCGATGTGGTAGTAGCCCTCGTTGATGCCGGTCGAGTGCCGGATCGAGTCGAAGATGTAGAACTCCGCCTCGGGGCCGAAGTAGGCGGTGTCGGCGATCCCGCTGCTGGCGAGGTACGCCTCGGCCTTCTTCGCCACGTTGCGCGGGTCGCGGCTGTAGGCCTCGCGCGTGATCGGGTCGTGGATGAAGAAGTTGACGTTCAGCGTCTTGTGCTTCCGGAACGGGTCGAGGAAGGCGCTGTTGGCGTCGGGCAGCAGCAGCATGTCCGACTCGTTGATCGCCTGGAACCCGCGGATCGACGACCCGTCGAAGCCGAGGCCGTCGGAGAAGGTGTCCTCACCGAACGTCGACGCCGGGATGGTGAAGTGCTGCATGACGCCGGGCAGGTCGCAGAAGCGCACGTCGACGTACTCGACGTCGTTGTCGCGGATGTAGGCGGCGACCTCGTCGGGACTGGTGAACATCGATCCTCCGGTGTGGGGCGGACAGCCGACTCGCAAGCTATGACCGGGGAGTTGCCCCGGGGTGTCCCGTCTGTTTCGGGGCGGTAACAACGGCTCCGGCGTGTCGCACCGGACGCCGTCGCGCGCGAGCGGCCGGGCGTGCGGCGGGCGGGTCCTACGCTGGTGGGCATGGTCAGGGACGCACAGCCACCCTCTCAGGAGCGCCGGCGGGGTGCGTCGCTGGGCCTGCCGGAGAGCGGGCCCGGGTCGCTGGCGCCGTTCGGCACCCGGGTGCTGGCGTTCCTGGTCGACGCCTTCCTCTCCGCCGTCGTCGCGGGCCTGTTCACCGCCCCGGACCTGCCGGGCAACTGGAGCCTGCTGTCGTTCGCGGTGGTCTACGTCGTGTTCCTCGTGGCGGTCGGGCAGACGCCGGGGATGCGGCTGCTGGGCCTGCGGCTGGCGCACCCGCACCCCGCGTCCCGGCTGGCGCCCTGGCGGGCCGTCGTCCGCACCGGGCTGCTCATGCTGCTGGTGCCGGCGCTGGTGGTCGACGCCGACGGCCGCGGCCTGCACGACCGCGTCACCGACACCGCCGTCGTCCTCGACAGGTGATCGTCCGGCGCGAGCGGCCGGCCGACGCCGCCGCCGTCGACGCGGTGCACCGGGCGGCGTTCCCCACCGACGTCGAGGCCCGGCTGGTGCGGGAGCTCCGCGCGGACGCGGGCTTCCTGCCGCACCTGTCGCTGGTCGCCGCCGACGGGGACGACGTCGTCGGGCACGTGGTCGCCACCCGCGGGTGGATCGACCCCCTCGACGCCCCGGCGCTGGGGCTGGGCCCGCTCGGCGTGCGGCCGGACCGGCAGGGGAGGGGGGTCGGGACGGTGCTGGTGCACGCGCTGGTCGCCGTCGCCGAGGCGGCGGGGGAGCGCCTGGTGGCGCTGCTCGGCGACCCGGCCTTCTACGCGCGGGCCGGCTTCGTGCGCGCCTCGGACCTGGGCGTCGAGCCGCCGGACCCCGCCTGGGGCGGGCACTTCCAGGCCCGCCGGCTGGCCGGTCCGGAGCAGCGCGGCACCTTCCGCTACGCGGAGCCCTTCGGCCGGCTGTGACGGCCTCCCCGCAGGGGGCCCGCCGCGAGCGTGCGGGCCGGTGGGGCGCGGGGAGGTCCTCCCTCAGCGGCGGCGGACCTGCCGCTGGCTGACGGTCATCTGCCGGCCGCCGGGCAGCGGGCCGCCGGGGACCGGCGGGCGCGCGCCGCCGAGCGCGGCCAGTCGCCGGCCGAGGGTGTTGACCTCACCGGCGGACAGGTTGCGGGGCAGCTTCATCACGTGGGCGCTGAGCTTGCGGAGGGGGACCTGCCCCTCCTCCTCGCCGACGGTGACGTCGTAGATGGGGGTGTCGCCGACGACGCGGGCGATGCGCTTCTTCTCCTGCGCCAGCAGGCCGCGGACGCGGACCGGCGAGCCCTCGCCGACCAGGATGACGCCCGGGCGGCCGAGCACCCGGTGCACCGCGTCCAGCTGGGCGGTGCCGGCGACCCCGGCGGACACCCGCCAGTCACCGCGCATGCCCTCCAGCACCCACGCGGCGGCGCCGGGCTGGCCCTCCACCTGGCGGTAGGCCGAGCCCTGCGCGCGGCGGCCGAAGACGATCATCGCCGCCAGCACACCGAGGACGACCGCGATCGGCAGGAAGAGGAACGGCGCCCCGAACAGGATGGCCAGCAGCTCGACCACACCGGCCACCGCCACGAAGGCGATGAGCATGTACCACGGCAGCTTCGGGTCGTTCTTCCGCGTCAGCGAGTAGGCCTGCTTGATCATGCGGACCTGGTTGCCGACCTTCTTCAGCCGGCCGACCTTCGGCTCGCCGTCCTTGCCGGTCTTCGCGGGCTTGCCCGCCTTCCCCGCCGCGGTGGCACCGCCCGTGGACCGGCCGCGCCCCGCGGCGGGGCCCCGGCCGGCGTTGCCGGCGGGAGCGGGGGAGTCTGTGGGCTTGCTGCGTGCCATGTCCCCAGGATAGGGGCGTCGCGCAGCGGTCCCGGGGAGCCCGCGGGGCGGTCAGCCCCGAGTGGTGAGGCCGCGGGCCTCGACGGCCTGCTGGTAGAGCCGCCCGGCCCGGTAGGAGCTGCGCACCAGCGGCCCGGCGAGCACGCCCGGGAAGCCGATCCTCTCCGCCTGCTGCTGGAAGCCGACGAACTCGTCGGGCTTGACCCAGCGGACCACGGGGTGGTGCCGCGGCGAGGGCCGCAGGTACTGGGTGATCGTCAGCAGGTCGCAGCCGGCCTCGTGCAGCGCGCGCATGGTCTCGACCACCTCGTCGGGCTCCTCGCCCATGCCGAGGATGAGGTTGGACTTGGTGACCAGCCCGGCCTCGCGGGCGGCGGTGATCACCGCCAGCGACCGCTCGAAGCGGAAGCCGGGGCGGATGCGCTTGAAGATCCGCGGCACGGTCTCGACGTTGTGCGCCAGCACCTCGGGCCGGGAGGAGAACACCTCGGCCAGCTGGCCGGGGTCGGCGTTGAAGTCGGGGATGAGCAGCTCGACGCCACAGCCGGGGACGGCGGCGTGGATCTGGCGGACGGTCTCGGCGTAGAGCCACGCGCCGCCGTCGGGCAGGTCGTCGCGGGCGACGCCGGTGACGGTGGCGTACCGGAGCTGCATCGTCGCGACGCTCTCGGCGACGCGGCGGGGCTCGTCGGCGTCGAACTCGGCGGGCTTGCCGGTGTCGATCTGGCAGAAGTCGCAGCGCCGGGTGCACTGGTCGCCGCCGATGAGGAAGGTGGCCTCCCGGTCCTCCCAGCACTCGTAGATGTTGGGGCAGCCGGCCTCTTCGCAGACGGTGTGCAGGCCCTCGCGGCGGACCAGCGACTTGAGTTCGGTGTACTCCGGGCCGGTCTTCAGCCGGGTCTTGATCCACTCCGGCTTGCGCTCGATCGGGACCTGGCTGTTGCGCACCTCCAGGCGCAGCAGCTTGCGGCCCGAGGGACCGATCCGGGACGGCTCGGAGGTACTGGTCGCCACCGTCTCGCTCATGATCCCCACCGTACTCCCGGACGGCGATCGCCCCCGCCGCCTCGAGGGCGGCGGGGGCGATCGGCGTGCTGACGCCGGGCCGTCAGGCCTGGCCGGCGGCGGGCCCGGCGGTCGGGCCCTCGTCCGCCCCGCCGCCGCTGGTGAACGGCTCGGGAGCGGTCCGGGTCGGGTCGGTGGCGCCGGCGTCGTCGTCGCCGGCCACGTTCTGGGCATCGCGGATGCCCATGTCGGACTCGGGGGGCGCCGAGTCGCCGGCGACGAACATCGCGTCGGAGACGGTCTTGCCGGAGTCGTCGTTGCTCGGGGAGCTGGGCACGGGGTCCTCTCGGTAGCTGGGCACGGGCCCGTCGCCGGCGGGGGCCGGCGTCCACGGGTCCTCGGTCTTGCGGCGCAGGAACGAGAACGCCGCCGCGCCGACCGCCAGCGCGAGGAGCACCCACGGCCAGCGGCGCGGCTCGGATCCCGTACCCACCTTCCGCCTCGCCTGCGCAGCCTTCCTCGCGGTCTTCCGCGTGGCCTTCCGGCCGGCCTTCGTCGCCTTGCGGCCGGGATTCGCGGCGGCGCCGACGAGCTCGGCCCGGCGGTGCTCGAGCTCGCCGAGCGCGGTGCCGACGCCGGCCACCAGGCTGTCGCGGGCGCTGCCCAGGGCCGGGACGACGGTGTCCCTCGCGGCGGCCACCCGGGGGGCGACCTCGGTGGCCAGCGCCTTGCGGGTGGCGGCCGAGGCGGCCTCCACCCGGGGCGCGAGGTCCGCGGCGGCCTTGGCGGCGGCGGCACCGGCGGCGGTCAGCGCCGAGGTGACCGCCGGGCCGGCGGACTCGCGGGCGGCGGCCACGCGCGGGGTCAGCGCGTCGACGGCCGCGTCGACGCGCTCGCGGGCGGCGTCGAGGACGGGGTTGGCGGCCTCGCGGGCGGCCACGACGCGCGGGGTGAGCGCCACGACGGCGGCGTCGACGCGCTCGCGGGCGGCGTCGAGGACCGGGCTCGCGGCGCCACGGGCGGCGTCCACCCGCGGGGCCAGGGCCTCGCGGGCCGAGGCGACGGCGGGCGCGGCCACCGCGACGGCGGCGGCGACCCTGGGGGCGGCCGCCTCGCGCGCGGCGTCCACGCGGGGGGCCAGTTGCTCCGCGGCGGCCCGGCCGGCCTCCGTGACGGCGGCGCCGAGGTGACTGAGCCCCTCCTGGAGCTCGGCCCCGATGACCTGGCCGCGGGACTGTGTGACCTGGCCGCGGGACTGTGTGCGGGACACGGGATGCACCTCCGGGTTGATCGACTCCGGCCATCCTGCCCGCTCCGGCGGGAAGGCACATCCCCGGGCCGACCCGCCGCCGGGCCGGTCAGGACGCGCGCGTCCCCGGGGCGGCACGGTCCGCGCCGGCGGTCCGCAGCACGGGGCAGCCCGGCACGTCAGGGGGGTCGGCGTCGTCGGTCACGGCGACGACGCGGCCGCCGAGCGCGGTCACCAGCGCGACGGCGTGCGCCACCGCCGCGGCGGGCACGGCGCCGCCGGTGAGGTCGAGCCGCACGACGTCGGCGGGCAGTGCGCCGTCGCCGGCGTGGCCGAGGACCTGCAGGACGGTGCCGTCGACCGCCGTCCCCAGGCCGCGGGCGCGCAGCCCCGCCAGGAGGTCGGCCGCCGCGGGGAGCAGCGGGCCGGGCAGGTCGCGCGGCAGCACGCAGACCACCGACTCCGGCGGGACCCCCGACCGCAGCAGCGCCGCGGCCAGGGAGTCGGCGGTGCGCGTGCCCGCGACGTCGGCGGGCGACAGCGTCGTCCAGACCGGGGGAGCGGCGTCCGCGAGGCCGAGGAGGGGCAGGGCGCGCGTGAGGGCGGTCAGGTCGGCCGGGCGTCCTTCGGGCGTCCGCGCCTCCCGGGCGGCCGGGCGTCCCGACGGGTCGACCAGGGGCACGAGGACGACGTCGGCCGCGGCTGCGCCCTCGGGGTCCCGCGGCAGCGGCAGGAGGGTGGCGGGGTCGGCGGCGACCCCGCCGCCCCCGGCCTTGGCGGCGTACATCCCGGCGTCGGCGGCCGCGAGCAGGCTCTCGATCGTCCGCCCGTCGCCGAGGGTGGTCGCCAGGCCGATGCTGGCGCCGACCCGGACGACCCGCCCGGCGACCGCCACCGGCTCGACGAGGACGCGGTGCAGCCGGGCGGCGCACTCCCGCGCCAGGACGGCGTCGGCGCCCGGCAGCAGGACGGCGAACTCGTCCCCGCCGAGCCGGGCCAGGACGTCGGACGGGCGGAGGGCCCCGCGCAGCCGCGCCCCGACGGTCCGCAGCAGGTCGTCGCCGGCGGCGTGGCCGAGGCCGTCGTTGACCGCCTTGAACCCGTCCAGGTCGAGCAGGAGCACGCCCGCGGGCCGGCCGGGGGCCAGGTGCGCGGCGGCGCGCTCGCCCAGCGCCCGCCGGTTGGCCAGGCCGGTCAGCTCGTCGGTGTGCGCCTGCCGGCGGACCTCGGTCAGCGCTCGCAGCTCCCGCAGGGTCAGCGCCGTGCGGGCGAGCGACGCGGCCAGGCAACCCAGGGCGCACAGCTCCCCGAGCCCGGCGCCGGGCCGGCTCCACTCGACGCTCAGGACGAGCAGCGCCGCGACGTTGCAGCCGACCGGGATGCTCACCCAGCGCCAGCCCGTGCGGACCTCCGCGACCGGCTCCGGGGCGGCGGGCCGGGGGGCCGTGACGACCGCGACCACCGTGAGGGCCGCGTTGAGCACGCAGGCCAGGTCGCCCCAGCCGCCGGGGACGTAGGTGCCCCCGGCCTGGGCCGCGGCGATGAGCACGTCGGCGACCAGCTTCCCGGTCAGGACGGCGCAGAGCAGGAGGACGGCCCGGTCGACGCGGGCGCCCAGGACCGCGAACACCGCGCCGACGAGCGCGAGCAGCAGCAGGTCGGCCACCGGGTAGGCGAGGTTGGCGGCGACCGCCAGCGGGTCGTGCGCCGGGGAGGACAGCGTGGGCGCCAGCACCCAGGTCGCCGTGACCGCGGCGACCGCGAGCGCGCCGATCAGCCCGTCGAGCCAGCTCACCGCCGATGCCCGCGGCGCCCGGCTGCGGACGAGGAACAGGGGGACGGCGAACAGCGGCGGGTAGGCGGCCAGCCACCACGCGTCGGCCACCGAGGGGAACGGCGGCTGCGCCTGCGGGACCACGACCAGGACGTAGGTGAGGTTGCCGACCACGATCAGGCCCCACGCCACGGCCACCGCCTGCCAGGTGCGCCGCTCGGCGGGCGACCGGCCGCCGGTGCGCCAGCAGAGGAGGCCGGCCAGGACCGGGACGGCGTTGTAGAGGACGACGTCGTACAGCAGCGTCTCCGCCGGACCGCTGCGGGCCCGGTCCACGCCGGTGAGGTAGACGGCGACGAGGGCCGCCGTCAGCCAGACCACCGGGCGGCGGGTCCCGGTCCGCTGCCCCCACGCGGCGACCACGGCGCCACCCCGCCACGGCGCCGGCCGGCCGGCGGCGGACCGGCTCGGCACCGTCTCAGTCCCGGACACGGGCGGCGGCGGCGCGGTGGGCGGCCAGCCAGCGCAGCAGGTCGGGAACCGGCATGGGCCGGGCGACGGCGTAGCCCTGGGCGACGTCGCAGCCCAGCGCCGCGAGCCGGGCGGCGGTGGTGAGGTCCTCGACGCCCTCGGCGACCAGGCTCAGGCCCAGGTCGTGGGCGAGCGCGACGGTGTGCCGCACGATCGCGGCGGCCCGCTCGTCGCGGTCGACGTCGGCGGTGAGGCTGCGATCGAGCTTGAGCTCGTCGGCGGGCAGCCGGCGCAGGTAGGCCAGCGAGCTGTAGCCGGTGCCGTAGTCGTCGATGGAGGTGCGCACGCCCAGGCGGCGCAGCTCGCCGAGCACGGTGCGGCCGCGCTCGGGATCGGCCATGAGGGTGTCCTCGACCAGCTCCAGGGTCAGCGCCGCCGGGGGCAGCCCGCGCCGGGCCAGCTCCGCGGCGACCTTGCCGGGCAGGTCGAGGTCGGCGACGTTGGCCGCGGACAGGTTCACCGACACCGGCACCCGGTGCTCGTCCCACCAGCGGGCGACCGCGTCCAGGGAGCGCTCGAGCACGGTGTCGGTCAGCGGGCGCAGGAGGCCGGCCTGCTCGGCGGCGGGCAGCACCTGCGCGGGGCCGAGCAGCCCGCGCCCGGGGTGGTGCCACCGCAGCAGCGCCTCGACGCCGACGGTGCGGCCGTCGTCCATGGCGACCTGCGGCTGCAGGTGGACGTCGAGCTGGTCCTCGGCCAGCGCGGTGCGCAGCTCCTCCATCGTGCGCAGCCGCTCGCCCGACCCGCTGGTCGGGTCGGGGACGTAGACGTGCACGCCGGCGCGCTCGGTCTTGGCCGCGTACATCGCCACGTCGGCGCAGCGCAGCAGCTCCTGGACGTCGTCGGCGGGGACCGGCGCGGTCGAGACGCCGATGCTCACGCCGACGTGCAGCCGGATGCCGTCCACCTCGAACGGCTGCCGCAGCAGGTCGTGCACGACGCCGGCGCGCTCGGCGGCGGTGTCCAGGTCGACGGCGGGCAGCAGGACGGCGAACTCGTCGCCGCCGAGCCGCGCGAGCACCTCGCCGGGCCGCAGCGCGGGGGCCACCCGCGGGCCGACCTGGCACAGCAGCTGGTCGCCGGCGCCGTGCCCGAGGCTGTCGTTGACCTCCTTGAACCCGTCGAGGTCCAGCAGCAGCAGCGCGGCGGGGGAGGCGGTGGTCGCCCCGGCGACGACGGTGCGGGCGCGCTCGAGCAGCGCGCGCCGGTTGGGCAGGCCGGTGAGCTCGTCGGTGCGCGCCTCCTGCCGGACCACCGCGAACGTCCGCACCTCGCGGAAGGTGACCGCGGTGCGGGCCAGCGCGGCGAGCACACAGCCCACCGCCAGCCACCCGGCGCTGTCGGGCAGGTCGTCGCCGTAGCCGGCGGCGAGCACGGCGAGGGCGGCGAGCGTGCCGGCCAGCGGCAGCGCGACCAGCCGCCAGGTGATCCGCACGCCCTCCTGCCCGGCGGCGCGCCGCGGGTCGCCGGTGGTGCGCCACGCGGCGACGGCGGCCAGCAGCACGCCGGCCTGCCACACCAGCTCCAGCGGCCCGCCGTCGGCGTAGCGGCCCTCGGCGCTCAGCACGAACAGGGCGGCGTCGGCGACGCAGAACAGCGCGATGGCCCCGGCGATGCACAGCAGGGTGCGGTCCAGGTGCACGCCGAGGATGGCGCTGACGCCGACCAGCAGCGACAGCAGCAGCACGTCGGCACCGGGCCAGGCGAGCTGGGCGACCGAGACGTGGCTGCTGTCGGTGAGGTAGGGCCCGAGCAGGAACCCGGTGCCGACCGCCGTGGTGCCGAGCGCGGCGACGACGCCGTCGAGCCACATGCTGGGCAGGAACCGCGCGACGCGGGCGCGGATGAGCACGAACAGCGCGACGTAGAGGCTGCCGTAGGCGACGGCGACGCAGGTGTCGGCCACCGGGGACGGCGTGGTGCCCGCCTGGCCGGTCTCGAGGATGCGCGCGACGTTCCCGGCCGCGCCGGCGACGAGCGAGGTGGCCAGCGCCCGCCAGGCGAGGGCCTCGCGGGGAGCCCGCGGGGCGGTCAGCCAGCAGGCGGCGCCGGCCGCCAGCCAGGACAGGTGGTAGAGGACGACGTCGTAGAGGACGTCCCAGGCCTGTCCGGGCGGGCGGGGGCCGACGCCGGTGGCGAAGAGGGCAGCGGCGAGCGCCGCGACCACCACGAGGGGGCCGCGGGGACCGGTCCCCGCCCGCCGGAGGGACACCTGAGCGCGCCGCACGAGGACGACAACGGCTCGTCCGCCGTCCGGGTGCAGCCCGGAGCGCCCGACCGACCCGTCCGGGTGAGGCCCCGGGCGGTAGACTCGCGGGCGTGACCGGCGGACGCCTGCTTCTCCGGCCGTGCTGACCTGAGCAACCAGTCAGCACGGCGACCCCTCCTGTGTGAGGGGTCTTTTCATGTCCGCCGACGGATGACCCCGGGAGCACCGCGATGAGCCAGACGGCCAGCCAGCCCACGACCGAGCCGGCCGAGGAGGGCGTCCCCCCGCACCGCTACACCCCGGCCCTCGCCCAGCGGATCGAGCTGGAGTGGCAGGACCGGTGGGAGCGGGAGGGGACGTTCCACACGCCCAACCCGGTGGGCCGCCTGTCCGAGGGCTTCGAGCGGGTCGAGGGCCGGCCCAAGACCTTCATCATGGACATGTTCCCGTACCCCTCGGGTGCGGGCCTGCACGTCGGTCACCCCCTGGGCTACCTGGGCACCGACGTCACCAGCCGGTTCCGCCGCATGGACGGCGACAACGTGCTGCACCCGATGGGCTACGACGCCTTCGGCCTGCCCGCCGAGCAGTACGCCGTGCAGACCGGGCAGCACCCGCGGATCACCACCGAGGCCAACATCGCGGCGATCCGGGCGCAGCTGCGCCGGCTGGGCGTCGACCACGACGAGCGCCGCACCTTCGCCACGATCGACCCGGGCTACTACCGGTGGACCCAGTGGATCTTCCTGAAGATCTTCGGCGCCTGGTTCGACGAGCAGGCCGGTCGCGCCCGCCCGGTCGAGGAGCTGGTCGCCGAGCTGGACGCCG
Source organism: Geodermatophilus sp. SYSU D00698 (assembly GCF_054050335.1). Classification (NCBI taxonomy): domain Bacteria; kingdom Bacillati; phylum Actinomycetota; class Actinomycetes; order Geodermatophilales; family Geodermatophilaceae; genus Geodermatophilus; species Geodermatophilus sp. SYSU D00698. The sequence goes on from NZ_JBJGZD010000011.1 coordinate 22,089, forward strand.
GCACCCGCGAGCCCGCGCCGGGCACCAACCCCTCGGGGCGGCCGTGGGCCGAGCTGTCCGACGTGGACAAGCGCAAGGTCGTCGACGCCCACCGGTTGGCCTACCTGCACGAGGCGCCGGTCAACTGGTGCCCGGGCCTGGGCACGGTGCTCTCCAACGAGGAGGTCACCCCCGACGGCCGCTCCGAGCGCGGCAACTTCCCGGTGTTCCGGCGCCCGCTGACCCAGTGGATGATGCGGATCACCGCCTACGCCGAGCGGCTGCTGGCCGACCTGGACCGGCTGGACTGGTCGGACTCGGTCAAGCAGATGCAGCGCAACTGGATCGGCCGCTCGACCGGTGCCCGCATCCGCTTCGCCGCCGGTGACGAGACCATCGAGGTGTTCACCACCCGACCCGACACCCTGTTCGGCGCCACCTACGTGGTGCTCGCGCCCGAGCACCCGCTGGTGGGGACGCTGACCGCCGACGCGTGGCCCGACGGCACCGACCCGCGGTGGACCGGCGGCGCGGCGACCCCGGCCGAGGCGGTGCGCGAGTACCAGCGGCAGGCGTCCCGGCGCTCGGAGCTGGACCGGCAGAACGAGAGCCGGGAGAAGACCGGCGTGTGGCTGGGCACCACCGCCGTCAACCCGGTCACCGGGGCGGAACTGCCCGTCTTCACCGCCGACTACGTGCTGACCGGCTACGGCACCGGCGCGATCATGGCCGTCCCGGGCGAGGACACCCGCGACTGGGAGTTCGCGCTGGCCTTCGGCCTGCCGATCGTGCGCACGGTGCAGCCGCCCGCCGACTTCGACGGCGGCGCGTACACCGGCAGCGGCCCGATGATCAACTCGTCGAACGAGCACGTCTCGCTGGACGGGCTGACCGACAAGGCCGCCGCCATCGCCCGGGTGACCGAGTGGCTGGTGGCCGCCGGGCACGGCGAGGCGACCACCACGTACAAGCTGCGCGACTGGCTGTTCAGCCGGCAGCGCTACTGGGGCGAGCCGTTCCCGATCGTCTACGACGCCGACGGCCTGCCGCGCGCGGTGCCCGAGTCGCTGCTGCCGGTGCTGCTGCCCGACGTCGACGACTACTCGCCGAAGACCTTCGCCGACGACGACGCCGACTCCCAGCCCGAGCCGCCGCTGTCGCGGGTCACCGAGTGGACGACCGTCGAGCTCGACCTGGGCGACGGGCCGAAGCCCTACCGGCGCGAGACCAACACGATGCCCAACTGGGCGGGCTCGTGCTGGTACTACCTGCGCTACCTGGACCCGGGTGACGACACGCAGATGGTCGACCCCGAGCTGGAGCGGTACTGGCTGGGCCCGCAGTCGCCGGGCGACGTCGGCGGCGTGGACCTCTACGTCGGCGGCATGGAGCACGCGGTCCTGCACCTGCTCTACGCCCGCTTCTGGCACAAGGTGCTGCACGACCTGGGCTACGTGTCCAGCGAGGAGCCGTTCCGTCGGCTGGTCAACCAGGGCTACATCTCCGCCTACGCCTACACCGACGAGCGCGGCTTCTACGTGCCCGCGGCCGACGTCGTCGAGCAGGACGGGCAGTTCCTGTACGAGGGCAGGCCGGTCAACCGCGAGTACGGGAAGATCGGCAAGTCCCTGAAGAACATGGTCACGCCCGACGAGATGATCGGCGCCTACGGGGCCGACACGTTCCGGGTGTACGAGATGTCGACCGGGCCGCTGGAGCAGTCGCGTCCGTGGGACACCAAGGCCGTCGTCGGCTCGCAGCGGCTGCTGCAGCGGATCTGGCGGGTCGTCGTCGACGAGGAGACCGGCGCGGTCCGGGCCGCCGACGACGCCGCGCCGTCCGAGGACGTGCTGCGGGCGCTGCACAAGGCGATCGCCGGCGTGCGCGACGGCATGGCGACGCTGCGGTTCAACGTCGCCATCGCCCGGATCGCCGAGCTGACCAACGCGCTGACCGCGGCCTACGGCGCCGAGTCCCCGGTGCCGCGGGCGGTGGCCGAGCCGCTGGTGCTGCTGGTGGCGCCGCTGGCCCCGCACCTGGCCGAGGAGCTGTGGGCCCGCCTCGGGCACCCCGACTCGGTCGCCTGGGCGCCGTTCCCGGTCGCCGACGAGCGGTGGCTGGTCGAGGACACCGTGCAGGTCGCGGTCCAGGTCAACGGCAAGGTGCGGGCGCAGGTGACCGTGCCGGCCGACGCCGACGCCGCGGCCCTGGAGGAGGCGGCGCGGGCCGACGAGAAGGTCGCCGCGCAGCTGGACGGCCGCACCGTGCGGCGCGTGGTCGCCGTCCCCGGCCGGCTGGTCAACTTCGTCGTCGCCTGACCGAGGACCCCGTCCCCCTCACCGCTCGCGAGCCCGCGGCGAGCCTCCGGACGGGGCCGGCCCAGCCCCGGTACCCCGGTTCAGGCGGGGCGGACGCGGATGACCGCGTGCCGCTCGGTGCCCGGCCGGGTCAGCCGCTGCCACAGGCGCGCGCTGCCGTAGGAGACCCGCCACCGCCAGCCGTACCGGCGGGCGAGCGCGGCCCGCGCCTGCCGCCACTCGTGCGGCTGCAGCAGCTCGGCGGTGGCCTCGACGACCGGCCCCGTCACCCGGCCGCGGACGTCGCACGGCGCCACGGTGACCCGAGCGGTGTGCCGCAGCCGCTTCACCTTGCCGGAGTCGGCGCGGGTCCAGACGACGAGCGTGTCGCCGTCGGGTGCGGCCCACACCGGCGTGGGCACCGGCTCGCCGGTGCGGCGGAACGTGGTCAGGCTGACGTACGTGCTGTCCGGCAGGCCGGCCATCAGGCGGCGGGGGCGAGGGTGAGCACCCGCCGCATCGCCGCCTCCACCGTGTCGACCACCTCGGCCACCGGGACGTCGCGCCCCAGCTCGGCGCTCAGCGAGGTGACCCCGGCGTCGGCGATGCCGCACGGGACGATCGCGCCGAACGCGCCGAGGTCGGGGTCGCAGTTGAGCGCGAACCCGTGCATGGTCACCCCGCGCGCGACCCGCACGCCGATCGCGGCGATCTTGCGCTCGGGCCGGAACCGGCTGCCGGGCCCGGGGGCGTCGGCGGCCACCCAGACGCCGCTGCGCCCGTCGACGCGCATCGTCGCGACGCCGACCGAGGCGGACACCTCCATGAGCGCGTCCTCGAGCCGGCGCACGTGGGCGACGACGTCGACCGGGTCGGGCAGGGCCACGATCGGGTAGCCGACGAGCTGGCCGGGCCCGTGCCAGGTGATCTTGCCGCCGCGGTCGACGTCGACCACCGGCGTGCCGTCGAGCGGGCGCTCGTGCGGCTCGGTGCGCCGGCCCGCGGTGTAGACCGACGGGTGCTCGAGCAGCAGCAGCGTGTCCGGCGCCTCCCCGGCGATCCGCGCGGCGTGGATCTCGCGCTGGCGCGCCCAGGCCTCCTCGTAGGGGACGGTGCCGGCCCGGACGACGCGCAGTTCGGTCACGGGACCCAGCCTATGCCCGCGATCACCGCAGCCGGCGGGGCTCGAGGCGGGTCTCCACGGCGGTGCCGTCGGGACCCCGTTCCACCCGGTGGGCCGCCTTGCCCGGCCGGTCGGCGACCGCCTCGACCAGTGCCGTCCCCCGGTAGACCAGGCCCACGCCGTCGTCGGTGGCGTGCCCGGCGGGCAGGGTGCCCTCGGCGACCAGCCGCCGGTACAGCGGGCGGCGCTGTTCCTCGGAGTCGTGGTGGACGCCGTTGGAGGTGGGGATCAGTCCCAGCCCGGTGGTGACCGGCCGCAGGTCGGGGCCGAAGGAGTCGGTGGTGCCGCCGACGTGCCAGCACAGCGACCCCGCCGACACCCCGCCGAGCACCACCCCGGCCCGCCAGCACTCGGCCAGGACCTCGTCGAGGCCGTGCACCCGCCACACCGCCAGCAGGTTGGCCACGCTGCCGCCACCGACCCAGATCACGTCCTGCGCCAGCAGGTGCGCGCGCACGTCGGGGACGGTGGGCATGGGGAACAGGCTCAGGTGGCTGAGCCGGACCGCGCTGCCGGCGAAGGCGCCGTACACGCCGGCCAGGCGCGCGGGGTCGTCGCCGGTGGCGGTGCCCAGGTAGCACAGGCGCGGCTGCGCGGGCGCCCCGGCGAGCTCGACGGCCAGGTCGAACACCGGGCCCGGCGCCCAGTCGTAGGGGCCCCGGCCGCGGGAGTCGAAGCCGATGCTCGTGGCCACGATCGTCGGGGCGGTGGCGGCCATCAGGCCGCCCCGGCCGCGGCCGCGGCCGCGGGCCGCAGCCGGCGCAGCACCGCGACGGCGGTGCGGCGACCGCTGGCCATGGCGCCCTGGATGGACGGGGTGTCCCGGTGGTCGCCGCAGACGTACAGGCCGCCGCCGAGGTCGACCGGGCGGCGCAGCCGCAACGGGGGCAGCGCGGCCGGCTGCGCGCCGGTCACGGTCACCGATGTCAGGTGCCCGAGGTCCGCCGTCGCGACGTCGTGCAACCGGGCCACCTCCCCGCGGACCTCGGCCTCCGGCGTCGGCGCCAGCGAGCTGCTGGCCACCAGGGCGCGGCCGTCGGGGGAGTAGGCCGGCTGGGCGTCGGTGAGCACCACGCTGTTGACCAGGCGGCCGCCCGGCGTCCCCAGGACGATGAGGGGCTCGGGCCACGGCGAGGCCGGCAGCACGTGGTAGTGGGTCGTCACCTGGCGGGGCGCGGCGGCCTCGACCGCCGGCACGAGGACGGCGGCGGTGTCGGGGTCGGTGGCCACCACGACGGCGTCGGCGCGCACCGGACCGGCGTCGCTGTCGACCGAGGTGCCCGAGACCGCGGTGACCCGGACCCCGTGGTGGACGCGCCCCTCACCGACCCGGGCGGCCAGCTGCTCACCGATCGCCTGGATGCCCTGCGCCGGCAGGCCGGTGCCGCCGCGGACGAAGCTGCGCCACAGCAGGTCCAGGTAGCGGCTGGAGGTCTCCAGCCGGTCCTCGAGCAGCACGCCGGCGAAGAACGGCCCGAAGAACCGCTCCAGGGCCGTGGCGCCGACGCCGGCCCGCCGGAGGTGCTCGGCCGCGGAGGTCTCCGGGGCCGCCAGCAGGCTCGGGACCGGCCGGTACCCGGCCCGCGCGGAGAACGCGGCGATCGCCGCCTTGTGCCTCAGGGACCCCACCGGTGCCCGCAGCGTGTCGGCCACCGCGGACGGCCGGCGGCGCGGGTCGGCGACCCGGTGCACGCGGTCGCCGACGCGGACGACCGCCCCGGGGGCGAAGAAGCCGAGGTCGAGGGCGGGCAGGTCGAGGTCGGCGGCGCGCGGGTAGCCGGTGTTGAACACCTGGAAGCCGCGGTCGACGACGAACCCGTCGACCCGCTCGGTGGCCAGCCGACCGCCCGCGGAGGCGGAGGCCTCCAGGAGGTGCACGTCGATCCCCGCGGCGGCCAGGCGGGTGGCCGCCGACAGACCGGCCAGCCCGGCGCCCACGACGACGACCTCGGCACGGGCGGGCAGCGGCATGCCCCGAACCTAGGTGCAGTCGGCGCCGGGCACCCGTCCGGGACGGCGCCTGTGGACGCCGCCCGGGCCTGTGGACGGCGGGGGCGGGGCGGGGCCGGTGCGGCCTACGGTCCCCGCCGTGCCCACCACCCCCGCGCCCAGCGCCGGCCCCGACGACGCCCCGGCGCCGCCGGTCGTGCCCGGCTACCGGCTCGACCGGCTGCTCGGCCGCGGCGGGTCCGGCGAGGTCTGGCGCGCGAGGCCGCGTGACGGCGGCGCGCCGGTGGCGGTGAAGCTGCTCGTGGCCGGCGACGCCGGGCGGCAGGCACGCGAGGCGGCGCTGCTGGGTGCTCTCGACCACCCGCACCTGGTCCGGCTGCACGAGGTGGTGCACCAGCCCCGGCGCGGCGGCCCGGCCCGGGTGGCGCTGGTCCTCGACCTGCTCGAGGGCGGCAGCCTGGCGGCGCTGCTGGCCCGCCGCGGCCGGCTGCGCCCCGGCGAGGTGGTCACCGCGCTGGCGCCGGTGGCGGCCGCGCTGGCCTGCGCGCACGAGCAGGGCGTCGTCCACGGCGACCTGTCCCCGGGGAACGTCGTCTTCACCGCCGAGGGGCGCCCGGTGCTCACCGACCTCGGCGTGGCGCGGGTCCTCGGTGAGGACGCGGCCGGTGAGGTGACCCCGGCCTACGTCGATCCCGCCGTCGCCCGCGGGAGCGCACCCGGCCCGGCCTCGGACGTCTTCGGCGTCGCCGCGGCCGCCTTCCACGCGCTGACCGGTGTCCCGCCGTGGAACGCCGCGACCCCTGCCGACATCCTCGCCGTCGCCGCCGCCGGCGAGCTGCCCGACCTCGCCGAGCTGGCTCCCGGCACGCCGCGCGCGCTGCTCGAGGTGGTCGGCCGCGGCCTGTCGGCCGATCCGCACGCGCGGGGGTCGGCGGCGGCCCTCGCGCTCGACCTGCGGCACGCCTGCCGCCCGGAGCCGGTGCGGCTGCCGACGCCGGGGGTCCCCGACGCCGACCTGACCCGGACCGGCCGCGGGCCGCGCACCGAGCTGACCCACCAGGTGCCCGGCCGGCGCCGCCGGCCCGCGCCCGCCGAGGTCCCCGCACCGTCGGCCCGGTCCTGGCGGCCGGGGGGACCGTTCGTGCGGCGGGCTGCCGCGGGCATCGCGGTCGCCGCCCTGGTGCTGGGCGCGGTGGCGCTCGGGCTGGCGCTGACCCGCTCCGGGCCCGGCGGACCGGCGGCGGCCGCTCCGGCTCCGGCGTCCGCCGGACCGGCGCCGTCCGCGGCGGCGGTCCCGTCGCCCGCGGCGACCGCGTCGTCGGCGCCGGTCCCGTCCTCCGCGCCGGCCCCGCCGCCGTCGGCGGAGCAGGTCGACTGGAGCGCCGTCCTCACCGACCTCTACGACCGCCGCGCGCGGGCGTTCGCCACCGGCTCACCGGCGCTGCTGGACGAGGTCTACACCGCCGACAGCCCGCTGCTGGCCGCCGACCGCGCCCACCTGAGCTCCCTCACCGCCGCCGGCGAGGTGCTGCGCGGCTTCACACCCTCGGTTTCCGGCGTGACGGTCGGGGCCGCGACCACCGGGGACGGGTCCGTGCAGGTGCGGCTGGTCGACAGCTGGCCGGAGTACGCGGTCGTGGCGGCCGCGTCCCCGGACGGCCCGGTGCTGCGCATCGAGGCCGGCCGCGGGGAGACGCCGGTGACGATGGTGCTGGTCCCCGGGAGCGGCGGCTGGCGGATCGGGACCGCGGAGCGGCTGGCGTGAGCCCGGCGGAGGCGTCAGCCGCGGTCGAGCGCCTCGCGGAGGGCGGAGGGCAGGTCCCGGTGCCGGAACGGGTAGCCGGCCGCCAGCAGCCGCGCCGGCACGGCCCGCTGCCCGGCGAGGACGTTGGAGCGCCCGAACTCGCCGAGCGCCGACCGGATGGCGAAGCCGGGCACCGGCAGGACCGTCGGACGGTGCACGGCCCGGCCCAGCTCCCGGACGAACTCCTCGTTGCGCACGGGGTCGGGACCGGTGAGGTTGACCGGCCCGGACACCTCTCCGGCGGTCAGCAGGAAGCGGATGGCGCCCACCTCGTCGTCCAGACTCACCCACGGCCAGTACTGCCGCCCCGACCCCACCCGGCCGCCGAGGCCGAGCCGGAAGACCGTGCCGAGGATGCGCACCAGCATGGCGCCGCGGCCGATGACCAGTCCGGTCCGCAGCGTGACCACCCGGACGCCGGCCTCGGCTGCGGGAGCGGTGGCGGCCTCCCACTGCACGCACACGCGGGCGAGGAAGTCGTCCCCCGGCGGGGCGTCCTCCTCGACCACCCGGTCCCCGGTGTCGCCGTAGTAGCCGACCGCGGAGGCCGACAGCAGCACCCGCCTGCGCGAGGGGTCCTCGGCGGCCGCGGTGGCGAGCGCCTCGGCGATGGTGGTGGTGCTGTCCACCCGGCTGGCCAGCAGGTCCCGCCGGTACGCCTCGGTGAACGGGCGCGGCCGGATCGGCGTGCCGGCGAGGTTCACCACCGCGTCGACGTCGCGCAGCAGCGCCGGGTCGATCCGCCGGTGCTGGGGGTCCCAGCGGTGTTCGTCGGCGGTGCGGGGGGTGCGGCGGACCAGCCGGATGACCTCGTGCCCGTCGGCGCGCAGCTCCGGCACCAGCGTCGACCCGATGAGCCCGGAGGCCCCCGTGACGGCGATCTTCATGACCCTCCTCGTCCCCCCTGCCCGGTACGACGTCGGGCCCCGGCGCGTGCGCCGGGGCCCGACCGGGGGACGTCAGCTCAGGCCGAGCTCACCCTCGAACTGGCCGGCCTCGAGCCGCTCCTTCACCGTGCCGAGGAACCGGGCGGCGTCGGCGCCGTCGACGATCCGGTGGTCGTAGGTGAGGGCCAGGTAGACCATCGAGCGCACCGCGATGACCTCGCCGAGGTCCGGGTCCTGCACGACGACCGGGCGCTTGACCACGGTGCCGGTGCCCAGGATCGCCACCTGCGGCTGGTTGATGATCGGCGTGTCGAACAGGGCGCCGCGGCTGCCGGTGTTGGTCAGCGTGAACGTGCCGCCGCCCAGCTCGTCCGGCGTCACCTTGTTCAGGCGGGTGCGCTCGGCGAGATCGGCGATCTTGCGGGCGAGCCCGCCGATGCTCAGGTCACCGGCGCCGTGGATGACCGGCACGAGCAGGCCGCGCTCGGTGTCGACGGCGACGCCCAGGTTCTCCTGGTCGTGGTAGGTGACCGTGCCGGCCTCCATGTCGACCGAGGAGTTCACGGCCGGGTGGGCCTTGAGCGCCTCGACCGCCGCCTTCGCGAAGAACGGCAGGAACGACAGCTTGACGCCCTCGCGGGCCTCGAAGTCCCGCTTGGCCCGGTCGCGCAGCTTGGCGATCCGGGTGACGTCGACCTCGACGACGGTGGTCAGCTGGGCGCTGACCGCGAGCGACTCGACCATCCGCCGGGCGATGACCCCGCGCAGGCGGGACATCTTCTCGGTGCGGCCGCGCAGCGCGGTGTCCGGCCGGGCAGCCGGCGACGGCGTGGTGGGCCGGCCGGCGGCGGCCGGGGCCGGAGCGGCCGCCGGAGCCGCGGCCGGGGCGGAGGCGGCCTCCGCGGCGGCCAGGACGTCCTGCTTGCGGATGCGGCCGCCCACGCCGGTGCCGGTGATGCCGGCCAGGTCGACGCCGTGCTCGGCGGCCAGGCGGCGGACCAGGGGCGTCACGTAGGTGCCGCCACCGTCGGCCGGGGCCGCGCTCGCCGGAGCCGCGCCTGCCGAGGACGGGGCCTCGGCCCGCGCGGGCTGGGAGGGCTGGTTGCTCTGCTGCGCGCGGACGGTCTCGGCCTCGCCGGACCCGTAGTCGGCCCCGGCGGGGACCGACGGCGGCGCGGCCGGCGGCTGGGGCGCGGGCTGCTCCTGACGCGGCGCCGGAGCGGGAGCCGGAGCGGGGGCCGGGGCCTCCTGCGGGGCGGGTGCCGGCGCGGCGGCGGCGGCAGCGGGGGCACCGCCACCGGCGGCACCGGACCCGATCACCGCCAGCTGGGCGCCGACCTCGACGGTCTCGTCCTCGTTGACCGTGATCGACAGCAGCGTCCCCGACACCGGGGCCGGGATCTCGGTGTCGACCTTGTCGGTCGAGACCTCGAGCAGCGGCTCGTCGGCGGTGACCTCGTCGCCGACCGCCTTGAGCCAGCGGGTGACGGTGCCCTCGGTGACGCTCTCGCCGAGCGCCGGCATGGTCACCGGCGTCCCCTCGCCACCGCCCTGACCACCGCCCTGACCACCGCCCTGGTCGGCGGGGGCGGGGGCCTCGGCGGCGGGGGCGGGCTGCGGCTCGTCGGCGGCGCCAGGGCCGGCGTCCTCCACCTGCTCGACCGGGGTCTGCGGGGTGGTGGCGTCGTCGGCGGAGGCCGGACCGCCGGCACCCGCGCCGTCACCCTCGCCGCCGATCACGGCCAGCTCGGCGCCGACCTCGACGGTCTCGTCCTCGGACACGAGGATCTTGGTGAGGACACCCGCCGCGGGGGAGGGGATCTCGGTGTCGACCTTGTCGGTCGAGACCTCGAGCAGCGGCTCGTCGGCCTCGACCTGCTCACCCTCCTGCTTCAGCCATCGGGTGACCGTGCCCTCGGTGACGCTCTCGCCCAGGGCGGGCATGGTGACGGAGGTCGGCATCGGGGCGGGGCTCCTTCGTGGTGGCGCGGGTGGGGGAGACGGGGAGCGGAGCCGGCCGGCTCAGCTGTGGGCGTGCAGCGGCTTGCCGGCCAGGGCCAGGTGGGCCTCGCCGATCGCCTCGCTCTGCGTGGGGTGCGGGTGGATCAGGGAGGCGACCTCGTCGGGCAGGGCCTCCCAGTTGAAGATCAGCTGCGCCTCGGCGACGAGCTCGCCGACCCGGCTGCCGACCATGTGCACGCCGACGACCGGGCCGTCCTTCTGACGGATCAGCTTGACCGCGCCCTGGGTCTTGAGGATCTGGCTGCGGCCGTTGCCGCCCAGGTCGTAGACGAGGGTCTCGACGTCGCCGTACTTGTCGCGGGCCTGGGTCTCGGTCAGGCCGACCGAGGCGACCTCGGGGTCGGAGTAGGTGACCCGCGGGACGCCCGCGTAGTCGATCGGCACGACCGGGAGGCCGGCCAGCCGCTCGGCGACGAGGATGCCCTCGCCGAACCCGACGTGGGCCAGCTGCAGGGTGGGGATGAGGTCACCGACGGCGGAGATGGTCGGGACGTTGGTCTGGCAGTACTCGTCGACCAGCACGTAGCCGCGGTCCATCGCGACGCCGGCCTCCTCGTAGCCCAGGCCCTGGCTGACCGGGCCGCGGCCGATGGCCACCAGCACGATCTCGGCCTCGAACTCCTTGCCGTTCTGCAGGCTGACCTTGACGCCGTTCTCGGTGGACTGCACCGAGGACACCATGTTGCCGAGCTCGAAGTTGATCTTCCGGCGGCGGAAGGCGCGCTCGAGGAGCTTGGAGGAGTTCTCGTCCTCCAGCGGCACCAGGTGCTTGAGGCCCTCGATGATCGTGACGTCGACGCCGAAGGACTTCCAGGCGCTGGCGAACTCGCAGCCGATGACACCGCCGCCCAGGATGATCGCCGAGGTCGGGACGCGGTCGAGCGCGAGGGCCTGCTCGCTGTCCAGGACGCGGACGCCGTCGAGCTCGACGCCCGGGATGGAGCGCGAGTAGGAGCCGGTGGCCAGCAGCACGTGGCGGCCCTCGTAGGTCTGGCCGTCGACCGCCACCGCGGTGGGGGAGACCAGCCGGCCCTCGCCCTCGACGTAGGTGATCTTGCGGCTCCTGATCAGGCCCTGCAGGCCCTTGTACAGCCGCGAGACGACGCCGTCCTTGTAGGAGTGGACGCCGTCCATGTCGATGCCGGCCAGCGAGGTCTTCACCCCGAACTGCTCGCCCTCGCGGGCCAGGTCGGCGACCTCACCGGCGTGCAGCAGGGCCTTGGTGGGGATGCACCCGCGGTGCAGGCAGGTGCCGCCGACCTTGTCCTTCTCGATCAGGACGACCGACATCCCCAGCTCCGCGGCCCGCAGCGCGGCGGCGTAGCCACCCGAGCCACCACCGAGGATGACCAGGTCGGCGGGGGTGGTGGGTGCGCTCACGACGTGCTCCTCGATGCTCTCGGCCTGCCCCACCGGAACGGGTGGGGGATGGTCCTCGACCATCCTGCCACTCCAGGTGACGGCGCAGGCCGAGGGCGGTTGCGCGCCGCGTGCGGCCGGGGTCCCCGGCCGCACGGGCGGTCAGCGGGTCAGCAGGTCCTCGATGGTCGCCAGCAGGGTGCGGACCGGCACCCCGGTGCCGCCCTTGGGCGTGTAGCCCCAGGGCGCGCCGGTGTTGAAGCTGGGGCCGGCGATGTCGACGTGCGCCCAGGGCAGCCCGGCCGGGACGAACTCGGCGAGGAAGTGAGCCCCGACGAGCATGCCGCCCATCCGGTCGGCGTTGGCGTTGACGAAGTCGGCGACCGGCGAGTCGATGCCGCGCCGCAGCTCCTCGGGCATCGGCATCGGCCACATCGGCTCGCCGCTGCGCCGGCTGGCCGCGACGACGGCGTCGCGCAGGTCGTCGCTGCCCATGACGCCGGCGGTGCGCGCGCCGAGGGCGACCAGCTGGGCGCCGGTGAGGGTCGAGGTCTCGAGCAGGACGTCCGGGGAGTCCTCGGCCGCGCGCGCGATGGCGTCGGCCAGGATCACCCGGCCCTCGGCGTCGGTGTTGGTGATCTCGGCCTTCTTGCCGTTGCGGAAGGTGACCACGTCGGCGGGGCGGTACGCGGTGCCGCTGGGCAGGTTCTCCGCCATCGGGACGGTGGCGGTCACCTCGACCGGCAGGCCGAGCTGGGCGACCAGGCACACGGTGGCGATCACGGCCGCGGCGCCGGCCATGTCGCTCTTCATCTCGTCCATCTTCGCGGCGGGCTTGATCGACAGGCCGCCGCTGTCGAAGGTGATGCCCTTGCCGACGAGAGCGACCTTCTTCTGCGCCCTCTTGCCCGTGTAGGTCATCCGCAGCAGCCGCGGGCCGCGCGCAGAGCCGGCGCCGACGGCCAGGATGCCGCCGTAGCCGCCGGCGACGAGGTCGTCCTCGTCGAGCACCTCGACCTTCAGGCCGGCCGCCTTGCCGGCCGCGGCGCCGCGCGAGGCGAGCTCGGCCGGGTGGAGGTCGTTGGGCGGGGTGTTGACCAGGTCCCGCACCAGCGCGACCGCGTCGGCCACGGCGCGGACCCGCGCCAGCGGGGCCTTGGCCGCACCGGCGTCGGGGACGACGACCGTGAACTCGCGCGGTGGGGTGGGCCGGTCGGCGGGCAGGTCGGACTTGTAGGCGGTGAACTCGTACGCGCCCAGCAGGGCGCCCTCGCCGACGGCGTGCAGCCGCCCGGCGTCGGGGGTCCCGCCGACGGCGGCCAGCAGGGTCACGACCGAGCCCCGCCCGGTCAGCGCGCGGCTGGCGGCGCCGGCGGCACGCCGGATCGCCTCGGGGGAGTACCCGCCGGTGGCCTCGGGGGCGCCGAGCCCGACGGCGGCGACGACCGGGAACGGCCCCTGCCCGAGGCTGGCCACCCGGGTGACCTCGTCCTGGGCGCCGCGTGCCCCGAGGTCGGCCAGGGCGGGCAGCAGCCGGCCGCCGAGCAGCCGGTCCACGGCCTCCGCGCCCGGCGTGGGCAGCGGGCCGGCGGACCCCTTCCCGATGCCGACGACGACGGCGTCGGCGGGCGTCTTCTCGAGCGGGCGGTCGGTGGCGGTGATCGTGGGCGGCACCGCTCGATCCTAGAAGGACCCCCGTGTGCCCCACGCCTCGCCGGCCCGGCGCGGGTCCCTGCACGGGGGCCGTTCCAGCAGGTCGCCGGATAGCGTGCGGGGGTGACCGCGCGGACCTCGCCCCTCCACGACCGCCACGTGGCCGCCGGCGCCAAGCTGGCCGACTTCGGCGGCTGGTCGATGCCGATCGAGTACGCCGGCGGCGGGGTGCTCGCCGAGCACGCCGCCGTGCGGGAGGCGGTGGGCCTGTTCGACGTCTCGCACCTGGGCACCGGCACCGTGCGCGGGCCCGGCGCCGCGGCCCTGGTCGACGCCTGCCTGACCAACGACCTCGGGCGGATCGGGCCGGGGCAGGCGCAGTACACGCTGTGCTGCGTCCCCGACGGCGAGGCCGACGCCGGCGGCGTGGTCGACGACCTCATCGTCTACCTGCACTCACCCGACGACGTGCTGCTCGTGCCCAACGCCGCCAACGCGCAGGAGGTCCTCGCGCGGCTCGCGGCCGCCGCGCCGGACGGCGTCACGGTGACCGACCGGCACGAGGAGGTCGCCGTCCTCGCCGTGCAGGGGCCGCGCTCCGCCGCCGTCGTCGAGGCCGCCGGACTGGCCGCCGGACTGGACTACATGGCGTTCGCGGGCGGGGAAGGGCAGGAGGTCACCGTCTGCCGCACCGGCTACACCGGCGAGCACGGCTACGAGCTGCTCGTCGCCGCCGAGCGGGCCGGCGCGCTGTGGGACCGGCTGCTCGAGGCCGGCGCCGCCGAGGGGATCCGCCCGTGCGGGCTGGGCGCGCGGGACACGCTGCGCACCGAGATGGGCTACCCGCTGCACGGGCACGAGCTGTCCCGCCGGATCACCCCCAACCAGGCGCGCAGCGGCTGGGCGGTCGGGTGGAGGAAGCCCGCGTTCTGGGGGCGGCAGGCGCTGCTGGCCGAGCGGGAGGCCGGCGCGACGCGGCTGCTGTGGGGCCTGCGCGCCACCGGCCGCGGCATCCCGCGTCCCGGCATGGACGTGCTCGACGAGTCCGGCCGCCGCGTCGGCGAGGTCACCAGCGGCACCTTCTCCCCGACGCTGCGCACCGGGATCGCGCTGGCCTTGCTCGACGCCGCGGCCGGCATCGCCCCGGACACCCCGCTCGCCGTCGACGTCCGGGGCCGCCCGCAGCCCGTCGTCGCCGTCCGGCCGCCGTTCGTGCCCTCCCACGTGCGCTGAGAGCAGGACTGCCGGGGAGGGGCTCAGGCCTTCTGCTTCGACTCCTTCGTGGGCTCGGGCGAGTCGGGCAGCTCATCGGCCATCGTGGCGTTGCGCTGGCCCATGGGGACCGGCGGGCCCTCGGTGGTGTCCTCGGCCGTCTGGTGCTCGGCCTCGGAGTTGATCTCCGCGCCGAGCAGGACCAGGTAGCAGGTCAGGTACAGCCACAGCATCAGCACGATGACGCCGGCGATGGCGCCGTAGGTCTTGTCGTACGAGCCGAAGTTGTTGACGTAGAAGCTGAAGCCCAGGCTGACCAGCGCCCAGATGACCGTGACGACGATCGCGCCGAGGCTCACCCACTTGAGCTGCGGTGCGTCGCGGTCGGGAGCGACCCGGTAGAGCACCGCCAGCGAGCCGGCGAACACCCCGAGCAGCAGGACCCACCGCAGGACCTGCGCCAGGACCGTGCCGACGACGCCGAGGGGCAGCGCGTCCATCACGACCGGCACCACCGCGACCAGCGCGAAGGTGACCAGCACGAACACGATGGCGCCGAGCGTGAGCCCGAGCGCCATCGCCTTGCGCTTGACGAAGCCGCGGGTCTCCACCTCGTCGTAGGCGATGTTCACCGCGGTGATGACGTTGCCCGTGCCGCCGGACGCCGACCACAGCGCCGCGAGCACCGAGACCACGAGCGACAGCGACAGCGCGCCGCCGCTGTTCTGCGTGATCGCGGTCAGCTGGTCGCCGATCAGCGCCGCCGCCTCGTCGGGCAGCTGGGCCGAGAGGCTCTCGACCTGCCGGGCGACGGTCTCCGGCGAGGCCACGAGCCCGTAGATGGAGATCGTCGCGATCAGCGCCGGGAAGATCGCGAGGAAGGCGAAGAACGCGACGCCGCCGGCGATGATCGGCATGTTGTCGGCGTTGTTCTCCGCCCACGCCCGCTTGACGATCTGCTTCCAGCCCCGGGCCGGGATCTCGGTGGGCTTGTCCGCGTGCATCCCGGGGAGCTCGGCCGGCGTCGGGCCGCCGGGTGGCACCCGGCCCGGACCGGCGGCCTCCTCACCCCGGGCGGCCCGCTGCGCCGCCTCCCGCGCGGCCGCCCGCCGGGCGGCCTTCTCCTCGACCCGCTCGCGGATCCGGTCGACCGCGCTGTCGCGCTGCCTGGTCCCGCCCATCTGCGGCCCCCTCCCGTCGGTCGCCGTCCGGCCGGGCGGCGTCAGTCGCCCGGCCAGCTGCCGGTGAGCTTGGTGAAGCCGCGCGCGCCGGCGCGGTCGATCGCCGCCTTGGTGGCGGCGAAGATCGCGCCCTGGATCGCCGCGGCGAGGACCACCTCGCGCATGCGGTACTCGCTCTGCAGCGCGTCGGGGGCGTCGTCCTCCCCGGAGATGCGCTTCCACACCTGCTTGAAGACCGCCCCGGAGACGACACCGGCGAGGATGCCCCCGACCAGGCCGACCGGGCGGTAGACGAGCTTCGCGCCCTTGCTGCTCACTTCCGCACCCTCCTCGCGGCCTTCCGGGTCCGCTGCCTCGTCCTCCGCGCGTTCCTCGCCACCGCCCGGCGGGCCCGGGCCGCCTCGCGGGCGGCCTCCTTGCGGGCCCGGTGGGCCTCGGCGCGGGCCTGCGCCACGGCGGCCGTCGACCCGGTGGCGGCGGCCGCGGCCCGGCGGTGCCTGCGCCGCCGCCGCCAGACGAGCAGCCCGACCAGGCCTGCGAGCGCGGCACCGGCGCCGATGACGGTGGGCGGGCTCTCACGGTAGGTCTCGACGGCGGTGTCCTTGGCCCGAGCCGCGCCCTCCTTGGCCCGGGCGGGGACGTCGAGGCGGTGGCTGAGCTCGTCGACGGTGCGGCCGAGCTGCTCCCGGGTGGCCTCGATCTCGGCCTTGATGGCCTCGGGGTCGGTGGGGCCGTTCGCGGCGGCGTCGTCGGGCCGGGAGCCGCCGGTCGGGGTGCTCATCGGCGCGCACTCTCCTTCACCGTCGCGATGTCGGCCTTGGTGCTGGCGATCGCCTCGGTCGGCACCGGCGGCGTGCCCTTCTGCACGTCCTTCTTGCCGACCAGCGCCAGGACCCCGGCGACGGCGAACAGCACCACCGCCACGATCAGGGCGGCGAGCCAGGCGGGCAGGACGACGTCCAGGGCCAGGACGGCGGTGGCGACCAGCACGCACAGCCCGAGGAAGCCGAACAGCCCGGCGCCGCCGAACAGGCCGGCGCCGATGCCCAGGCGCTTGGCCTTCTGCGTCATCTCGGCCTGGGCGAGGCGCGCCTCGTCGCGGACCAGGCGGGAGACCTGCTCGGTCAGCTGGCTGATCAGCTGGCCGGTCGAGGCCTCGTCGGTCGACGGCGGCGGGGGTGTGGCGCGCGAGGCGCCCGCGGGGGGCACGGTCATCGGTCCTCCGGGGAACGGGGCGGTCGATGACCTCCCATGCCCGGGGAGATCGGCGGCGTAACCCCGCGGGTGGTCACACCCCGGACACGACGCGGGCGGACGGCGCGGTCACTACCCTCGCGCCATGAGCTGGACGTGGCGGCTGGAGGACCCGACCGGCGCGACCCTGGACCCGGCGGCGCTCGGCGTCGAGGTGCCGCCCGCGGACAACCAGGGCGACGCCGAGTCGTGGCTCGGGGAGAACTGGCGGGACCTGCTGGCCCGGGGCGTGGCCACGGTGAGCCTGTTCGACGGCGACACCAAGGCGTACGGGCCGATGGCGCTGGCCCCGGCCTGAACCTCGACCTGAGGTCCAGGCCGGGGTCGGTCAGCCCCGGGCGGTCTTCGCCGGGTCGCGCTCGACGACGTCGCCGAGCACCTCGTCGATGCGCGCCATCACGTCGTCCTCGAGGTGCACACCCGCGGCCTTCACGTTGTCGTGCACCTGCTCCGGGCGGGTCGCGCCGATGATCGCCGCGGCCACGTTGTCGTTCTGCAGCACCCAGGCGACGGCGAGCTGGGCCATGGACAGGCCGAGGTCGTCGGCGACGGCCCGCAGCTCCTGCACGCGGCTGAGGACGTCGTCGCGCAGGAAGCCGCGCATCGACTGCCCGGCCTCGCTGTGCCCGGCCCGGCTGTCGGCCGGCGGCTGCTCGCCCGGCCGGTACTTGCCGGTGAGCACGCCCTGGGCCAGCGGCGACCAGACGATCTGCGACACGCCCTCGCGCTGCGACGTCGGGACGACCTCGCCCTCGATGACCCGCCACAGCATGGAGTACTGCGGCTGGTTGCTGATCAGCTGGATGCCGAGGTCGCGGGCCAGCGCCGCGCCGGCGGCGATCTCCTCGGCCCGCCACTCCGAGACGCCGACGTAGAGGACCTTGCCCGCCCGCACCAGGTCGGCGAAGGCGGTCATCGTCTCCTCGAGCGGCACCGTCGGGTCGTACCGGTGCGCCTGGTAGAGGTCGATGTGGTCGGTCTGCAGCCGCCGCAGCGAGGCGTCGCAGCTCTCGGTGACGTGCTTGCGGCCCAGGCCGCGGTCGTTGGGGCCGGGGCCGGTGGGCCAGTAGACCTTGGTGAAGATCTCCAGGCCCTCGCGGCGCTGGCCGGCCAGGGCGCGGCCGAGCACCGACTCGGCGCGGGTGCCGGCGTAGACGTCGGCGGTGTCGAAGGTCGTGATGCCGGCGTCGAGGGCGGCGCGCACGCAGGCCTGCGCGGCGTCCTCCTCGACCTGGCCCCCGTGGGTGAGCCAGTTGCCGTAGGCGATCTCGGAGATGGTCAGGCCGGAACGGCCGAGGCGTCGGTACTCCACGTGCCCCGACGCTAGTGCCGGCTAGACCTCGGCGCCGACCGCGACCTCGGGCTTCGGGAACCGCCAGCGGCGGATCATCGTCGCCCGGCTGACGCCGTACCAGACCAGGCCCTTCATCCGGTGCGGCTGGTCGGGGAAGCGCCGGCGGACGGTCCTCGAGATCCGCCGGCCCAGGAACACCGAGTCGACGATGATCACCAGGAAGAACAGGAACCAGACGAAGACCGTGTAGTTCTGCACCGCCGGGTTCGGGATGAAGTACCCGACCAGCACCAGCGCGGCGACGGGCAGGAAGAAGCTGCCCGCGTTGCGGCGCGCGTCGACCAGGTCGCGCACGAGCTTGCGCACCGGGCCGCGGTCGCGCGCCGGGAGGTAGGCGTCGTCGCCGCGCGCCATGCCCGCCCGGGTGTCGGCCCGCCGCTGCGCCTGCTGCTGGCGCATGCGGGCGTAGGCCTCCTTGCGCGTGGTGGGCGGCGGCGGGGGAGGACCGGGACGGCGGCCCTGCGCCTCGGCGCGCCTGGGCGTCGGGCGACCCTTGCCGCCGGCCTTCACCAGTTGCTGCTCGGTCAGGTCGGCGGCGGTGTCCGGGGCGGTCTCGGCGGCGCGGTCCCGGCGCCCGGGCAGGCGGAGCTTCACGGCTGCGAGTCTACGTGCGGCCCCGCGGGGGACTGGCCTCCCGCGGTGCGCGCCGTACAGTGGGAAGAGGGCCCGCCACGGCGGTGTTGACCCGCGGCAGGGACTGCCGCAACGGACGCCCTCGGATGTGGGAGGACAACGACATGACGGTGCAGGACACCGAGACCACCGGCAGCACCGGCGTGCTGCTCAGCGAGCCGGCCGCCTCGAAGGTCAAGGCGCTGCTGGACCAGGAGGGCCGCGACGACCTGCGTCTGCGCATCGCCGTCCAGCCCGGTGGCTGCTCCGGCCTGCGCTACCAGCTCTTCTTCGACGAGCGGTTCCTCGACGGCGACCAGACCTACGAGTTCGGTGGCGTCGAGGTCATCGTCGACCGGATGAGCGGCCCGTACCTGGGTGGCGCGGTGATCGACTTCGTCGACACCATCGAGAAGCAGGGCTTCACGATCGACAACCCGAACGCGCAGGGCTCCTGCGCGTGCGGCGACTCGTTCCACTGAGCGCCCGCGCCTGAACGCGAGAACGGCGCCCGTCCCCCGTGGGGACGGGCGCCGTTCCGCGTCCTCAGAGCTTGACGGGGTAGACCGTCTCCGGGACGTCGACGACGATCCGCTCCTCGACGAAGATCCCGTGCCACACCATGAAGACCAGCACCGACCACAGCTGACGGGCGATCCGCTTGCTCGGCACCTCCTCGGCACGCAGCCGGTCCAGCAGGCCGAGGACGACGTCGCGGTCGAGCCACTCCTGCGTCTGGCTCGAGGTGACGATCTCGCGGGCCCACTCGTGCAGCGGCCCGGCGAGGAAGTCCGCCGTCGGCACGGGGAAGCCGAGCTTGCGGCGGTTCATGATCCGCGGCGGCACGATCTGGCGCATCGCCTGGCGCAACGCGTACTTGGTGGCGTCGCCGCGGCGCGGCACCCGCTGCTCGACCGGGAGCGTGCTCGCGACCGCGAACACCTCGGGGTCGAGGAACGGCACCCGCAGCTCCAGCGAGTTGGCCATGGTCATCTTGTCGGCCTTGACCAGGATGTCGCCGCGCAGCCAGGTGAACAGGTCCACGTACTGCATCGCCGTCACGTCGTCGTAGCCGGCCTCGCGGGTGCGCCGGTACAGGTCCTCGGTGACCGCCACGTGCGACAGGTCGGGATCGCGGCCGGGCAGCAGCGCGGCCAGCTCGTCGTCGCGCAGGTTGCGGGCGTTGCCGTAGTACCGCTGCTCGAGCGGGATCGACGCCCGGCGCAGCAGGTCCTGGCCGCGGACGCCCTCGGGCAGCACGTCGGCGATCCGGGCCATCGCCCGGCGGGCGGCCGGCGGCAGCTTCGACGCCCACGCGAGGCTGATCGGCTCGCGGTAGATGGTGTAGCCGCCGAACAGCTCGTCGGCGCCCTCGCCGGACAGCACGACCTTCACGTGCTTGCGCGCCTCGCGGGCCACGAAGTACAGCGGCACGAGCGCGGGGTCCGCGACCGGGTCGTCGAGGTACCAGACCACCTCGGGGATGGCCGCGGCGAACTGCTCGGCGCTGACCTCGACCGGCACGTGCTTGACGCCGAGGATCGACGCCGACTCGGCGGCGATCTCGATCTCCGACTGCGCCTGCCGCTGGAAGCCGACGGTGAACGTCAGCAGGTCCGGGTTGTACCGGTGCGCGAGCGCGGCGATCGCGGTGGAGTCGATGCCGCTGGACAGGAACGACCCGACGGTGACGTCGGCCCGCATGTGCTTGGCCACCGACTCGTCGAGGACCTCGGCGATGCGGTCGTAGAGCTCCTGCTCCCGGCCGGCGGGCACCGGCTGCGGCGTCCAGGCGGGGTGGAAGTAGCGCGCGGTGGACAGCTCGCCGTCGACGACGGTGAAGCTCGTGCCGCTCTCGATCCGGCGGATGCCGCGGTGCAGCGTCGCCGGCTCCGGCACGTACTGCAGCGTCAGGTAGTGCTGCAGGGACGCCGGGTCGACCCCACCCGCGGCCGCGCTCCCGCCGAGCAGCTGCAGCAGCGCCTTCTTCTCCGAGCTGAAGACCAGCCCGCCGTCGGCCAGGCGCGCGGTGAACAGCGGCTTGATGCCGAACGGGTCGCGGGCGCCGAACGCGGTGCGGGTCTCGGTGTCCCAGATGACGAAGGAGAACATCCCGCGCAGCCGCCGGACGACGTCCTGGCCCCACAGGTGGTAGCCCGCGACGATCGTCTCCGTGTCGCCGTGCGTGGCCAGCTGCGCGCCGGCGGCCTGCAGCTCCTCGCGCAGCTCGACGTAGTTGTAGATCTCCCCGTTGAACAGGATCCGGTAGCGGTCACCGGCGTAGGGGAGGGGCTGGGGGCTGCCCTCGACGTCGATGATCGACAGCCGGTTGAAACCCAGGACGACGTTCTGGTCCGACCAGACCGCGGTGTCGTCGGGGCCGCGGTGGTGCAGGCAGTGCAGCGCCTCGCGGACGTCGTCGACGTGCCTCTCGGCGACCCGGGGCGCGTCGGTGGACAGGTAGGCCAGCAGGCCGCACATGCGGGGGTTCTCCCGGGAGTGAGGAGGACGGTCAGAGGGGCCGGCCGGCGCGGACGCGGGTGGTCACCCGGCGCTCCGCGACGAACGACACGAGGGGGACGACGCCGGCGAGCAGCACCAGCAGGGTCCCCTTGGCGGTGAACCGTGCCTTGAGGGCCAGGTCGAACGCCGTGACGAGGTAGACGATGTAGAGCAGCCCGTGGACGGGCGAGACGACCGCGGACACCTCGGGGATCCCGGCCGCGTAGCGCAGCGGGATGGCGACGGCGACGAGCACCAGGAGCATCACGCCGACGGCGTAGGCCATGACGCGGTAGCGGGTGAGCGCGCCGGCCACCTGGGGGGTCAGCGTTCCCTGCTGCGGCTCAGCGGCCACTCGGACCCCGCTGACCGAGCGCCCGCTCGTTGAGCTCGGCGAGGTAGGCGTTGTAGGCGGCCAGCTCCGGGTCCCCGCTGGTGTCGACCCGCGGCCGCTGGTACAGCACGACGGCGGTGGTCGGCTCGTCCTCGTCGGGGTGCCGGTTGAGCTCGACGCGGACCATCCGGACGTAGAACCACAGGCCCATGAGCCCGTACAGCGGCCACTGCAGCGCGTAGCTCCAGTTGACCGCGCCGCCGCCGGCCTCGGCCTTGGTCAGCTGCCAGTACCCGAGGAAGAACGTGGCGACGAACAGGGCGGCCACCAGCAGGTGCAGCAGCACCCAGCGGGGGGTCAGCAGCCGCGTCCACACGCCCTCGACTCTAACCGCCCCGGCCGCCGGCGAGGCGGCACGGTGAGGAGGGCCACGAGCGGCCCCGTCACCGGCGTCCCGGCGGTCCCGGCCGACCCGCCGGTACCGGGTCTCCGGTGGTCGGCCGCCGTGCGGGGTCGGCTAGTCTCGGCCCAGACTGAGGTCGGCGCACGGACCAGGGCGGGCTCCCGCCCGTGGCCGCGCCGGGAGAGCCGCCCGGGAACCGCCGGGCGGAGGACGAGGAGGCAGCGAGCAGTGGCTCGACGCAGCAGGCTCGCGCGGGTCGCCGCGCTCGGTCTCCTGGGGGTGCTCACCCTCACCGGGTGCGACCTCAACAACGAGTTCTGGCGCTTCGGGTTCCCCGAGGGCGTGACCGAGGAAGCCACGGCGATCCGTCAGCTGTGGACCGGGTCGGTCATCGCGGCGCTGATCGTCGGCTTCATCGTGTGGGGACTGATCATCTGGTCGGTGATCGTGCACCGGAAGAAGGGCGACGACCTGCCGCGGCAGACGGCGTACAACCTGCCGCTGGAGATCGCGTACTCCATCTTCCCGTTCATCATCATCGCCGCCCTGTTCTTCTTCACCACCTCGGTGCAGAACGACGTGCAGAAGCGCAGCGACGACCCGGACACGACGATCGCGGTCAACGCCTTCAAGTGGAACTGGCAGTTCGTCTACCCGGAGACCACCGGTCCCGACGGCGAGCCGGTGAACACGGTCGGCTCGACCGACGAGATCCCGATCCTCGTGCTCCCGGTCGACCAGGACATCCGCTTCGAGGTCGCCTCCGCCGACGTCATCCACTCGTTCTGGGTGCCGGAGTTCCTCTTCAAGCTCGACGTCATCCCGGGCAACGAGAACGGCCGGGACAACGTCTTCGAGCTGCACCCGAACGAGACGGGTGCCTACGTCGGGCGCTGTGCGGAGCTCTGCGGCTCGTACCACGCGTACATGAACTTCGAGGTCCGCATCGTCAGCGCCGAGGACTACGAGGCCTACCTGGCCGCCCGTGAGGCGGGTCAGAGCACCCGCGAGGCGCTCGAGAGCATCGGCCAGGACGGCGAGGCCACCACGACCCGGCCGTTCCGCGTGGGCGACGGCTACTACCAGCGTGCGGCCGACTGACGTGTCCGCCGGCACCGAGGACCACCGCACCGACGCTGCGCAGGGAGGACGGCCGTGAAGGTCGAGGCGCTCATCTTCAACCTCATCGCGGTGTTCTGCATCGTCGCCGCGGCCGTCTACGGCTTCTGGTCGCAGGAGCCGATCGGCACCACCGCGCTGATCCTGTCCGGAGGACTCACCGGCCTCATCGGCGGCTTCTTCTGGTTCATCTCCCGCCGCATCGACGCCCGCCCCGAGGACCGCAAGGACGCCGACATCGCCGAGGGCGCCGGCGAGCTGGGCTTCTTCCCCCCGGCCAGCTACTGGCCCTTCGGCCTGGCCTCGGCCGCGGCCGTCACGGGCCTCGGCCTGGCCTTCTGGTACGACTGGCTGATCATCATCGGGGTCGTGAGCCTGCTCGTGACCATCGGCGGCCTGCTGTTCGAGTTCTACGTCGGGCAGAACGCGCAGTCCAGCTGACGGCCGCTCGCTGACGAGGGCCCCCTCCCGCACCGCGGGAGGGGGCCCTCGTGCGTTCGCGGCGCCGGGACGCCGGCGGCTCCGTGGCGGCCGGGGATCCACCCCACGGGGCGTCGCGTACGGGGTCCGGGCCGGCCTCCCGGGCGCTCCGGGAACGCCGTGTGGCCGCCGTGGCAGCGTCCGCGGTCACCCCTGCCCCGTGCCCGCCGGGGGCCGCCGACGAGCGGCCACCGGTCCGGGCCGACGATGCACGGGGCGGAGCGCGGTGGCCGTCGCCGGGAGGAAGCATCCGGCCGCGACGGGCGGGCGTTGCGGCCGGCCGCGATCGCCGCTCGCCGCGGTGGGGGAGTGGCCCGCGTGCCGTCCTCCGACACGGCGCGACGGGCGGAGGACGACCGCCGTCGCCGCCGCGGGCGACCGGAGGCCGCACGGGCCCCCGGCGCTTCCTGCGCCCCCGTGCCGTCACGCCGGCCGCGGGACCGTCGTCCCGGTCGACGCCGTGCGGGTCCGCCGCCCGCGGTCCCGCCCAGGGCCCTCGTCGCGGCCGACGCCGCCCGGGCTGCCCGGGGGACCGGCCCGGGCTGCCCGGGGACCGCCCTGGTGTCGTGCGGCCAGGGGCGCCGCGCCCGGGCTCGGCGTGGCCGCCTCGTGTGGGCGCACTCGTGCCCGGAGATGCAGCAGGGCCCCGGTGGAGTGCTCCACCGGGGCCCTGCGTGCGCTGTGCGTCGCGTCAGTCGCGCGGTTCCTGCGGGCGTCCGCCCTCGGAGGGGCGTCCGCCCTCGGCCGGGCGCCCGCCGTCGGCGGGACGGCCGCTGGTGGTGAGCTCGCGGCCCGGCTCGGCCGCGGACAGGCCCCGCTCCTCGCCGCGCTGCTCGAGCTCCACCGCGGTCGGCTCCTCGATCGGCGAGAAGAACCCGCGGATGGCGCGGCGGGCGCCACCGACCTGGTTCATCTTCTTGGGCACCGGAGCACCGCCGTAGGCCAGCTGGCTGTGGCCGTGCGCGTCCACCGGGCCGAGGGGCTGGTGCACCTCGATGAACTCACCGTGCGGCAGCCGGCGGATGACACCGGTCTCGATGCCGTGCTCGAGGACCTCGCGGTCGTGCTGCTGCAGACCGAGGCAGATCCGGTAGGTGAGCACGTACGCGATCGGCGGCAGGACGATCAGGCCGATGCGGCCGATCCAGGTCATCGCGTTGAGGCTGATCTGGAACTTGTCGGCGATGACGTCGTTCGCACCCGACAGCAGCAGCACCACGTAGAAGGCGATCGCCATCATGCCGAGCGAGGTGCGCACGGGCACGTCGCGCGGGCGCTGGAGCAGGTGGTGCGAGGCGGTGTCGCCGGTCAGCTTCCGCTCCAGCATCGGGTAGGCGAGCAGGAGCGTGAAGATGATGCCGGGGAGCACGACCGTCGGCCAGAACAGCGCCGGGATGTTGTAGTTGCCCGGCAGGTAGATGTCCCAGGCCGGGAACAGGCGGGTCGAGCCGTCGAGGAACATGACGTACCAGTCGGGCTGCGACGCCGAGGACACCTGCGCCGGGTTGTACGGGCCCCACAGCCACACCGGGTTGATCTGCACGAGGCCACCGAGGGCTGCGCAGACACCGAAGACCACCAGCAGCAGACCGGTCGCCTTGCCGGCGAAGGTCGGGAACAGCCGGTTGCCGACCACGTTGTGCTCGGTGCGGCCCGGGCCGGGGAACTGGGTGTGCTTCTGCTTGACCAGGATCAGCAGGTGCACCGCGATCAGCGCCAGGATGATCGCCGGGATGAGCAGCACGTGGGCGATGTAGAGCCGCCCGACGATCAGCTCGCCGACGTAGTCGCCGCCGAAGACCGCCCAGTGGACCCAGGTGCCCACGACCGGGATCGACAGGATGATCGCCGACATGATCCGCAGGCCGGTGCCCGAGAGCAGGTCGTCCGGCATCGAGTAGCCGGCGAAGCCCTCGAAGATGCCGAGGATCAGCAGGGCGACACCGATGAGCCAGTTGGTCTCGCGCGGCCGGCGGAAGGCGCCGGTGAAGAAGATCCGCAGCATGTGGCAGACGATCGCGGCCATGAACAGCAGCGCCGCCCAGTGGTGGATCTGCCGCATGAGCAGGCCGCCGCGGACGTCGAAGGAGATGTCCAGCGTCGAGGCGTAGGCGATCGACATGTGCACGCCGCGCAGGGGCGCGTACGAGCCGTCGTAGGTGACCTCGGTCATCGAGGCCTGGAAGAAGAACGTCAGGTACGTGCCGGTGAGCAGCAGGATGATGAACGAGTAGAGCGCGATCTCCCCGAGCAGGAACGACCAGTGGTCGGGGAAGACCTTGTTCAGCGTCCGGCGGGTCCAGCCGGCGACGATCAGACGGTCGTCGACCTCGAGAGCGGCCTTGCCGATGCGGGTGGTGGGCGCTCCCGGCGCGGTGGCGGTGCGAGCCATCAGATGCGCTCCCGGTTCCAGTAGGTGGGACCCACGGCTTCAATGTAGTCGCTGCGCGCGACGAAGAATCCCTCGTCGTCGACCGTGATGGGCAGCTGCGGGAGCGAGCGGGTGGCGGGCCCGAAGACCGGCTTGGCGCCCTGCGTGACGTCGAACTGCGACTGGTGGCACGGGCAGAGGATCCGGCTGGTCTCCTGCTCGTACAGCGACACCGGGCAGCCGGCGTGCGTGCAGATCTTGGAGTAGGCGACGTAGTCGCCGTAGCCGAAGTCCTCCTGGCCCTGCCGCGGAACCGACTCCTCCTGCTGCGAGGGGCGCAGCCGGATGAGCATCGTGGCGGCGTCGGACAGCCGGTTCCCGCCGGGGACGGCCGGGAAGACGGTCTCCAGGGAGCCGGGCACCTGGTCACCGGGCCGGATCGGGGTGCCGTCGTCGCGGACGAGGCGGACGCCCTCGGCCCACTCGGTGGTGCCCAGCGGGTTGCCCCGGTTCGGGTTCTTGATGAGGCCACCCAGCGGGGCGACCAGCATCAGGCCCAGGCCGCCGCCCATGAACAGGAGGCTGCGGGTGAGGAGCTTGCGCCGCTTCAGGCCGCTGTTGTGCAGCCCGCCGACGAGGGTGGCGCCGGTGGTGACGCGGTCGAAGTGCGAGCCGTCGTGCTTGTCCTGCACCGCCGTCTCGTGCGGCAGCAGCTTCTTCGTGTAGAGGACCAGGCCCACGCCGAAGAAGGTGAACGCCAGGCCCATGAGGGCGCCGAGCAGCGGGGTGTAGAGCGTGCTGAAGGTGCTGCTGCCCAGCTCCCACTGCCAGTCGGGCAGGAACCAGCCGGCGCCGGCGTAGACGACGACGAAGGCGAACGCCGACAGCCCGGCGAGGCCGAACATCAGGCCGACCTGGCGGACGGCGCGCCGCTCGATCGCCGACCCCGGCTCGGGGCCCGGCTCGACGTGCAGGATCTGCACGCCGTCGTACCGGGCGCCGAGGCGGTCGAGCTCCTCGCGGGGGAGTGCCGCGAGCTGCTCGGGGGTGTAGTCGTCGTCCGGGCCGCCGTGCAGCGGGCCCGGGGTGTCCGCCCCGCCGGTCGAGCCGGGGCGGGTGTCGTGCGTGGTCACGCCTTGCTCCCCATCCAGAAGATCCCGAACATCAGCGCGGAGATCGCGACGGTCCAGATGACCAGGCCCTCGCTGACCGGGCCGATGCGGCCGATGCCCGCGCCACCCGGGTCGGGCATGTCGGTGATCGTCTGCACGTAGTTGATGATCGCCCGCTTCTCCTCGGGGGTGATCTGGTTGTCCCCGAAGACCGGCATGTTCTCGGGGCCGGTCAGCATGGCGGTGTAGATCTCGAGGTCGTTGGAGTCCTCGAGGCTGGGCGCGTACTTGCCGGACGAGAGCGCGCCGCCCTGGCCGACGAAGTTGTGGCACTGCGAGCAGTTGAGCCGGAACAGCTCACCGCCGGCGGCCAGGTCGCCGTCGCGCAGGTCCCCGGAGGGGAGGGTCGGGCCGCCGCCGTTGGCCTGGACGTAGGCCATCAGCTGGTCGATCTCCTCGTCGGAGAAGACGGCCGGCTTGTCGGGGCCCTGCTCCGCCTGGCGCACCAGCGGCATGCGGCCGGTGTGCACCTGGAAGTAGACGGCGGCCTCGCCGACGCCGATGAGCGACGGGCCGCGGTTGGGCACGCCCTCGAGGTTCTCGCCGTGGCAGCTGATGCAGCTGCGCTCGTACAGCTCGCGGCCGGCGGCCTCGGCGCTGGACTCGCTGCCCTCGTCGGCGGCCTGGGCGCCCGGGGCGAGGGTCGAGTAGAGCGCGCCGGTCAGGACCAGCCCGGCCATGAGCGCGGCGACGTTGCCGATCCGGCGGCGCTGCTTGGAGCGGCGGCGGGCGCGGGCGGCGGCGGCCGGGGTCCCCTCGGCCGGACGGCGGCGCGACCAGCGCGACCGCCGCGGCTCCTCGTCGGGCAGGGTGTCGGACTGCGGGTTCGTGGTGGACACCGGTTCCCTAGCGGATCAGGTAGATCGTGGCGAAGAGCCCGACCCACACGACGTCGACGAAGTGCCAGTAGTAGGAGACCACGATCGCCGAGGTCGCCTGTGCCGGCGTGAAGCGGCCCATGGTGGACCGGATGAGCACGTAGACGAAGGCCACGAGGCCGCCGATGACGTGCAGGGCGTGGAAGCCGGTCGTCAGGTAGAAGACCGAGCCGTAGGTGCTGCTCGAGATGGTGGTCGCGTGGTCGGTGACGAGCACCCGGTACTCGTTCGCCTGGCCCAGCACGAAGACCAGCCCCATGACGAAGGTGATCGTGAACCACCGGCGCAGGCCGTAGACGTTGCCGCTCTCGGCCGCGAACACGCCGATCTGGCAGGTGACCGAGGAGGCCACCAGGATCAGGGTGAAGACCAGCGCGTACGGCAGGTTCAGTTCGGTGGGTTCCGGGGGCCAGCCCTCGGTCGAGCGCGCCCGCGCGGTGAAGTACATGGCGAACAGCCCGGCGAAGAACATCAGCTCGCTGGAGAGCCAGATGATCGTGCCGACGCTGACCATGTTCGGTCGGGTCAGGGAGTGCACCCGCGAGGTGTCGAAGGTGCTGCTCGCCACGGGGGCC
This sequence comes from Geodermatophilus sp. SYSU D00698, assembly GCF_054050335.1. NCBI lineage: Bacteria > Bacillati > Actinomycetota > Actinomycetes > Geodermatophilales > Geodermatophilaceae > Geodermatophilus > Geodermatophilus sp. SYSU D00698. The sequence continues at coordinate 50,670 of NZ_JBJGZD010000011.1, forward strand.
GTTGTCACGCCGCCCATCATGGCATCGGCCGCCGACGTGCACAGACCGTGGGTGGCACGGCGTGGCCGCGCCGTGACCGGCCCGAGACCGTCCCCCGGACGGGGGTCCGCGTCGACCCGGACGGGAGCCGCCCGGGCACTAGGCTGCCGGGCGTGAGCGACGCGCCGGCCACCGTCCTGGTCTACAGCTCCCGGCCCGAGGTCCGCGAGGCCGTCCGGACCGCCGTCGGCCGCCGGCCGGCGCCCGACGTCGGGCCGCTGACCTGGATCGAGTGCGCCACCGGCGAGGACGTGGTCGACACCGTCGACGGCGGCGGCGTGGACCTGTGCATCCTCGACGGCGAGGCGCAGCCGACCGGCGGCCTGGCGCTGGCCCGGCAGCTGACCGTCGAGGTCGCCGACCGGCCGGCCCTGTGCGTGCTGATCGCCCGCCAGCCCGACCGCTGGCTGGCCCACTGGTCGCAGGCCGACGCGACGCTCGCGTTCCCGGTCGACCCGCTGGTCGCCCCCGAGGTCGTCGCCGGCCTGCTGCGCGCGCACGCGGGCCGCCGTCCCGTCTCGCGGTGAGCGCGGGCACCACCGCCGGGCCGACGTGGCCCGGCCTGCTGACGCGCCTGCTGGCCCGCCAGGACCTCACCGCCGCGGACACGGCCTGGGCGATGCGCGAGGTGATGTCCGGCGAGGCGACGCCGGCGCAGGTGGCCGGCTTCGCGGTCGCCCTGCGCGCGAAGGGCGAGGCGCCGGAGGAGGTCGCGGGGCTCGCCGCGACGATGCTGGAGCGCGCGACGCCGGTCGAGGTGCCGGTCCCGACCGTCGACGTCGTCGGCACCGGCGGCGACGGCGCGCACACGGTGAACATCTCGACGATGGCCGCCGTCGTCACCGCGGCCGCGGGGGTGCCGGTGGCCAAGCACGGCAACCGCGCCGCGTCGTCGTCCTCGGGGGCCGCCGACGTGCTGGAGGCGCTGGGCGTCGTCATCGACCTGCCGGCCCCGGCCGTCGCCCGCTGCGTGCAGCAGGCCGGCATCGGGTTCTTCTTCGCGCCGGTGTTCCACCCCAGCTTCCGGCACACCGCGGCGCCGCGGCGGGAGCTGGGCATCGGGACCGTCTTCAACTTCCTCGGGCCGCTGACCAACCCGGCGCGGCCGGTGGCCGCCGCGATCGGCTGCGCCGACCCGCGGATGGCGCCGGTCCTCGCCGAGGTGGTCGCCGGCCGCGGCGCCCGTGCGCTGGTCTTCCGCGGCGACGACGGGCTGGACGAGCTGACCACCGCGACGACGTCGAGCGTGTGGGTGGCCCGCGACGGCGCGGTGGCGCCCGGGCGCGTGGACCCGGCCGCCCTGGGCATCGCCCCGGCGGGGCCGGACGCGCTGCGCGGCGGTGACCCGGCGCACAACGCGGCGGTCTTCCGGCGGGTGCTCGACGGCGAGCGGGGACCGGTGCGCGACGCCGTCCTGCTCAACGCCGCCGCGGCGCTGGCCGCCTTCGACGAGCGCGGCGGCGAGCTCGGGGACCTGCTCGGCGCGGGGATCGAGCGGGCCGCCGCCGCGGTCGACGACGGCCGGGCCGCCGCGCTGCTGGACCGGTGGGTGGCCGTCAGCCGCGAGGCCGCCGGCCGCTGAGGCCGGTCACCCGCCCTCGAGTCACTGGTTCTCGAGGCCCAGCGAGAACGCCGCCTCCAGGTCGTGCCGCGAGTAGGCGCGGAAGGCGATGTGCGTCTCGGTCTCCAGCACGCCGGGCACCTTGTTGACGCGCCCGGCGATCACCTCGGCCACCTGGTCGAACTCGCGGACCCGCACGATCGCGATCAGGTCGACCTCCCCGGCGGTCGAGTAGACCTCGCTCACGCCGTCGAGGTCGGCGATCGCCGCCGCCACCTCGGGGATCGCGTCGGTGGCCGCGTCGATCATCACGATGGCGGTGATCACGCCCCGGATGCTAGTTGAAGGGCCCTCCTGCCCCCCACGCCTCGCTCCGCTCGGCGCGGGCCCCTGCAGGAGGGCCGTTCCAGGACGTCACCGGGCCGCCGGGCGCCGGACCCGCGGCGGCCGGACCCTCGGGGGAGACACGCTCGGGGCGGGTGCGGGTGCCCAGCTGCCGGCCGTCGTGGAAGGGGTCGCGCAGTGCCCGGCCGGCCTCCACCCGGGCGAGGAACCCGCTGAGCCCGCCGGTGCCCGGCGCGGCGCAGGCGAGCGTGCCGGTGACCTCGACCAGCCGGGTGCCGGGCTTCTCCATCCACCGCATGACCAGCTCGGTCTCGTCGACGGTGGCGGCCAGCCCGCCGTCGTCGGGGGTGGTCTCGGCGGTGGCGCGCAGGACGGCGAGGGTGTCGCGGACCGACGTCCCGCGCGGCGCGCACCCGGCCGCGACCAGCCGCCCCCTCCGGACGACCGACAGCGCCCACCCGCCGGCGCCGTCGGGCCGGGCGATGACCATCTCCGGGACGGCGGCCAGCGACTCCAGCCGCTGCCGCCGGCGCACCGCGCGCACGAGGACCGCGACCCGGTCGCGCAGCACCCCGGCGTCCTCGAACCGCTGGGCGGCCGACAGCCGGTCGACCCGGTCCAGCAGCGGCGCGACCAGGGCGCTCGGGTCGCCGGCCACCGCCGCGCGCAGCACCGCGGCGACCGCGGCGTACTCCTCGACCGACTGGTGGCCCCCGCACGGGCCGCCGCAGCGCCCCATGCCGAACAGCGCGCAGGTGCTCGTGCGCACCCGCGGGGACAGCCGGGCGGTGCACTGCCGCAGCGGGAGCGCCTCGTGGATGGCGGCGGTGGCCATCTCCGCGGCCCGCCGGTCGGCGAACGGGCCGAGGAAGAGCCCCGCGTCGGGGCGGACCCGCCGCACGGTCGACAGCCGGGGGAAGGGCTCCTCGGTGAGCCGCAGCCACAGCGCGCGCTCGGGGAAGCGGGAGCGGCGGTTGTAGCGCGGCTTGTGCTCGGCGATCAGCCGCAGCTCCCGGACGGCGGCCTCGAGGTCGTGCGCGCACGGGACGGCCTCGACGCGCTGGGCCAGCGCCACCATCTCGGTCATCCGGCTGCGCTGTTCCCCGGAGGAGAAGTAGCTGCGGACGCGGGTGCGCAGGTCGTTCGACGTCCCGACGTACAGCGGCTCCTCGCGCGGCCCGCGGAAGACGTAGACGCCCGGGCCGGACGGGACGCCGTCGGCCAGGTGGCGCTTCCCCCTGCGGACGGGGTCGACCTGGCGGGTGAGCCCGTGCAGCTCCTCCAGCGACGTCACCCCGAGCGGGCCGAGTCGTTCGAACAGGCCGTGGAGGACGTCGACGGTCGCCCGGGCGTCGTCGAGGGCCCGGTGGCAGGGCGAGGTGGAGGCGGAGAAGTAGGGCGCCAGGGTGGCGAGCTTGCAGTTGGGCACCTCGTCGCGGGAGAGCAGCCGCCGCGCGAGGACCGCGGTGTCGACCGAGGCGGCCGCGGGCCACGGCGTGCCGGTCTGCTCGCAGGCCGCCTTCAGGAACCCCAGGTCGAAGGGGGCGTTGTGCGCCACGAGGACGGCGCCGCGGGCGAACTCCAAGAAGGCCGGCAGCACGGCGTCGATCCGCGGGGCGGTGGCGACCATCGCCGTGGTGATCCCGGTGAGCACGCTGATGTAGGGCGGGACCTCGCAGCCGGGGTCGACCAGCGTCTGGAACTCCCCGAGCACCTCGCCGCCGCGCACCTTGACCGCCCCGATCTCGGTGATCGCGCTGTCCTTCGGCGACCCGCCGGTGGTCTCCAGGTCGACGACGACGAAGGTGACGCCGGCCAGTGGCGTGCCGAGGTCGTCGATGCTCGCCTGGACGTAGGGGCTGCGGGGGAGCGGCCGCGCGCCGTGGGCGGGTGCCTGCTCGTGGCGCGGCACCGAGGAGCCCGTGCCGCTGGCGGGGAAGAGCACGGCGGGACGGTAGGCCGGGGGTCGGACAGTCCCGGGGACGCGCGCCCGGGGGAGGCCTCGCCCGACCGGGGGACCGGCGGGGCGCGTCGCGCTTGCGGCAGCGGCTCCGCGGAGATGACGATCCCCGGGCGGACCGGCGGGGTCCGGAACTGCAGAGGTGGTCCGATGCGCGCGCGTTCCCTGGGGCGCACCCGGCGGGGCGTGGTGTCCGTGCTGGTCGCGGCGGTGGCGGCCGTCCTGCTCGCCGCCCCGGCGGCCGCCGCGCCCAGCGACCAGCCCGGCGGGACCAGCGGGGTCCTCGACAGCGAGGCGCTGGACCGGCTGCAGCGGCGCGCCGCCGAGGTCCAGGCCGACCTGCAGCAGCGGCAGACGGAGGTGGCCGCCGCCCGGCAGCAGCTGGCCGACGCGCAGGCCGACGTCGACGCCGCCCGCGCCACGGTCGACGCCGCCGAGGGCGAGCTGGCGCAGCACCGGTCGGTGGTGGCGCGGTACGCGTCGGCGGTCTACCGCGACGGCGGCGCGCTGACCCCGTTGACCGTGCTGCTCACCGGCGGCGACCCGGCCGACGTCGTCGCGGCGCTGGGCTACCTGGAGGCCGTCGACGCGCACACCACCGAGGTGGTCGGTGCCGCCGAGCAGCAGCGGCGGACCGCGGTCGACCGGCAGGCCTCCGCCGACGCCGTCCTCGCCGAGGCGCGGCAGCAGGCCGACCGGCTGGCCGCGGAGGTGGCCGAGCTGGAGGCCTCCGCCGACGCGGTCACCGCGGAGCTCGACGTCGCTCTCGGCGACGTCGACCGGCAGCTGTCGGACCTGCAGCGCCAGCAGGTGGACGTCAACACCCAGACGGCGGCCAACTGGCGGGCCTACCTCGGCCAGCTGCGCGAGGCCGGGGTGACCGCGCCGCCGGCGGCCGAGCTGCTCGACCCGGTCCGGGGCCTGCCCGCGGGGCTCACCCCGATCGGCGCGGCCGCCGGCGGCGCCCAGCGCGGCGCCGCGCAGCTGCCGCGCCGGCCGGTGTCGCTGCTCGTGCTGCCCGCCGAGACGCTGGCCGCGGTGACCGCGGCCATGGACGCCCTCGGCCGGCCCTACGCGCCGGGGACGGCCGGCCCGGACTCCTGGGACTGCGGTTCGCTGGTCTCCACCGTCTACCGGGACGCGGGCATCGACCTGCCCGCCGACCAGGCCGGCCTGTTCGCGGTCAGCACGCCCGTCGACCCGGCCGACGTCCTGCCCGGCGACCTGGTCTTCCTCGGGACCCCCGAGGCGGGCCTGGGGCACGTCGGCATCGCGCTGGACGCGCAGACCGTGCTCGCCGCCGACGCCCGGGCCGGCGCCGTCGTCGTCCGCCGGCTGCCGGCCGACCAGGTGGTCCACGTCGGGCGGCCGAGCCTCGGCCCGCGGCCGGAGGTGCCCGCCCCCGGTCCGGTCGGCGGAGCCCTGCGGGTCGAGTGCGGCAACACCGTCTACCCGCCGAGCTTCGACGGCGCCCGGGCCTGGGGCGGCTACCCCAACGGCCTCATCCCGCCGAGCGCGCTGTGCCCGATCGGGGTGGGCGGCCACTCGCTGCGCTGCGACGCCGCGGCGGCCTGGCGGGCGATGAGCGCGGCGTTCGCGTCGGCGTTCGGGCAGCCGATCTGCATCACCGACTCCTACCGCACCTACGCCGGCCAGGTCCGCCTGTACGGGGAGAAGCCGGCGCTGGCCGCGGTCCCGGGCACCAGCAACCACGGCTGGGGGCTGGCGGTCGACCTGTGCGGCGGCATCGACGGCTTCGGCACACCGCAGTACGCGTGGATGGTCGCCAACGCCGGCCGGTTCGGGTGGCTGCACCCGACCTGGGCCGACCCGGGCAACGGCCGCGAGGAGCCCTGGCACTGGGAGTACGCGGGCGGCTGAGCCGGGACTGTCGGTGGCCGTCCCTAGCGTGCTGGTCAACCGACAGGGAGACCCGTCCCGACCGCGGCCCGGCACCGGGCGGCGCGGCCGGAGAACCGGAGGGACACGGCCATGCTCATCGACTGCGACTCGTGCACCGCGCGCGGCGCCGGCTGCGCCGACTGCGTCGTCACCGCCCTGCTGGGCGCCCCGCCCGCGGAGCGGGACACCGGCCCCGTGCTGCTGCCGGTGCCACCCGTCCCGGCGGCCCGGACGGCGGACGGCGCACTGCCGCGCCCGGGCGTGGTCGTGGAGCTCGACGACGTCGAGCGGCGGGCCGTGCGGGCGCTGGCCGAGGGCGGCCTGGTGCCACCCCTGCGGCACCGGCCGTCGCGGGACGGGCGCCGGCGCACGGGCTGACCGGCGCGGACACCCGATCGGGTACGCACCGGAGTGGCGCGGCTGCTGACCGTGTGTGTTCTCACAGTTCCCGCACCTCCCGTTTGTCACAACTGCATCACGTCCGTACTGTGGCGCCGTCCGGCCGGGTGGTCGTCACCCGACGCAGGGTGACCTCGGCCGACACCGCCGAGTCACCGGACGCCCTCCCGGAGGTGCGCGAGGTGAGCCGGGGACCCACCGCAGCACTGGGGTGAGTTCTCGCGCGCCGGTCCCGACCGGGGCGCGGAGATAGGGCACGTCTTCCCAGCCCGAACCCGTCAGCTAACTCGGTAGGCGGTTGCTGAGGAAGAAACGGAGAGCCGCCGCCCGTGGCGACCCCCCGCCCTGCCCTGGGGCATGCACGCGAGAAGTCCACACCCACCACCCGGATCGCCGGCCCGCACCGCCCGTCGCGGGCCCGCCGCCTCGGCCGGGTCACCCTGGTCGGCACCACCGCCGCGCTGACCCTCACCCTGCTGTCCGGCACCGCGGCCGCCGACCCCGAGCGGGCCGGCACCCCGGAGCAGGCCGCCCAGCTCGCCGCCGAGGCCGGTCACCGGCTCGAGGTCGTCACCGAGCAGGTCAACGAGGCCCGCGAGGTACTCGCCCAGCAGCAGGCCGCCGCCGACGAGGCCGACCGGGCCGCCGCCGAGGCGCAGGACCGGCTGCAGGACCTCGACGGCCGGATCCGCGAGGTGGCCCGCAGCGCCTACACCGCCGGCAACGGCGACGGCTTCGCCGGGCTCGACCTGCTGATGACCAGCGACTCGGCCGAGGACTTCGTCGCCTCGCTGGCCACCCTCGGCCAGATCGCCGACCACACCACCTCGGTCCTCGACCAGGTGAACGAGGCGGCCGCCGCCGCCCGGCAGGCGCAGGCCGACGCCGAGGCCGCCGAGACCGGGGCGCAGCGCACCCTCGACGACCTGAGCGCCCAGGAGGCGCAACTCCAGGGCGACATCGCGGACTACCAGGCGCAGTTCGCGGCGCTCACCGAGGCGCAGCGGCAAGCCGCGCTCGCCGCGCAGGAGGCCGGCCTGGCCGCGGGCGCGCAGGCCGGGCCCGGCGGCGCGGGTGAGGAGAGCGCGCCGACCACCGCGGGCACGCAGGCCGCGGCCCCCGCTGCGGCCCCGGCGCCGTCGGCGGGCAGCGGCGGCAGCGGTGCCGCGCAGACCGCGGTGCAGACGGCGCTGGCCCAGGTGGGCGACCCCTACGTGTGGGGCGCCGGCGGGCCGAACGCCTTCGACTGCTCGGGCCTGACCCAGTACGCCTACGCCGCGGCCGGCATCAGCCTCCCGCACTCCAGCAGCATGCAGTCGCGCATGGGCACCGCCGTCTCGCGGGCGGACCTGCAGCCGGGTGACCTGATCTTCTACTACAGCCCGGTCAGCCACGTCTCGATGTACATCGGCAACGGCCAGATGGTGCACGCCTCCACGTCGGGGCAGCCGGTGAAGGTCGTGTCGGTCGACTCGATGGGCGGCATCACCGCCATGCGCCGCATCGCCTGACGGAGGACCTCCCTGCCCCCACCGCTCGCGAGCTCGCGGCGGGCCCTGCAGGGAGGCCGTTCCAGCACGTCGCGCGGCCGAGGGCCGGTGACCCGGACGGGTCGCCGGCCCTCGGCGTCCGCCGGGGGAGCGCACGGTGCGGCACCGGCGCGCGCCTAGGATCGGCCGGGTGGGCAGGGCGGGCGGGACGAGCACCCGCCCCGGCCCCGAGGCCACCCGGCCCGACCGCACCGGCTCCCGCCGGGCCGCGCTGCTGGTCGCGCTCGTGCTCGGCGCGGCGCTCGTCCTCGTCATCGCGCTCCGGACGCCCTGGACGCCGCTGCCCACCCCGCCCGGCGGCGCCTCCCCGGTCACCGACGACGCCGGGCTGCCCGCCGAGGTCGTCCGCCGCGCCGAGGCCCTCGCCGCCGACATCCGTCCCGCGTCGCTGACCAACCTGGTGCTCGGGCTCGCGGTCTCGGCGCTGCTCGGCCTCACCCGCCTGGGCAGCCGCCTGGTCACCGCGGTCGGCCGGGCGGGAGGCCGCCGCTGGCCGCTCACCGTGCTGCTCGGCACGGTCACGCTGGTCGTCGTCGGCCGGCTGGCGACGCTGCCGATCTCCGCCTACGGCGAGGTCGTGCGGCACCGCTACGGGCTGTCCACGCGCTCCTGGCCGCTGTGGCTGCGCGACGTCGCGGTCTCCACCGCCATCGACGCCGGGCTCACCGCCCTGGGCCTGCTGGTGCTCGTCGCGCTGGCCCGCCGCGCCCCCCGCGCCTGGTGGGCGTGGGCGGCCTGCGGCGCGGCCGCGCTGGTCGTCGTCGGCTCCTTCCTCCACCCGGTGGTCATCGAGCCCGCGTTCAACAGCTTCACGCCGTTGCCGGCCGGCGAGCTGCGCACCGACCTGCTCCGGCTGGCCGAGGAGAGCGGCTCCCCGGTCGAGGACGTCCTGGTCGCCGACGCGTCCCGGCGGACGACGTCGCTCAACGCCTACGTGTCCGGGTTCGGCTCGACCCGCCGGGTGGTGCTCTACGACACGCTGCTGGCCGACGTCCCCCCGGACGAGATCGAGTCGATCGTCGCCCACGAGCTCGGGCACGTGGCCACCGACGACGTCCTGACCGGCACGCTCATCGGGGCGCTCGGCGCGGCCGCCGCCGTCGCCCTGCTCGGCTGGCTCCTGACCTGGGCGCCGTTGCTGCGCCGCGCCGGCGCGGACTCGGCGGGCGACCCGCGCGTGGTGCCGCTGGTGCTGCTCCTCGTCGCGGTGGGGTCCCTCGTGTCGACGCCGGTGCGGAACCTGGTCTCCCGGCACGTCGAGGCCCGGGCGGACCTGGCCGCGCTCGACCTCACCCGGGACGCCGCCGCGTTCATCGAGATGCAGCGCCGGCTGGCCGAGACCAACGTCTCCGACCCGAGCCCGCCGGCGCCGTGGCAGTGGTTCTTCGGCTCCCACCCGACGGCGGCCGAGCGGGTCGCGATGGCCGAGGACTGGCTGCGGCTGGGCGACCGGTGAGCGACCGCGGCCGCACGCTCGTCGTGACCAACGACTTCCCGCCGCGGCAGGGCGGCATCCAGACCTTCGTCGCGGCGCTGCTCGAGCGCCGACCGCCGGACTCCCTCGTCGTGCTGGCCTCCCGCTCACCGGGCTGGGAGGCGTACGACGCGCGGCTGCCCTACCGGGTGGTCCGGCAGCGGACGGCGGTGCTGCTGCCCACGCCGGCGACCGCCCGGGCCGCGACGGCCCTGGCCGCCGAGCACGGCTGCGACACCGCCTTCTTCGGCGCGGCCGCGCCGCTGGGCCTGCTGGCGCCCGCCCTCCGCGACGCCGGGGTGCGGCACCTGGTCGGCGCCACCCACGGGCACGAGACCGGCTGGGTGGCGCTGCCCGGCGCCCGCCGGCTCATGCGCCGCATCGCCGGCGGCCTGGACGTGCTGACCTACATCAGCGAGTACACCCGCAGCCGCCTGGAGCCGGCGCTCGGCGGGCGCACCCGGCTGGCGCAGCTGTCGCCCGGGGTCGACGTCGACCGGTTCACCCCCGCGGTCGACGGCACCGCGGTGCGGCGGCGGCACGGGCTGGGGGAGTCGCCGGTCGTCGTCTGCGTGTCCCGGCTGGTGCCGCGCAAGGGGCAGGACGTGCTCGTGGCCGCCTGGCCGCAGGTCCTCGCGCGGCACCCGGGCGCGCGGCTCCTGCTGGTCGGCGGCGGCCCGGACGAGGCCCGGCTGCGCCGCGCGGTGGCCGACCGGCGGCTGGGCGACTCGGTGGTGCTCACCGGCCCGGTGACCCCGGACCGGCTGCCCGAGCACTACGCGGCGGGGGACGTGTTCGCCATGCCCTGCCGCACCCGCCGCGGCGGCCTGGACGTCGAGGGCCTGGGCATGGTCTACCTGGAGGCCGCCGCCGTCGGGCTGCCCGTCGTCGCGGGCACCTCGGGCGGGGCGCCGGAGGCGGTGCGCGACGGCGAGACCGGCACGGTCGTCCCCGACCCGCGCTCCCCGGACGCGGTCGCCGCCGCGGTCACCGCGCTGCTCGACGACCCCGCCCGGGCGCGGGCCATGGGCGCCGCCGGGCGGGTGTGGGTGGAGCGGCGCTGGTCGTGGACGACGATCGCCGCGCAGTTCGCCGGGCTCCTGGAGCCCCGCGACGACTGAGGCCCGCGACGACCGAGCCCCACCACGACCGACGGCCCGCCACGACCGAGCCCCGCCCCACGCAGCGGCGGGACGGGGCTCGGACGATCCGGTTCAGCTGTTGTAGAGGGCCTCGACCTCCTGGTCGAACTCCTTCATGACCACCGCGCGCTTGAGCTTCAGGCTCGGCGTCAGCATCCCGTTGTCCTCGGTGAAGTCCGTGGTGAGGACGCGGTACTTCTTGATCGCCTCGGCCTGGGACACCGCCCTGTTGGCGTCGGCGACGGCGGCGTCGATCTCGGCCCTGACCTCGGGGTCGTCGACCAGCGCGGAGGGCGGGGTGTCGGCCGGCTTGCCCTTGCTCTCCAGCCAGGCGGGCAGGGCCTCGGCGTCCAGGGTGATGAGCGCCGCGATGAACGGCCGCTGGTCGCCGACGACGATGCACTGGCTGACCAGCCGGTGGGCGCGCAGCCGGTCCTCGAGCACCGCGGGGGCGACGTTCTTGCCGCCGGCGGTCACCAGGATCTCCTTCTTGCGGCCGGTGATCCGGGTGAAGCCGTCGGCGTCGATCTCACCGATGTCCCCGGAGTGGAACCAGCCGTCGGTGTCGATCGCCTCGGCGGTGGCCTGCTCGTTCTTCCAGTAGCCGCGCATGACGACGCCGCCGCGGATGAGGATCTCGCCGTCGTCGGCGATCCGGAACGAGACGCCGGGCAGCGGGCGGCCGACCGTGCCGATCCGCAGCGCGCGGTCGTGGTTGACCGAGGCGGCGGCGGTGGTCTCGGTGAGGCCGTAGCCCTCGTAGACGGTGACGCCGGCGCCGCGGAAGAAGTGGCCGAGCCGCTCGCCGAGCGGGGCGCCGCCGGAGATGGCGCCGAGGCAGCGGCCGCCGAGAGCGGCGCGCAGCCTGCTGTACACGAGCCGGTCGAACACCGCGTGCTGGACGCGCAGGCCGAGGCCCGCGCCGCCGGTGTCCTGGGCGCGGGACCAGGCGACGGCCACCTGGGCGGCCCGGTCGAAGATCCTCCCCTTGACCGGGCTGTCCGCCTCGGCCTTGGCCTTGGCCTGGTTGAAGACCTTCTCGAACACGCGCGGGACGGCCAGGACGAACGTCGGCCTGAACCCGCCGAGGTCCTCGACCAGGTTCTTCACGTCCGGCGTGTGGCCGATGACGGTGCGGGTCTTCACCGCGCCGACCTGCATGACGCGGGCCAGCACGTGCGCCAGGGGGATGAACAGCAGCAGCGAGCCCTGCACGTTCATGAACCGGTCGAGCAGGCTCATGCCGTTGCCGACCTCGAACAGGAAGTTGCCGTGGGTGAGCTCGCAGCCCTTGGGGCGGCCGGTGGTGCCCGAGGTGTAGATGAGCGTCGCCAGGCTGTCGGCGTTCAGCGTCGCGCGGCGGGCCTCGAGCTCGCTGTCGGGGACGGCCTCACCGGCGGCGGTGAGCGTGCCGACGGCGTCGTCCTCGATGACGTACAGCGGGCCGAGGTCGGGGGCCTGGTCGCGCACCGAGTCGACGGCGGTGGCGTGCTCGGCCTTCTCGACGATCGCGGCGACCGCGCCGGAGTCGGAGAGGATCCAGGCGACCTGGTCGGGGCTGGAGGTCTCGTACACCGGGACGGTGACCGCGCCGGCCGTCCAGATGGCGAAGTCGATGACGGTCCACTCGTAGCGGGTCTTGGCCTGCAGCGCGACCCGGTCGCCGGGCTGCACGCCCGCGGCGACCAGCCCCTTCGCGACGCCGGCCACCTGCTCACCGAACTCCCGCCAGGTGACGTCGACCCAGCGGCCGTCCCGCTGCCTGCGCAGGCCGACCTCGTCGCCGTGCTCGGCGACGTTCTCCGCCAGCATGTCGGTGAGCGCCTCCGAGGCACCCACCTCGGTCGTCGCCGGGACGCTGTACTCGCGCACGCTCCGTCCTCTCCTCCCCGTGCGGCCGGGGCGCCGCTGCCCGCGGTCCCCGCGCGGGACACGTCCCGCCGAATCTACCGGCTGGGGCTACCGGTGAGTAGGCGTGCCCGGTCCACCCACCCTGCGTCTTCCGGGTGAACGGCTAGCCTCAGGCGCATGGCGGAGCAGTCCACCCAGTCGATCGTCGTCTCCGCGCCGGCGGCCGAGGTGATGGCCGTGATCGCCGACTTCGAGGCGTATCCGCAGTGGGTCAAGGCGGCCCGGACGGTCGAGGTGCAGGAGCGTGGGCCCGACGGCCGCGCCCGCCGCGTCCGGTTCGTCATCGACGCGACCGTCCTCACCGACGAGTACGTCCTCGACTACACCTGGGACGACGACCGGCAGGTCTCCTGGACCCTGGTCACCAGCAAGATCATGAAGCGGCAGGACGGCTCGTACACGCTGCGCGAGACCGGCGGCGGCACCGAGGTGACCTACCGGCTCGCCGTGGACATCGGTGTCCCCATGCTCGGGATGATGAAGCGCCGCGCGGAGAAGGTCATCCTCGACACCGCGCTCAAGGAGCTCAAGAAGCGCGTCGAGGGCTGAGCCCGTGCGCACGCTGCTCCTCACCGGCCCCGGCGGGGCCGGCACGACCACCCTCGCCGCCGCGGCCGCGGTGCGCGCCGCCCGGGGCGGGCGCCGGGTGGTGCTGGTGACCCGCCAGCCGGTCCCCGACGGGACGGCGGCGGCGGGCGTCGAGGTGGTCGTCGCCGAGCCGCAGGCCGGGCTCGAGGCGCTGTGGGCCGAGCGGGTGGTGGGCCCGGCGTCGGCGGTGCCCGACCTCGAGCTGCCGCCCGCGACCTCGGTGGTGCCGCTGCCCGGCGCCGGTGAGCTCGGCGTCCTCGCCGCGCTCGGCCGGGTGCGGCCGGACACCGACCTCGTCGTCCTCGACGCCGGGCCCCTGCCCGCCGCCACGGGGCTGGTCGCCCTGCCCGGCGCGCTGCGGTGGTGGTTGCAGCAGGTGCTGACCACCCGCGTGCGGGTGCTCGCCGCCGTCCGCACCGCCGCCGTCCGCGCCGGCACGGTCCGCCGCGGCGCCGCCGACCTCGCCCTCGACGCGGTGCCCGACCTCGAGGCGCTGCTCGACCGGCTGCGCCTGACCGACCCCGCCGCCACCGCGGTCTGGCTGGCGGGCCGGCCGCGGCCCTCCGCCGTCGCCGCGCTGCGGACCGCGACCACCGCCCTGGCCGTGCACGGACAGCACCCGGTGGGCGTGCTCGCCCGCCGGCTGCCCGCGGCGGCCGGGCCGGCGGACTGGGCGGTCGCCCGGGCCGCCGAGGAGGAGGCCGCGCTCGCCGGGCTGGCCGGGATCGCGCCGGTGCGGGACGTCGCCGAGGCCCCGGTCGAGCCGGCCGGCGCCGAGGCGCTCGCCGCGCTGCTGCCCGACCTGCCCGACCTGCCCGGGCCCGCGGGCGACCCCGCCCCGCCGGTGCCCGCACCGGAGCGCGTGGACGGCGGGTGGCGGCTGACGCTCCCGCTGCCCTTCGCCGAGCGCGCCGGGGTGCGGCTCACCCGCTGGGACGACGACCTGGTGGTCACCGCCGCCGGCACCCGCCGCTCGCTCCGCCTGGACCCCCTGCTGCGCCGGTGCGTGGTCACCTCGGGCACCCTGGCCGACCCGGGCACCGCCGCCGCGCGGCTGGAGGTCGGCTTCGCCGCCGACCCGCAGCAGTGGCCGGCCGACCTGCTGGCGGCCGTCGGGGCGGACGGTGCGGAGGGAGCGCCGTCGAGCGGTGCGGCGGACGGCCCGGCGGACGACAGGGGGACACGGTGAGCGAGGGAGCCGACTGGCTCGATCAGGCGCGGCGGCTGGCCGCCGGGCTGGGACAGGCCTGGGCCGAGACCGGCGCCGCCGCGGAGGGGGAGACGCCCGGGCATGAGCCGGGCGGGGACTGCCGCTGGTGCCCGCTGTGCCGGGCGGCCGCCGTCGCCCGCCGGCCGGACGTCAGCGAGGCGCTCGCCGACCTGCTGACCAGTGCCGCGGGCGCCCTGCGGTCGGGAGCCGCCCCGCCGGCACCGCCCGCGCCGGAGCCGGCCCCGGCGCCGGAGCCGGCGCAGGTCCAGCACATCGAGCTCGGCTGAGTGGCCGGCGACCGCACCGGTCCCGCCGCCCTGCCCGCGCTCGGCGTCGACGTCGGCGGGACCAAGGTGGCCGGCGGCGTCGTCGCGCCGGACGGGACGGTGCTGGACACCGCCCGCCGCTCGACGCCGACCGCGTCGGTGACCGAGACCGAGGCCGCGATCGCCGGGGTGGTCGAGGAGCTCGCCGTCCGGCACGGCGGCCCGCTGGCGGCGGTCGGCGTCGGCGCGGCCGGCTGGTTCGACCGCACCGGCGACGTCGTGCTGTTCAGCCCGCACCTGGCCTGGCGGCACACCGCCCTGCGCCGCGACCTCGCCGCCCGCCTGCAGCGGCCGCTGTGGGTGGGCAACGACGCCGACGCCGCCGCGTGGGCCGAGTACCGCTTCGGCGCCGCGCGGGGGGCCGAGCTGGCCCTGTGCATCACCCTCGGCACCGGCATCGGCGGCGGGATCGTCGCCGGCGGCCGGCTGCAGCGCGGCGCGCACGGGGTGGCGGGGGAGTGGGGGCACATGCGGGTGGTCCCCGACGGGCGGCTGTGCGCCTGCGGCAACCGCGGCTGCTGGGAGCAGTACGCCAGCGGCAGCGCCCTGGCGACCACCGCCCGCGAGGTGGCCACCCGCTCGCCGGCCGCGGCGGCGCGGCTGCTCGACCGCGTCGACGGCGACCCGGCGCGGCTGAGCGGCGAGGACGTGGCCCGCGCCGCGGCCGACGGCGACCCGGTGGCGCTCAGCCTGGTGAGCGACGTCGGGGAGTGGCTCGGCCAGGGCATCGCCGACCTGGCCAGCGTCCTCGACCCGGACGTCGTCGTCATCGGCGGCGGGGTGAGCGTGCTCGGCGACATGGTGCTCGACCCGGCGCGCGAGCGGCTCGGGCGCGCGCTGCCCGGACGCGGCTTCCGGCCCGGCCCGCGGGTGGTCGCCGCGGCGCTCGGCGCCTCGGCCGGCCTGGTCGGCGCGGCGGACCTCGCTCGCGCGGCGGTCTGCGCCGGGCTCTAGACGACGGCCCCGTCGTCGCCGTCGTCGTCGCGGTCGCGCATCCGGGACAGCGCCAGGGCGGCGCTGCCGACCAGGGCCGCGACGCCGAGCACCAGGCCGGTCTCGGTCCTCAGGCCCAGCACGCCCGGCGCGCCGACCAGCACCACGCCGGCCGCGGCCAGCAGCACCGCGTAGAGGGTCGACGGGGAGGGCATCGGCACCGGCGGGGCCGGCGGGGGCTCGTAGTGCTCCTCGGCGAGCGGGTCGTCCTCGTCGTCGTCGGCCGGCGGCGCGGCGGGCCGGACGACGGCGGGCTCCGCGGGGTCGGCGTCCTCGACGACGGTGCGCCCGTGCTCGGCCTCGTAGGCGGCGACGATGCGCGCCCACTCGGCGTCCTCGTCGAGGTCGCGCCGCAGCGGGCGCCGCTCGGCCGCGGGACCGCCGGCGGGGGCGTGGTCGTCGGCGTGCCGCTCGACCAGGGACCGGCCCTCGCCCAGGCGGGTGCGGTCGACGAACAGCCGGTCGGCCGGCGGGCTGGGGAGGAAGACGGTGCGGGTGTAGGGCCCGACGTCGGCGGCCGGCTCCAGGTAGGCGGCGATGCCGGCGTCGCGCAGCACGTCGAGCAGGTGCTCGCCCACGCGCGGGTCGACGTCGCGCAGCGGCGCCCAGAGCGCGGCGTCCAGGCCGTTGTCGCGGCGGCCCCGCCCGCGCCGCGGCCCCGTCACGCCGCGGCTCCCCGGGGGAGCGGCCGGTCAGCAGCCACGGTGGTCCTCCTCCGGGGTCGGGCGCGGGTGCGGCCGGGACGACGCGCGGAGCCGATTGTCGCCGGGGCACCCGGATCCCTAGTCTGGCAGTTCGACAGGGAGGCGTGTTGTTCTACTGGTTCCTCAAGTTCGTGGCCATCGGGCCGGTCGTGAAGCTCGTGTTCCGCCCGCGGGCCGAGGGGCGCGAGCACGTCCCGGCCGACGGCGCCGCGATCCTGGCCAGCAACCACCTCTCGGCCTCGGACTGGATCTTCATGCCGCTGTCGCTGCGGCGCCGGGTCACCTTCCTGGCCAAGCAGGAGTACTTCACCGGCACCGGCGTCAAGGGGTGGCTGCAGCGGGCCTTCTTCTCCGGCGCGGGGCAGGTGCCCATCGACCGCTCCAGCGCCACGGCCGCCGAGGACGCGATCCGCACCGGCCTCCGGATGCTGCGGGAGGGCCGGCTGCTGGGCATCTACCCCGAGGGCACCCGCTCGCCCGACGGCCGCCTGTACCGCGGCAAGGTCGGCGTGGCGCGCATGGCGCTGGAGACCGGCGTGCCGGTCGTCCCGGTGGCGATGGTCTACCGGCCCCGGCGGATGCCGTTCGGCAGGAAGCTGGTCCGCGTGTGCGTGCGCTTCGGCGAGCCGCTGGACTTCTCCCGCTACGAGGGCCTGGCCGGCGACCGCTTCGTCGAGCGGTCCATCACCGACGAGATCATGTACGAGATCATGACGATGTCGGGCCAGGAGTACGTCGACGTCTACGGCGCCACCGTCAAGAAGTCGATGCAGGCCACCGGCGCCAGCGCCTCCGACGTCGTCGGGCGGCTGCAGCCGCCGGCCGGCGAGGCCGGCGACCGGGCGCCGGACACCCTCGCCGGCTGAAGGACCCCGGCACGCCTCGCAGGCGCAGGCGGAGGGCCCCCGAGGGGTGGCCGTCCCAGCAGGTCACCTCCGGAGCAGTCGCTCCAGCAGGTCGGTGAGCAGGGCCAGCAGCTCCTCGCGGCTGGTCGCGGGCTCGCGCACCCACTGGTGCACGAGGTCCTCGGTGAAGGCGAACCACGAGCGCACCAGCTGCCGGCGCAGCGGGTCCTCGAGCCCGCCGAGCGCGCCGATGCCGAGGTCGACCAGCGCCTCGCGGGTCTCCTCGTAGACCTCGGCCACCCACGGGTCGCCGCCGGCCGCGCCGCGGACGAACGCCAGGTGCGACTCCCGGTAGGTCTCCACCCAGCCGACGTAGCGGTCGAGCATCCACGCCGGGCGCTCCGCGGCCGGCAGGTCCGCCGGCGGGGTGAGGTGGGCGCGCAGCAGGTCGGCCGCCGCGCGCGTCACGGCCTGGTAGTACTCCCGCTTGGACGGGAAGTAGTGGAACAGCAGGCTGCGGCTGATGCCGGCCCGCCGGGCCACCTCGTCGATGGTCAGCTCCTGCACCGGCGTGGTGGGCAGCAGCTGCAGGCCGATGCCGACCAGCTGCTCCCGCCGGTCGGCGGCCGACCGGCGGGAGCGCCCGGGGGGAGACGACACCGGCGGCCGGCTCAGGCGGCGGCCCGGGACGCCGCGGCGTCGGTGAGCAGCCGCGCGATCGACGCGGTCACCAGCGACGGCCGCTCGTTCGGGAGCATGTGCCCGGTCCGCGGGACCACCTGCACGTGCGCGCCGGGCAGGGCCTCGGCGAGCCGGCGGGTGTGGCGCACGGGGGTCAGCTTGTCGGAGTCGCCGACCAGCACCTCGACCGGCACGCGGGTCAGCGCGGCGAGCTCGGCGAGCTCGTCGTGCTCGAGCAGCGCGGGCAGGAACGCGGTGAACGCCCGCACGGTGGTCGCGTGCACGATCTCCGCCCCCGCGCGCACCATCGCGTCGGTGGCGTCGGCGCCGTAGAGCAGGTCGCGCACGACCGCCCGGTGCCGCGGGTGCTCCGGCGGCACCAGCCGGCGCAGCCGCTCGACGACGCGGGCGCCGGCCAGCGCCAGCGCCAGCGCGCCGGGGGTGAGCCGCTGCCGGACCCGCTCGGCGCGGGTGCGCGGCGGCCGCTGCAGGTCCCCGGCCGACGTCGACACGAGCGCGACGCCGAGCACCCGGTCGCCGAACAGCTCGGGCCGGGCCGCGGCCAGGCCCATGACCGTCATCCCGCCCATCGAGTGCCCGGCCAGCACCACCGGGCCGGACGGCGCCAGCTGGTCGAGCACCGCGGCGAGGTCCGCGCCCAGCCGGTCGATCGAGACGTCCGCGGTGCCCCAGCCGGAGCGGCCGTGGCCGCGCTGGTCGTAGCGGACCAGGCGCAGCCGGCCGTCGGCGACCTGCGGGGTGAGGAGCGCGGCGACGTCGTCCCAGGCGGCCTGCGCCAGCGTCCAGCCGTGCACGAGGACCAGGGTGACCGGGGCGTCGTCGGGACCCTCGACGGTGGCGTGCAGCAGGGCGCCGTCGGGGGTGGCGACGGCGGCGGTGCGGCGCAGGCGCGGGGGAGCGGTCGTGCTCACGCGGCCACCTCCGGGGTGCGGGCGGGCACGCCGGCGGGGGTGCCGACGTAGTTCTCCCGGTCCAGCCGCCGGGTCAGCCTCCGGAAGCGGAAGGTGAAGTCCGGCCAGAGCGTGGTGTTGTGGCCGTGCCGGTCGAGGTACCAGCTGCCGCAGCCGCCGGTCAGCCACACCGTGCCGCGGGACCGGCGGGCGACGAGCTCGCGGTAGGCCTCCTGCGCCTCCGGGGTGGTCTCGAGGGCGTCCAGGCCCTCGGCGGCCATGGTGCGCAGCGCGTCGTCGACGTAGGCCACCTGCGACTCGATCATGTAGACCATCGACGTGTGGCCGACGCCGACGTTCGGCCCCACCAGCAGGAACAGGTTGGGGAAGCCGGCGACGGTGCTGCCCCGGTTGGTGACCATGCCCCCGTCCCACACCTGCGCGAGGGTGCGGCCGTCGCGGCCGGTGATCCGCCGGGCGATCGGCAGGTCGGTGACGGAGAAGCCGGTGGCCAGCACGATCGTGTCGGTGGGCCGCTCGACGCCGTCGACGGTGACGACCGAGTGCGGCCGGACCTCGGCGATGCCCGCGGTGACCAGCTCGACGCCGGGTGCCGACACCGCCGGGTAGTAGTCGTTGCTGATCAGGATCCGCTTGCAGCCGATGGTGTAGTCCGGCGTCAGCGCCTCGCGCAGCCGCGGGTCCCGGACCTGCCGCTGCAGGTGCGCCTTCGCCACCCGCCCCACGGGCGTCAGGAACCGCCGGTGCTTGGCCAGGCCGAGGACGAGGAACTCGCGGATCAGGTACAGCACCGCGCGGACCAGCCGCTGGAAGCCGGGGGCCAGCCGGTACAGCTGCTGTACCCACGGGGACACCGGGTGGTCGGTGCGAGGCACGATCCACGGGGGCGTGCGCTGGTAGACGGCGAGGCTGCCGACGCGCGGCTGGATCGCGGGGACGATCTGGACGGCCGAGGCGCCGGTGCCGACGACGGCGACCCGCTCGCCGGTGAGGTCGTGGTCGTCGTCCCAGCGCGCCGAGTGCACGACGGTGCCCCGGAACGAGTGCAGCCCCGGGATGTCGGGCCGGTGCGGGTCGGCCAGCGCACCGGCGGCGGAGACGAGCACCCGGGCGCGGAACCGGCCGGCCGTCGTCTCGACGTCCCAGCGACGGTCGGCGTCGTCCCAGCGGGCGGCGGTGACCTCGGCGCCGAACACGCAGTGCCGCCGGACGTCGAAGCGGTCGGCGGTGGCCTGCAGGTAGGCCTGGATCTCCGGCTGCTCGGAGTAGGAGCGCGGCCAGTCCGGGTTGGGCGCGAAGGAGAAGGAGTAGAGGTTGGACTGCACGTCGCAGGCGGCGCCGGGGTAGTGGTTGTCGCGCCAGGTGCCGCCGACGTCGCGCGCCCGCTCGAGCACCACGAAGTCGGTCTCGCCGCGCTGCCGCAGCCGGATCGCCATGCCCAGGCCCGCGAACCCGGAGCCGATGATCGCCACCCCGACCTCCCGGGTGTCCTCCGCGCCCGGGGCGGGCCTGTCCAGCGTGCTGGTCACCGGGTGCTCCTCCTGCAACGACGTCCGGCTTGCTGAGCAACGCTCGACAAGCTACAACCCTCGTTGAGCAGTGCTCAACAGGAGCGGCCGAGACCCAGGGAGCACCGATGGCGCTGTCGCCCCGCAGGAGGACCCGCACCCCGCTGGCCGGGAGGGCCGTGCTGGTCACCGGCGCCGCCCGCGGCATCGGCGCCGAGCTGGCCCGCCGGGCCGCCGCCCGCGGCGCCCGGGTGGCGCTGGCCGGCCTCGAGCCGGAGCTGCTGGCCCGGGTCGCCGACGAGCTCGGCCCCGGGCACCTGTGGGTGGAGTGCGACGTCACCGACGCCGAGGCGCTGCGGGCCGCCGTCGCCCGCGCCGTGGACACCTTCGGCGGCCTCGACGTCATCGTCGCCAACGCCGGGATCGCCCCGCTCACCACGGTGATGACGAGCTCGGCGCACGCGCTGTCCCGGACGATCGAGGTGAACCTGACCGGCGCGGTGCTGACCGCGCACGCCGCGCTGCCCGAGGTGGCGCAGCGGCGCGGGCACGTGCTGCTGGTGAGCTCGGCGGCGGCCTTCACCGTGCTCCCGGGCATGAGCGCCTACTGCGCGGCCAAGGCGGGGCTCGAGCGCTTCGGCGACGCGCTGCGGCTGGAGGTGGCCCACCGCGGCGTCACCGTGGCCAGCGCCCACCCGACCTGGATCGACACCGACCTGGTGCGCGACACCGAGGCGGCGCTGCCCACCTTCGCCGCCACCCGCCGGTCGCTCCCGGGGCCGCTGGGCGCGTACACGTCGGTGGAGGACTGCGCCGAGGCGCTGGTGGAGAACCTGGAGACCCGCGGCCGCCGGGTGTTCGTGCCGCGCTCGGTCGGCGTCGTCTCGGCGCTGCGCCAGGCGGTCACCGGCGCGGTGGCGGAGAAGCTGATGATCCGCCTGTCGGCCGCGCGGGTGCCGCAGCTCGAGCGGGACGTCGCCGCGCTGCAGGGCCGGGAGTTCGGCCGGTCCTCGGTCGGCGGCCGCCGGGCCGGCTGAGCGCACCTACGGTGGGCGGCGTGCGGCGGTACTTCTACGACACCGAGTTCATCGAGGACGGGACGACGATCGACCTCGTCTCCATCGGCGTCGTCGACGAGACCGGCCGGGAGTTCTACGCCGTCAGCACCGAGTTCGACGAGCGCCGGGCCATCCCGTGGGTGCGCCGCAACGTGCTCGACCAGCTCCCGCCGCCGTCGGACCGGGCCTGGCGCAGCCGCCGGCGCATCCGCGACGACCTGCTCGCCTTCCTCACCGGCCCGGGGGAGGAGGTCGAGCTGTGGGCGTGGTTCGCCGCCTACGACCACGTGGCGCTGGCCCAGCTGTGGGGGCCGATGACGGCGCTGCCGCGGGCGGTGCCGCGGTTCACCCGGGAGCTGCGGCAGCGGTGGGACGACGCCGGCCGGCCCGAGCTCCCGCCCAGGCCGGCCGGCACGCACGACGCGCTCGTCGACGCCCGCTACAACCTCGCCCGCTGGAACGCGATCGAGGCCGCCCGGGCCCGCTGAGCAGGGCCCGGACGGCCTCGACGGGTGCACCTCCGCGGAGGTGCGCGGCTACACCGTGAAGACGGCGAGCAGGCGGGTGAGCTCCTGGGACAGCCCGTCGAGCTCCACCGCGGCGGCGTGCGCCCGCTCGACGTCGTCGGCGCTGTCCCGGGCGTCGGCGCTGACCGTGGTGAGCGTGGCGGACACCGAGCCCGCGCCCTCGGCGGCCGCGGCGACGCTGCGGGTGAGCTCGCGGGTGGTCGCCGACTGCTCCTCCACCGCGCTGGCGATGGTGAGCTGGTGGTCGTTCATCGCGTGCACGACCTCGGCGATGCGGGTGATCGAGCCGACCGCGGCGCCGGTGTCGGCCTGGATGGCCTCGACCTTGCGGGCGATGTCGTCGCTGGCCCGGGCGGCCTCCTGCGCGAGCTCCTTGACCTCGTTGGCCACGACGGCGAAGCCCTTGCCCGCCTCACCGGCGCGGGCGGCCTCGATGGTCGCGTTGAGCGCGAGCAGGTTGGTCTGCTCGGCGACGGCGGCGATGACTCGCACCACCTCGCCGATCTCCGCGGAGCTGGTGCCCAGCGCGGCGATCGCGCCCTCGGTCCGGCGGGCGAGCTCGGCGGCCTGCCGGCCCACCTGCGCGGCCTCGGCGGCGCTGCGGGCGATGTCGGTGATCGACAGGCCCATCTCCTCCGCGCCGGCCGCGGCCGCGGACACGCCGGTGCTGATGTCGCTGGCCGCGGCGTGCGCCGACTGCGCCTGGTCGCGGCCGCGGGCGGCGCGGGTGGCGAGCCCGTCGGCGACCGCGGCCACGCCCGACGCCGACGCCGCCACCTGGCGGGCGCAGCCGCCGATGTCGCGCACGGTGCCGGCGACCTTCTCCACGAACCGGTTGAACGCCGCGGACAGCTGGCCGACCTCGTCGTCGCCGCTGACCGTCATGCGCTGGGTCAGGTCCCCCTCGCCGTCGGCGATCTCGGCCATGCGGGCGCGAAGCTGGTGCAGCGGCGCGGTGAGCCGGCGGCCCAGCTGCCGGGCGACGACCCCGCCGAGCAGCGCGACGAGGACGGCGGCGAGGACCAGCGCGGTGACCATGGCGGCGCGGCCGTCGGCGAGCCGGTCGACCGGGCCGGTGAAGTCGGCGTCGCGGGCGATCGTGACCAGCACCCAGTCCCACGGCGCGTAGTAGGTGACGGTCGCGGTGCTCGCGCCGGCCTCGGGGTCGGTGAAGCGCACGGTCGCCTGCGCGCCGTCCTCCAGCGCCACGGCGGCCTCGACGATCTCCCGGGCGTAGGGCTTCCCGTCGGCGTCGGTCGCGTCGATCAGCTGCTCGCCGTCGCGCTCGCCGCCAGGGCTGACCAGCACGGTGCCGGCCCGGTCGCCGGTGCCGCCCCAGACCTCGACGTGCCCGTTCTCGCCGACCCGGGTGGCCTCGAGGCTCTCCCGCAGCGCCGGGATGGACTGCTGCTTCTCGCCCACGTAGAGCATGCCGACCAGCTGGCCGGCCCGGTCGAGCAGCGGCGTGTAGGCGGCGACGTACCAGGAGTCGACGACGAAGGCGTTGCCCCGGTAGGTCTGCCCGGCGGTGACCGCCGAGACGACGGGGTTCGGCGTGCCGCCGGGGTCGGTGGCCGGGATGTAGGTGCCGATCGCGCGGGTGCCGGCGGCCGACGTGACGTTGGTCGCCACGCGCAGCATGTCGCCCGACAGCGTCCGCTGGAAGATCGTCGCGGTGCCGCCGACCAGCGCCTCGACCTGGTCCACGACGGCGGTGGGCACGGCGGGGTCGGCGTTCTGGCCGAGCCAGGCGCCCCCGACGGTCACCCGCGGCAGGTCCACCGGCGTGACCTCCCCGGAGAGCTGGTTCCTCGCCTCCCAGCGCACCGGCCCGCCGGGGCCGCCCACGGCCAGCCCGCCGGAGCGGGCGAGCACGTCGAGGGCGACGGCGAGCTGGCTGTCGACCCGCGCGGCGGTGGACTGGCCCTGGGTGGCGACGACGTCCCGCACCCCGGCCGCGGTGCGCGCGACGCTCTCCTCGACCAACTCGGTCACCGACTCCTGCGTGGTGTCGGCGAACCGCGCGCTCTGCCACGCGCTCACCCCGGCCATCGCGCCGCCGGTCGCCGCCACGCTGGCGACGGCCAGCGCGACCACCTTCGTCCTGATGCCCCACCGTCCGAGCACGCCGTCCCCCTCCCGGCCCGGGCAGAGCACCCGGCACCGCGCCGCAGCGTCGGCACGCCGCGGCCGGTCCTGTACCGGAACCGGCGGCGCCGGGGCGGCTGGGGCGGGTGGGGCGGACCGTGACTCAGGCGGGTCCGAGCACGGCCTGGGTCTGGGTGACCGAGGCGACCGGGCGCCCGTCGTCGTCGGTCACCTCGGTGAGGACGACGACCGTCGAGCGGCCGACGTGCAGCGGGCGGGCGGTGGCGTGCGCGGTCCCGCCGCGGACCGCGCGCAGGAGCGACGTCGACGAGGCGAGGGTCGACGTCGAGGCCCCGGGCGGCAGGTTGAGAAAGGCGCACACCGCGCCGACGGTGTCGGCCAGCGTCATCAGCGCGCCGCCGTGCAGCACCCCGCCGGCGGTGCACCGCTGCGGCGCCCACGGCAGCCGGCCGGCCACCTCGCCGGGCCCGGCCCGGTCCAGCTCGACGCCGGTGGCGACGGCGAAGGGCATCAGCGCGAGCAGTTCGGCGGGTTCCACGCCGGCGATCCTGCCGGTTCCGGCGCGTAGACGGTGACCGCGGTCACCGATCGGGTGCAGGATCGTGCTGACCTGCGGTTCGTCCCTCCGGGAGGCGTCGTGCGCATCGGGATCCTGACCGGCGGGGGAGACTGCCCCGGCCTCAACGCGGTCATCCGGGCCGTGGTCCGGTGCGGCATCGGCTCCGGGGACGAGGTGGTCGGCTTCCGCGACGGCTGGCGCGGGCTGCTCGACGACGACGCCGTCCCCCTGGACCTGGCCGCCGTCCGCGGGCTGCTGCCCCGTGGCGGCACCGTGCTCGGCACCTCCCGCACCAACCCCTACGCCATCGACGGCGGGCCCGCGCGGGTGATGGCCACCCTCGAGCGGCACGGGATCGAGGCGCTGGTCCCGGTGGGCGGCGAGGACACCCTCGGCGTCGCCGCGAAGCTGACGGGGGAGGGGGTGCGGGTGGTCGGCGTCCCCAAGACGATCGACAACGACCTCGACGGCACCGACTACACCTTCGGCTTCGACACCGCGGTCGGCGTCGCGATGGAGGCCATCGACCGGCTGCACACCACCGGTGACAGCCACCACCGGACGCTGGTCGTCGAGGTGATGGGCCGGCACGCCGGCTGGATCGCGCTGCACGCGGGGATGGCCGGCGGCGCCACCGTCGTGCTGGTGCCCGAGCGCCCGTTCGACGTCGAGGCCGTGGTCGCGCACTGCCTGCACCGCTTCGAGTCCGGCTACTCGCCGATCGTCGTCGTCTCCGAGGGGGCGCGGCCGGCCGACGGCGACCTGGTGACCGCCACCGGCGAGCGGGACGCCTTCGGCCACGTCCGGCTCGGCGGCATCGGCGCCGCGCTGGCCGCGCTGCTCGAGGAACGCACCGGCCGGGAGGCGCGCGCGGTGGTGCTCGGGCACATCCAGCGCGGCGGCACGCCGTCGGCGTTCGACCGGGTGCTGGCCACCCGCTTCGGCCTGGCCGCGGTCGGCGCGCTGCACGAGGGCCGCTCCGGTGTCATGGTGGCCCTGCGCGGGACCGACGTCGTCCCCGTGCCGATCGCGGAGGCGACCGCGCGACTGAAGCTGGTCCCCCTGGAGCGGTACGCCGAGGCCGAGGTGTTCTTCGGGTGAGGAGCTGACCGCCGTACCCTCGACCGCGTGAGCCTGTCCCCATCCCCGCAGCCGGTGCCCGGTCTCGACCGGTGGCGGGAGCTCCCCGCCGCCCAGCAGCCGACCTGGCCCGATCGCGCCGCGCTCGACGGCGTCCTGAGGACGCTGTCGTCCGTGCCGCCGATCGTGGCGCCCAGCGAGGTCGACGAGCTGCGCGGCCGGCTGGCCGAGGTGGCGCAGGGGCGGGCGTTCCTGCTGCAGGGCGGGGACTGCGCGGAGACCTTCGACCTCAACACCGACGCGCACCTGCAGAGCACCACGCGCACGCTGCTGCAGATGGCCGTCGTCCTCACCTACGGCGCGAGCGTGCCGGTGGTCAAGGTCGGCCGGGTGGCCGGGCAGTACGCCAAGCCGCGCTCGTCGGACACCGACGCCCTGGGCCTGCCGTCCTACCGGGGCGACATGGTCAACTCGCTGGAGCCGGTGCTCGAGAAGCGCATCCCCGATCCGAACCGGCTGGTGCGCGCCTACGCCAACTCGGCCGCGGCGATGAACATGATCCGCGCCTACGCGCACGGCGGCCTGGCCGACCTGCACGCCGTCCACGACTGGAACAAGGACTTCGTCGCCAACTCGCCGGCCGGTGTCCGCTACGAGGTCATCGCCCGCGAGATCGACCGGGCGCTGGCGTTCATGAAGGCCTGCGGGGTCGACGACAGCGCGCTGCGCGGCGTCGAGCTCTACAACAGCCACGAGGCGCTGGTCCTCGACTACGAGGCCGCGCTGCTGCGGGTGCACGAGGGCCGGCCCTACGCCGCCTCGGCGCACTTCGTGTGGATCGGCGAGCGCACCCGCCAGCTCGACGGCGCGCACGTGGAGTTCATGTCGCGCATCGCGAACCCGATCGGCGTCAAGATCGGGCCCTCCACCACCCCGGAGCAGGCCACCGAGCTGGTCGAGCGGCTGGACCCCGACGGCGTCCCGGGCCGGCTGACGCTGATCAGCCGCATGGGCAACGGCAAGATCCGCGACGTCCTCCCCGCCATCGTGGAGAAGGTCACCGCCGGCGGCCACCAGGTCGTGTGGCAGTGCGACCCGATGCACGGCAACACCCACGAGTCCTCGACCGGCTACAAGACCCGGCACTTCGACCGGATCGTCGACGAGGTGCTCGGCTTCTTCGACGTGCACCGCGCGCTGGGCACCTGGCCCGGCGGCATCCACGTCGAGCTCACCGGCGAGGACGTCACCGAGTGCCTCGGCGGGGCCATGGAGATCAGCGACGAGGACCTCAACAGCCGGTACGAGACCGCCTGCGACCCGCGGCTGAACACCGGGCAGTCCCTGGAGCTCGCCTTCCTCGTGGCGGAGATGCTGCGTGGGTAAGGGCCTCGTCCTCCTCATGCCTCGCGGGCCCGGGACGAGCCTCGGGACGAGGCCGTGATCGACCTCCGGTCCGACACCGTCACGAAGCCCACCCCCGGCATGCGCCGGGCGATGGCCGAGGCCGAGGTCGGCGACGACGTCTACGGCGAGGACCCGGCGATCACCGCGCTCGAGGAGCGCGTCGCGGACCTGTTCGGCCACGAGGCCGCGCTGTTCGTGCCGTCCGGGACCATGGGCAACCAGATCGGCATGCGGCTGGTGTGCGAGCCCGGCCAGGAGGTGCTCTGCGACGCGGACGCGCACGTGGTCACCTACGAGATGGGTGCCGCGGCCGCGGTGTTCGGCATCTCCACCCGCACGGTGGTGTCCTCCGGCGGGCTGCTCGACGCCGGCGCGCTGATCGACCAGGTGCGCCCGCGCGGTGACTGGCACCTGACCGCCACCGCCGCCGTCGCCGTGGAGAACACGCACAACCGCGGCGGCGGGCGGGTGCAGCCGCTGGCCGAGCTCGAGCGGCTGTTCGCCTGGTCCCGCGACGCCGGCGTCGCCGTGCACCTCGACGGCGCCCGGATCTGGAACGCCTCCGTCGCCGCCGGCACCGACCTCGCCACCTACGGGCGGCTGGCCGACACCGCGTCGGTCTGCCTGTCCAAGGGGTTGGGCGCGCCGGTCGGGTCGGTGCTGGTCGCCTCCGCCGAGCGGATCGCCGCCGCCCGGCTGTGGCGCAAGCGCCTCGGCGGCGGCATGCGGCAGGCCGGGGTGCTGGCCGCGGCCGGGCTGTACGCCCTGGACCACCACCTCGCCCGGCTGGCCGAGGACCACGAGCACGCCCGGCTGCTGGCCAAGCGGCTGGGCGTGGACCCGGCGATGGTCGAGACGAACATGGTCGTGGTCGACGACGTCCCGGCGCCGGTCGTGGCCGAGGCCGCCAAGGCGCGTGGTGTGCTGGTGTCCCAGGTGAGCCCGCGGCGGATCCGCCTGGTCACCCACCTCGACGTCGACCGGGCTGCGGTCGACCGCGCCGGCGACGTCCTCGCCGACCTCCTCGACCGCTAGGCCCCGAGGACGGGGAGCGATCCCCACGTCCTCCCGCCGAGGACGCGCGGATCGCTCCCTACGCCGCGGAGGCCTGCAGTGGGTGGCCGTCGCGCAGGGCGCACAGCAGGGCGATGTCGCGGGCGTGGCCGCGGTCGGCGCTCGGCGTCTCGACGACGACCGGCACCCCGGCCATCGACGGGTGCGCCATCAGTTCGCCGAAGGCGCCGACGCCGATCGAGCCCTCGCCGATGGTGGTGTGCCGGTCCCGCTTGGAGCCGCGCTCGTCGAGGGAGTCGTTGGCGTGCACCAGCCCGAGCCGACCCGGGCCCACGGTGGCCTCCAGCGCGTCCAGGGTCGCCGTCGTCCCGCCGGGGGTGGCCAGGTCGTGCCCGGCCGCCCACGCGTGGCAGGTGTCCAGGCAGACGCCGACCCCCGGGTGCCAGTCCAGCGCCGCGAGGTAGGGGCCGAGGTCCTCGACGGTGGCCGCCAGCGACCGGCCGCCGCCCGCCGTCGGCTCGACCAGCAGCCGCGGGCCGTCGTCGGGGAGGGCGTCGAGCACCGGCAGCAGCCGCTCGTGCAGCTGGCGCAGCGCGGCCTCGTAGCGGTCCTCGTCGACGGCGGACCCCGCGTGCACGACGACGCCGCGCACGCCGAGCTGCACGCCGCGGGCGAGGTCGGCGGCGATCGTCTCGACCGAGCGGTCGACGGTCGCCGGGGTGGGCGAGCCGACGTTCACCAGGAACGGCGTGTGCACGAACGACGGGACGCCGCGCTCGGCCAGGCCCGCGACGAACGCGGCGTCCTGGGCGGGGTCGCCGGCCGACCGCTTCCAGCCGCGCGGGTTGCCGACGAAGACCTGCACCGCCTGCGCGCCGACGTCGTCGGTGTAGCGCAGCCCGCCGGTGGCCAGGCCCCCCGCGACCTGGACGTGCGCACCGACCGGGGTGGAGGGGGCGCCGCTCACCCGAAGCTGAGCAGCAGGCTCACCTGGCTGCCCTGGTCGACGACGGTGCCCGCGCCCGGGCTCTGCCGGTACACGCGGTCGCCGGTGATGAAGGTGGACGTGGTGACCGTCAGGCCCGCGGCCTCCAGGGCCGCGGTCGCCTCGTCCTCGCCCATGCCGGTCACGTCGGGCACGGTCACCTGCGGCACGCCGACGGAGACCTGGATGGTCACCTCGCTGCCGTAGGGCGCCTCGGTGCCCGGCCCCGGGGTGACCGCCATGACCGCCCCCGTGGGGACGTCGGCGCTGCGGCCCTCGGTGCGGACGACGGTGAAGTGCTGGGCCTCCAGGTTGGCCTGCGCGGCGTCGGCGGGCTGGCCGACGACGTTGGCGACCGCGACCGGCGCCGGCCCGCGGCTGACGAACACCGTCACCGGGTCGCCGCGCCTGACCTCCGTGCCGGCCTCGGGCTCGAAGCCGGTGACCGACCCGACCGGGATCTCCTCGTCGTAGTCCTGCTGCTCGGTGGGGACGACGGGGATGCCGGCCAGCGCCTCGCGCACCGCCTCGACCGGCTGCCCGACCAGGTCGGTGGGCACGGTGAACCGCTCGGGCCCCTTGGAGACCACCAGCTCGACGTCGCTGTTGCGGATCGCCTCGCCGCCGTCGGGGTCGGCGGCGATGACCGTGCCCTCGGGCACGGTCTCGCTGAACTGCTCCTCGGCGAAGACGGGGTCCAGGCCCGCCTCCTGCAGCAGGTCGACCGCGGCGGCGCGGTCGCTGCCGACCAGCGAGGGCACCTGCGTCCAGCGGCCGGAGCCCATCCACCAGCCGATCGCGCCGATGGTGACCGCCAGCAGCAGCACGACCGCGACGGCCAGCCGCGCGCGGCGGCGCCGCACCTGCGGGGAGACGCCGGTGCGCTGCGGCGGCGCGGGCCGCCGCCCGCCGACGTCGGCCGTCGAGCCGGTGCCCACGCTCGGCAGCAGGCTGGTGCGCCCGGCGCGGGAGGGACGGCTGCCGCCGAGCACCTCGGTGCCGGGCTCGCTGCCGTCGCCGGGGTCGCTGGGGTGCCGGCGCGGGGGCCGGTTGGTCGGGCGGATGGTGGCGGGGCCCGCGGAGCTGCGCCCGGTGGGGACCGGCACGCGGGCCAGGCCCAGGTCGCTGCGGACGTCCTCGAGGTCGGCGAGGAAGGCGCCGGCGTCGAGCGGGCGGACGGCAGGGTCGCGGCGCGTCGTCCGCTTGACCAGCTCGTCGACCTGCCACGGCACGGCCGGCACCTCGGCCGAGGGCAGGGGCACGTCGTGGTGCACGTGCTGGTAGGCCACCGCCAGCGGGGTGTCGCCGCCGTAGGGCGGGTGGCCGGTGAGCATCTCGAACAGCACCAGCCCGGCGGCGTAGACGTCGCTGCGGGCGTCGGCGCGGCCGCGCTCGAGCTGCTCGGGGGACAGGTAGGCGACCGTGCCGATGAGCACGCCGCCGGTGTGGCTGGTCTGCCCGGTGCCGGTGAGCGCGCGGGCCAGGCCGAAGTCGGCGACCTTCACCGTGCCGTCGTGGCCGATGAGCACGTTCTCGGGCTTGACGTCGCGGTGCACGATGCCGGCGCGGTGCGCGGCCGACAGCCCGGCCAGCACCGGCTCGAGGACGGCGAAGGCCTCGGCGACGGTGAGCCGGCCGCGGGCCTGCAGCAGGTCGCGCAGGGTGCGGCCGCGGACCAGCTCCATCACCAGGAAGACCAGCCCCTGGTCGCTGCCCTGGTCGCTCACCCCGACGACGTTGGGGTGGCTGAGCATCGCGGCGGCGCGCGCCTCGCGGGTGAACCGGCCGACGAACGTCGGGTCGTGCGCCAGGTGCTCGGCCATGACCTTGACCGCGACCGTGCGGTGCAGCCGGAGGTCGGTGGCGGCGTAGACGGTGGACATGCCGCCGCGCGCCAGCCGCTCCTCGAGGCGGTAGCGCCCCTCGAGGACCAGGCCGACCACGGAGTCGGTCACGGCGGTGTCCACGAGCAGGATTCTAGGAGCGCCCGGCCCGGGAGCGGTCCGCACACGCGCAGGCGGGCGGGCCGGCGCACCCTCCCGTCACACCGGTCACGGGAGGGTCCGCCCGCGTGCTCCCGCCCCGGCGGGGGTAGGCGTGCGGGCACCGACCGACGAGCGAGAGGACGAGCACGTGAGCGAGCAGACACCCGAGCCGGGCCCGCAGGACGAGGCCGGGGTCGAGCGGGGCGGGATGGACGAGGCCAGCGGCGCCCCGGTCACCGAGACCGAGATCGAGACGTCGAAGAAGCCCGAGGACCGCGACAGCGACGTCTGACGGTCCCGGCCCGGGGCACCCGCCCCGGGCCGGGCCGCCGTCGCGGGCTCAGGACAGCTCGAGCCCGGGGTAGAGCGGGTGCGCGGCGACCAGCTCGGCCGCGGCCGCGCGGGTCTTCTCGGCCAGCCCGCCGTCGACGACGTACCTGGCCTTCGACGGCGAGCCGTCCCTGGTCGCGGTCGGGCTGGTGTGCGACAGCACGTCGACGATGAGCTCGGCGGTGCGGTCGAACTCGGCGGCGCCGAACCCGCGGGTGGTCAGCGCCGGGGTGCCCAGCCGCACGCCGGAGGTGTACCAGGCGCCGTTGGGGTCGGCCGGGATCGCGTTGCGGTTGGTGACGATGCCGGCGTCGAGCAGCGCCGACTCGGCCTGCCGGCCGGTGAGGCCGAAGCCGGAGACGTCGAGCAGCACGATGTGGTTGTCGGTGCCGCCGGTGACCAGCCGGGCGCCGCGGCGGGACAGCCCCTCGGCGAGGGAGACGGCGTTGTCGACGACGGCCTGCGCGTAGCCGGCGAACTCCGGGCGGCGCGCCTCGGCGAAGGCGACCGCCTTGGCGGCCATGACGTGCGGCAGCGGGCCGCCGAGCACCATCGGGCAGCCGCGGTCGACGGCGTCGCTGTACTCCGGCTGGGCCAGCACGAACCCGCCGCGCGGGCCGCGCAGCGACTTGTGGCTGGTGCTGGTGACCACGTGCGCGTGCGGCACCGGGTCGAAGTCGCCGGTGAAGACCTTCCCGGCGACCAGGCCGGCGAAGTGGCTCATGTCCACCACGAGCGTCGCGCCGACCTCGTCGGCGATCTCGCGCATCCTCGCGAAGTCGACCTTGCGCGGGTAGGCGGAGTAGCCGGCCATGAGGATCAGCGGGCGGAACTCGCGGGCGCGGGCGGCGACGGCGTCGTAGTCGAGCAGCCCGGTCCCCGGGTCGGTGCCGTAGGAGGACTGGGCGAACATCTTGCCGCTGATGTTCGGCCGGAAGCCGTGGGTGAGGTGGCCGCCGGCGTCGAGGCTCATGCCGAGCATCCGCTGGTCGCCGAGGGCGTGGCGCAGGGTGGCCCAGTCCTCGTCGGTGAGGTCGTTGACGTGCCGCACGCCGGCCCGCTCCAGGGCGGGGGACTCGATCCGCTGGGCGAGCACCGCCCAGAACGCGACCAGGTTGGCGTCGATGCCCGAGTGCGGCTGGACGTAGGCGTAGGGGGCGCCGAACAGCTCGCGGGCGTGCTCGGCGGCCAGCGCCTCGACGGTGTCGACGTTCTGGCAGCCGGCGTAGAAGCGGTGGCCGACCGTGCCCTCGGCGTACTTGTCGCTGAACCAGTTGCCCATGGTCAGCAGCACCGCGGGGCTGGCGTAGTTCTCGCTGGCGATGAGCTTGAGGGAGGCGCGCTGGTCGGCGAGCTCCGCGCCGATCGCGTCGGCCACCCGCGGCTCGACCTCGGCGATGACCGACAGGGCGCTGCGGTAGGCGGTGGACGCGGCGGCGGCGTCGAAGGAGGGGGTCACGTCGCTCATGGGGGCTCCTGGCGGGTGTCGGCGTCAGCGGTGCCCAGGCGCCCGGCGGGGGAGTGCAGGCCGCTCCCCGGTGGTGCCCCACCTCGATGCGCCAGTCACGGCCCGCTGCCGATGGTAGCCGGGTCCCGCGCCGTCCTAGGCTCGGACCGTGCAGTCCGACGAGATCAAGACCCTCACGCCGGCCGAGGTCGCCGACGCGCTCGGGGTCTCGCCCAACAAGGTCCGGCAGCTGGTCCGCGAGGGCAAGCTCATGGCCGTGCCGGGCAGCGGCAACAGCCGCATCCCCGCCGACTTCCTGCAGGACGGCGCCGTGCTGCGGCACCTGCCCGGGCTGATCACCGTCCTCAAGGACGGCGGGTTCACCGACGCCGAGGTCTTCGAGTGGCTGTTCCGCGCCGACGAGTCGCTGCCCGGCACCCCGGTCGAGGCGCTGCGCGGGGACCGGCACACCGAGGTCACCCGGCGCGCGCAGGCCCTGGCCTTCTAGGAGCGCCGCCTCCTCAGCCGCACCGCCTGGGCGCTCGCGAGGCAGCGGGCGAAGACCCCGAGCCGGCGCGGCCTGGACACCGTCACCCGGCGGTCGAGCACCCGGTAGTCGGCGCGCTCGATCTCGGTGAGGATCCCGCCGTAGAGCGCCGTGGCCGCGCGCACGCAGTCCCGGGACTCGGGCGCGAGCATCGGCGTCCCGGGGGCGGCGTCGTCGTAGCGGCGGCGGACGATCTCCACCATCTCCTGCATGAGCGCGCGGAAGCGGGCGTCGTGCCGCTTGGCCTCGATCTGCTCGCGGGTCACGCCGTGGGCGGCCATGACGTCGGCGGGGAGGTAGACCCGGCCGCGGTCGGCGTCCTCGGCGACGTCGCGCAGGAAGTTGGTCAGCTGGAACGCCTCGCCGAGCGCGATGGCGTGCGGCGCGGCCTCCTCCTGCGTGACGCCGGGCGCGGTGCCCAGGACGGGCAGCACCTGCAGGCCGATCACCGACGCCGAGCCCCACATGTACCGGTCCAGGGCGGCGATGTCGGCGTAGCCGGTGACGGTGAGGTCGCTGGTCATCGCGGCGAGGAAGTCGACGAGGTGCTCGACCGGGATGCGGTACCGGCGGTAGGTGTGCACCGTCGCCAGGCGCACCGGGTCGTCGGACCAGCCGGCCTCCAGCTCGCCCAGCAGCGCCCGCGACCAGTCGGCGAGGTCGGCCTCGGGGTCGGCGCCGGGGTGGTCGACGAGGTCGTCGGCGGTGCGCGCCGCGGCGTACAGCGCGTGGATCGCCGGACGGCGGTCGGCGGTGAGCAGCCGGGTGGCGAGGTGGTAGCTCTTGCCGTGCTCGGCGTTGACCGCGGCGCAGTACCGGTAGGCGGCGTCGAGCCGCTCCTGCCGCTCGGCCTGGCTCAGCGGCCGCTCGGTCGCCGTCACCGCGTCACCGGCC
This sequence comes from Geodermatophilus sp. SYSU D00698, assembly GCF_054050335.1. Classification (NCBI taxonomy): domain Bacteria; kingdom Bacillati; phylum Actinomycetota; class Actinomycetes; order Geodermatophilales; family Geodermatophilaceae; genus Geodermatophilus; species Geodermatophilus sp. SYSU D00698. The sequence goes on from NZ_JBJGZD010000011.1 coordinate 84,682, forward strand.
CGGTGATCCGCTCGGCGGCCAGCCGGCCGCTGATCACCACCATCGGCACGCCGACGCCGGGCTGCACCGACGAGCCGGCCAGCACCACGTTCTCCGGGCCGCGGCGGGGCAGCGTCGGCGTCCGGAAGGGACCGGTCTGGCCGAAGGTGTGCGCCAGGGCGAACGGCGTGCCGGCCGCCATGCCCTGCCGCGCCCAGGTCAGCGGGGTGTCCACGTGCTCCACCTCGATCGCGTCGGAGATCCCCGTCCAGCCGCGGGCCTCGAGCACGCCCAGCACCTCCTCGCGGTAGCGGGGGGCGAGGGCGTCCCAGTCGATGCCGGGGTTGCCGCCGGAGTGCGGGTCGAGGTTCGGCGCGGGCGCGACGACGCTGAGCACCTGCCCGCCGCCGGGCACCAGCGACCGGTCGGTGACCGAGGGCGTGCTCACGAGCAGGCTGGGGTCGCTCATCGGCCGGCCGTCGCGGGTGAGCTCGTCGAACACCTGCCGCCAGGCCGCGCCGAAGCTGATCGTGTGGTGCGCCTGCCCGGGCAGCTCGTTCCGCACGCCGAGGTGCAGCGTCACGCACGACGGCGAGTAGGTGGGCCGCCGGCGGCGGGCGAAGCCCGGCACCAGCCGCTCGGGCACGTCGGCGGTCACGACGACGGCGTCGGCGGGCAGCCGCTCGCCGCCCGCGAGGCAGACGCCGGTGACCCGCCGGCCGCGCAGCTCCAGCTCCTCCACCGTCGCGCCGTACCGGAACACCACGCCGGCGTCCGCGGCCGCGGCGGCCATCGCGCGCGGCACCGCGCCGATCCCGCCGACCGGGTGCCAGACGCCCGCGCCGATGTCGAGCTGCGCGATGACCGCGTACGCGGCGATCGCCCGGAACGGCGACACCCCGGCGTAGAGGGCCTGGAAGCTGAACAGCCGGCGCAGCCGGTCGTCGGTGAAGAAGCGCGCCACGTGGCTCGACAGCCGCCCGAACCCGCCGCGCCGGACCAGCGCCCACAGCTCGGGGCCGAGCAGGTCCAGCGGGGTGTCGAGGTTGCGGTCGATGAAGGTGTCCAGCTGCAGCCGGTACAGCTCGGCGAGGTCGGCGAGGTAGCGCCGCAGCGCGGCGGCCTCGGCCGGGCCGGCCAGCGTCTCGACCTCGGCGGCGAACCGGTCGACGTCGGCGTGCACGTCCAGGTGGGAGCCGTCGGCGAACTGCGCCCGGTAGGTGGTCTCCAGCGGCACCAGCGTCAGCCGGTCCTCGAGCTTCTCGCCGACGGCGGCCAGCGTGTCGGCCACCAGCTCCGGCGCGGTGAACACCGAGGGGCCGGTGTCGAGGACGTAGCCGTCGCGGGCCACGACACCGGCGCGCCCGCCGGGGCCGTCGCCGCGCTCGACGACGGTCACCTCGCGGCCGGCGCCGCGCAGCCGCAGCGCCGTCGCGAGGCCGGCGAGGCCGGCGCCGACGACGACGACCCGGTCGGTCGGCCCGGGGACGGTGCGCACGTTCAGGCGGTCCGCGAGGTCGCCGCGACCGCGAGCGCGTCGAGGGCGGCGCGGGCCTCGTCGGCGATCGGGGCGTCGGCGATCGCGCGGCGGGCGGTGGCGGTGCGCTCGGCGATCCGCTCCTCGACCCGGGCGCGGGCGCCGGTGTCCTCCATCAGCCGGCGCAGCGCGTCCAGCTGCTCGGCGTCGCAGTCCGGGTTGCCCAGGCAGGTGCGCAGCAGGCGGCGGCCGGCGTCGTCGGCGGCCTCCTCGGCGAGGGCGACCAGCAGCGTCTGCTTGCCCTCGCGCAGGTCGTCGTCGGCGGACTTGCCGGTGACGGCGGGGTCGCCGAACACACCGAGGACGTCGTCGCGCAGCTGGAACGCCTCGCCCAGCGGCAGGCCGACGGCGGTGTAGACGTCGGCGGCGCGGGGTCCGGCGCCGGCGATGGCGGCGCCGAGCTGCAGCGGTCGCTGGACGGTGTAGCCGGCGCTCTTGTAGCGGGCGACGGTGAGCGCGCCCTGGGCGCCGGGCAGGCCGCCGGCGGCGCGCAGCAGGTCGAGGTACTGGCCGGCGGTGACCTCGGTGCGCATGGTGTCCCAGACCGAGCGGGCGCGGGCCAGCGCCGGGGCGCTGATGCCCGAGCGGCGCAGCAGCTCGTCGGACCAGACGAGCGCGAGGTCGCCGACGAGGATGGCCGCGCCGACGCCGAAGGCCTCGCCGTCGCCGGACAGGCCGCCGTCGCCGTGCCGGGCGGCGAAGCCGACGTGCGTGGCCGGACGGCCGCGGCGGGTGAGCGCGCCGTCCATGACGTCGTCGTGGACCAGGGCGCTGGCGTGGACGAACTCCAGCGCGGCGACCGCGCGCAGCACCGCGGCCTCGTCCTCGGCCGGGCCGCGGACGTCCTCGGTGACCCCGCGCCAGCCCCAGTAGGCGAACAGCGGGCGCAGCCGCTTGCCGCCGTCGGCGAGCGCGCAGACCTCGTCGACGACGGGAGTGAGCGCCGGCGCCATCCCCGCGAGCGTGGTCCGCTGCTCCTCGAGGAACCCGGTCAGCGCGGCGGAGACGGCGCCGCGGATCCGGTCCAGGTCGGCGGCCTCCAGGGGCGGCGCCAGCGGCCGGACCACGGACTCTGCCTCTGCCGCCCCGGTGATCACGCGGCCAGTATCGCCCCATCGAGTCGCGCGCGTCCTGTCCAGGGGCCGGTGGTGGGCGCTCACGGGACCTCCTCGCCGCGCTGCCGTCGCGGTGTCGTCGTCTTCCCCGGGTCTTCTGCCGGGAGCGTGTGGACGGATGCAGTGGCTGCGACTCCCCGTACCCTCGGCACCCGTGACCCGAAGCGTCCGCGAGCTGCTCGCCTCGTCGCGGCCCACGTGGTCGTTCGAGTTCTTCCCCCCGAAGACGCCCGAGGCCGAGGTCCAGCTGTGGACGGCGCTGCGGCAGCTCGAGCGGCTGCAGCCGTCGTTCGTGTCGGTCACCTACGGCGCCGGCGGCTCGACCCGCGAGGGCACCGTCGCCGTCACCGAGCGGATCGCCGCCGAGACGACGATGACCCCGCTGGCGCACCTGACCGCGGTCAACCACTCGGTCGCCGAGCTGCGGCACGTGGTCAGCCGGCTGGCCGCCGCGGGCGTGCGCAACCTGCTGGCGCTGCGCGGCGACCCGCCGGGCACCGATCCGCAGGCCGAGTGGGTCCGGCACCCCGAGGGCCTGGAGTACGCCTCGGAGCTGGTGGAGCTGATCCGCTCGATGGGCGACTTCTCCGTCGGCGTCGCGGCCTTCCCCGAACGGCACCCGCGCTCGCCGGACTTCGAGACCGACGTCGAGATGTTCGTGCGCAAGTGCCGCGCCGGGGCGGACTTCGCGATCACGCAGATGTTCTTCCGCGTCGAGGACTACCTGCGGCTGCGCGACCGGGTCGCCGCCCACGGCTGCGACGTGCCGGTGATCGCCGGGGTCATGCCGGTCACCAACGCGCGGCAGATCGCGCGCATCGTCCAGCTGTCGGGCCAGGCGTTCCCCGAGGAGCTGGCCGCGCGGTTCGCCGAGCTCGACGGCGACTCACCCGAGGAGAAGGCGGCGGTGCGCGCCTACGGCGTCGAGGTGGCGACGTCGATGTGCCGGCGGCTGCTGGACGAGGGCGTGCCGGGCATCCACTTCATCACCATGAACCGGTCGACGGCGACGCGGGAGGTCTTCACCAACCTCACCGACGCCGGTACCGGGACCTCGGTGCCCTCGACGCTGGCCGCCACCCCCTGACCGACGCGGTTGCTCCGCCTCCTGCGGGCAGCGGCTCCCCGTCCCGCACGTCCGGCACGACCGTTCCGGGCGTCGGCTCACCCCCTCCGGTGGTGAGCCGACGCCGAACTGATCTCCTGACTCAGAACGGTGGCGGGTCGTCACCCGGGTCGGCCGGCGGCATCCCGGCGTCCTCGGGCGGTGGATCCGGTTCCTCCGGTGGCGGGTGCAGGCCCGGTGGCCGGGTGGTGCGGGTGATCCCGGACGGGGTGGTGACGGTGAGGGTCCCGTCGGCGCTCATGTGGAAGCGCCAGCCCGTCGCGAAGGTCTTCAGGCGGTGGTGGCTGCGGCACAGGCAGCACAGGTTGGCGCAGTCGGTGGCGCCGCCGGCGGCATGGGGGGCGACGTGGTCGGTGTCGGCCCAGCCGACGCGCTGGCCGCAGGTGGGGAAGCGGCAGGTGCGGTCGCGGGTGTGCACGAACCGCTCCAGCGCTGCGGACGGCTCGTAGTTGTCCGTCTCGGCCGGGCGGTCGAGCACCGCGCACTCGCAGTCGGCGTCGGCCGGGTGGTCGGCGCAGCCGGTGCGGGTGAGCCGGCGCAACCGGTCGAGCGTGGTGGTGGCCCGCAGCGTGCCGTCGTCGTCGACCAGCGCCAGCGTCACCGACCCGCCCTCCGGTGCCCGGACGCCGAGTGCCTCCAGTTGCTGCAGGAGCTCCCGCAGGTGGGCAGCGGTGATCGGCAACCCGTTGACCTGGCCGGCCTCGCTGCTGCGGCCGGTCAGCGCGGCGAGGGTGGCGATGACCTGCAGGTGCGCGGTGACCGGCGGGCGGCCGGTCTCCCCCGGGCGCTGCAGCAGATCGGCGTAGACCAGGGTGCGCAGCTGCCCGATCGGGCGGGGGTCGCCGTCGGCCTTGAGCATCCGCGCGAGGGAGTCGATGAAGGCGTGGCAGGTGGCGGCGACGTCGGCGGGCAGGTCGGCGGCGAGGGTGGCCATGCCGTCGAACGCGCAGTCGTACAGCCGCACGTCGGCGTGCCGCTCGGCCTGCTCCCGGCGGCCGTCGATGGCCTCGGCGTCGGCTGCGAGCAGCAGCGCCAGCGCGCGGTCCTTGAGCTTTCGCACCGTCAGGGACATGGCCTCCGGCAGCAGGTGGGCCTCGATCGTCCGGGCGGTCGCCGCGCTCGTGTGCTCGAGCACGTCGACCAGCGCCTTGGCGCGCGCCTCGTCCAGCCGCCCGGCGGCCAGCGCCGCCCAGGTGCCGGGCAGTCTCTCCCGGTAGGTCCACGCCCGGTGCGCCAGCTGCGCGGCGGCCAGCCGCCCGCAGTTGAGGACCATCGCGAGCTCGGCGGGGAAGAACTCCGACACCCCGGGCAGCTCGGCATCCGGCGCCCACGACCCGCGGCGGGCGCCCGGGGTGCCGGGCGCGGGATCCAGATCGGCCGGTGTGTCGTCGGCGAGACCGAGGACGAGTTCGGCCTTGTACGCGGCGGTCCTCGCCTCCAGCGCGGTGATGCGCTGCAACTCGGCGGCCTTCTGCTCCCGGGACAGCAGCGCCACCGGCAGCCGGCGGAAGGGCGCGGGCAGCTCGATCACCGCGTCGAGCAACGCCTGCTCGACCGGTGACCGGTACTCCGCGACCTCCTCCACACCCCGCACGCTACGGCCGGGGTACGACAGTTCCCGCAGCTCAGAGGGGCATGCGGCCGAAGAAGATCACCGCACGCTGACGCGGCGGCCGGGCTCCAGCAGCTCGGCGGTCATCCGGGCGGCGCGGCGCAGCGCCTCCCGCTCGGCGGCGTACCCGCCGAGGACGCCGACCACCGGCAGCTGGGCCAGTGCCCGCGCGCCGATGCGCCCCTTCGGGCGGGCGTCGAGCGCCTCGTCGATGCGGCCGAGCAGCCGGGAGGCCCGCCAGATGGTGCGCACGACGCCCCGCAGGCCGGCCCGCTCCTCCTTCGCGCCGATCGCGGTCTCGGTGTAGGCGCCGCGCACCCGTTCCAGCAGCGGGCGGACCCGGCCGGGCGGGAGGTCGCGGTCGAGCAGGACCTCCGACAGCAGGGAGACCCGCTCCGCGGGGTCGGTGACGCCGTGCTCGTTGGCCACGCCGAGCACCACGAGCGACTGGACCGCCGTCCCGACGGTGTTCTGCAGCGGCAGGAGGTCGGCCAGCCGGCCGGCCACCCGCGGCAGGCTGCTCGCGACCGCGCCCACCTGGGCGGCCTGCTCGGCCCACCAGGCGTCGCGCTGGGTGGTCGGGAGCTCCGGTGGGCGGGCCAGCCGCCGCACGAGAGGGGCGGTGAGCCGGTCCAGCCGGCGCAGGACGTCGACGACGACGGCGTCGCTCAACGGGGGTGCCATGCCCATGGGCTACCCGTGGCGCGGCGCTCGTACCGTGGCCGTCATGGCCGCACGCGGGTACGGGCGGGCCCGCCGCTGGACGGTCGTGGTCGGGCTGGTCGCCGTCCTCGCGTCACTGCCCGCGCTCGTGGGCGCACTGCCGGCCGACGACGCCGACGTCCCCGCCGCCGACCTGCGGGAAGCCGTCCTCGCCAGCGACGGCGTCGGCTTCTCCGGCTACGCCGTCTCGGCGGGCGGGCTCGCGCTGCCCGTGGGCGACCAGCTGCCCGCCGTCGCCGACCTGCTCAGCGACCGCACCGCGATGCGCGTCTGGTGGCGCGGCCCCGAGGAGCACCGCGTCGACGTCGTGTCGGCGACGGGGGAGACCGGCGTGCACGTCGACGTGGGCGGTGCGTGGACGTGGGAGTACGAGTCCGCGACCGCCACCCGCACCGCCCCGGCCCCGCTCACCCTGCCCGCCCCGCCGGACCTGGTGCCGGCGACCCTGGGCCGGCGGCTGCTGTCGGAGGCCACCGACGACGAGCTGTCCCGCATCGGCGCCCGGCGGGTCGCCGGCCGCGACGCTCTCGGCCTGCGGCTGGTGCCCGCGGCGCCGGCCGCCTCCGTGGCGCGCGTCGACGTCTGGGCCGATGCGGGGACCGGCCTGCCGCTGGCCGTGGAGGTCGTCGCCGGCGGCACGTCGGTCCCCGCGCTCGACACCCGCTTCCTCGACCTCGACCTGACCGTCCCGCCGGCCCGCGTCGTCGCGTTCGTCCCGCCGGCCGACGTCCGCGCCCGGGCCGGCCAGGACGCCGAGGGCCTGCTGCGCGAGGCCGACCGCCGGCTGCGGCTCGTCCCGCTGCCCCGCGAGCTGGCCGGCCTGCCGCGGCGGGAGCTGGCCGGGGCGCCGGAGGTGATCGGCGTGTACGGCAGCGGCGTGACGCTGCTGGCCGTGGCGCCGGTCCCCGGCCGGCTGGCGGCGGCCGTCCGCTCCGCGCTGGCCGCCGCCCCCGACGCCGTGCGCGACGAGCGCGGCACCCGGGTCGCCGTCGGCCCGCTCGGCCTGATGCTGCTCGACACCCGGGGCTCCGGCACCTACCTGCTGACCGGGACCGTCACCCTCGACGCGCTCGCCGACGCCGCGGCCGGCCTCCCCGGGGCGCCGTCGTGAGGGTGCTGTCGTGACGTCGGTGGTCGTCACCCGGGGGCTGGTCAAGCAGTACGGCCGGGTGCGCGCGGTCGACGGCATCGACCTCGACGTCCGCGCCGGCGACGTCTACGGCTTCCTCGGCGCCAACGGCTCGGGCAAGACGACGACGGTGCGCATGCTGCTGGGCCTGGTGCTGCCCACCCGCGGCGAGGTCGAGCTGCTGGGCGAGCGGATGCCGCGGGCCGGGCGCCGGGTGCTGCCCCGCGTGGGCGCGCTCATCGAGGGCCCGGCGCACCACCGGCACCTGTCGGGCGCGGCCAACCTGGCGCTGCTCGACGCCGCCGGCCCGGGCGGCTCCCGCCGCACGCGGCGGCGGCGGATCGCCGAGGTGCTCGACCAGGTCGGCCTGGGCGGGGTGGGACGGCGGAAGGTCGGCGCCTACTCCCTCGGCATGCGCCAGCGCCTGGGCCTGGCCGGCGCGCTGCTGCGCCGGCCGGAGCTGCTGGTCCTCGACGAGCCGACCAACGGCCTGGACCCGCAGGGCATCCACGAGGTCCGCGAGCTGCTGCTCGAGCTGCACCGCGGCGGGACGACGGTGTTCCTCTCCAGCCACCTGCTGGCCGAGGTCGAGCAGCTGTGCAGCCGGGTCGGCGTCCTCGACCGCGGGCGGCTGGTGCTGCAGGACGAGATCGCCCACCTGACCGCGCCCACCGGCGCCACCGTCGTCGACACGCCGGCGCCCGAGCGGGTGCGCGCGGTGCTCGACGGGCGCGTGCTCGGCACCGACGGCGGCCGGGTGGTGGTGCGCGGCGCGGACCCGGCGGAGGTCAACGCGCTGCTCGTCGGCGCCGGCGTCCCGGTGGCGGGGCTCGCGCTGCAGCGGCCCACGCTCGAGGAGGTCGTGCTCGCCGCCGCGGGCACCAGCGCCGACCGGGTGGAACGGGCGTGATCGGCCGGGAGCGGGCGTGATCGGCGTCGAGCTGCGCAAGACCTTCGGCCGGCCGCGCACCTGGACGACGATCGCCGTCCTCAACGCGCTGCCGGTGCTGGTGGCGGTGCTGCTGCAGGTCACCGACCTCGCGCCGCGGCCGGGCGAGGGCCCGCCGTTCCTGTCCGCCGTCCTCACCAACGGGCAGCTGTTCCCCCTGGCCGCGCTGGCGATCGTGCTGCCGCTGTTCCTGCCGATCGCGGTCGCGGTGGTCAGCGGCGACGCCGTCGCCGGGGAGGCGCAGGCCGGGACGCTGCGCTACCTGCTCGCCCGCCCGGCCGGCCGCACCCGGCTGCTGGTGGCCAAGCTGGTCGCGGTGCTGGCGTTCGTCGTCGTGACCGTCGTGGTGGTCGCCGCCGTCGGCTACCTGGTGGGCACCCTGCTCTTCGACGCGCAGCCGGTCGCGGCCGGGACGTCGGTGTCGGGGACCTCGCTGACGCCGGAGGAGCTGGCCGGCCGGACGCTGATGGCGATCGGCTACGTCGCGGTCTCGATGCTCGGCGTCGCGGCGTTCGGGCTGTTCTTCTCCACGCTCACCGACTCGCCGCTGGCCGCCGCGCTCGGCGCGCTGGCGGTGCTGGTGACCTCGTCGCTGCTGTTCACCCTCGACGCCGCCTCGCCGATCGCGCCGTACCTGCCCACGCGCTACTGGCTGGCGTTCGTCGACCTGTTCCGCGACCCGGTCCTGTGGCGCGACGTCGTCCGCGGGCTGGCGCTGCAGGGCGTGTACGTCGGCGTGCTGCTGACCGCGGCGTGGGCGAACTTCACCACCAAGGACGTGACCAGCTAGCCGCCGAGGCGGGCGCAGTCGGCGGGGCCCAGCGGCACGGGGTCGCCCGGCGCCAGCTCGGCCAGCACGATGGCCTGCACCAGCGGGTCGCGCGGCAGGTCACCGTGGCCGACCTCCGCCTGCGCGCACACCGACTGCACGGTCAGGTTCAGCGCGCCGTCCAGGCGGGCGGAGTCCGGCGGGGTCACCGTCGCGTCCTGCGTCGTCCACACCGACACCCACGTCGGTCCGGCGGGCGTCTCGTCGTCGGCGTTGAGGCCGGCGAGCAGCTCGCTGTCGGTGGCCAGCTGCCGGCACGCCTCGGGGCACTGGCCGGGCGCGACGCCTGCGGCGAGGTCGGCCAGCGTGGTCCCGTGGTGCGGCGAGCCGAGGGTCACCACCCGGCGGGCCACCTCCACGCCGTCGCCGGCGGCCCAGAGCCGGGCGACGACGCCGCCGGCGGAGTAGCCGACGACGTCGACGCTCCCGGCGTCCGTGCGCTCGAGCGCGGCGTCGGCGGCGTCGTCCAGCGCGCCGGCCGCGGCGGTGAGGTCGCCGGTGCCGTTGCCGGGCAGCGCGACCACCGTGGCGTCGCGGCCCGCGGCGGTCAGCCGGTCCGCCAGCGACGTGAGCGATCCCGTGGCGCCGCCGTAGCCGGGGACCAGCAGCACCGGGCCGGGCTCCTCCTGCGACACCGGCGCGGCCGGGCCCGGCCCGTCCGCCCGGGTGAGGAGCAGGACGGTCGCGGCCACGGCGGCGACGAGGAGGAGGGCCAGCACGGCGAGGACCAGGCGGCGGCGGGCGGGGGACAGGCCGGCGAGCACCCGTCCACTGTCCCCGGTCCCGCCGGCGTCGGCCCGCACTGGGGGAGACTGCGCCAGTGAGAGGGTGCCCGTGCTGAGCCGCGACGAGTACCTCGCCGAGTGGTCGCGGTGGCACGGCGGCACCGACCCGGCCGCGAGCCGGCTGGTGCACGGCTGGCTGTCGCTGGCCTACGCGCTGGCCCGCGCGCTGTCCTGGCTGCCGCCGCTGGCCGCCACCGCGCTCGGCCTGCTCGTCGCACTAGCCGCCGTCGGCCCGGCGCTGGCCGGCGGCGCGTGGCTCGTGGCCGGTGGCCTGCTGATCGGCCTGTCGGGCCTGCTCGACTCCCTCGACGGCGCGCTCGCGCTGGCGGGCGGGCGGGCGTCGCGGCGCGGCTACGTCCTCGACTCCGCCGTCGACCGGCTCACCGAGGCCGCGTACGCGCTCGCGCTGTGGGCGGCCGGGGCGCCGGGCTGGCTGGCCGCCGTCTTCGGGGCGCTGTGCTGGCTGCCGGACTACCTGCGCGCCCGGGCCGGGCAGGCCGGGGTGGCCGAGACGGGGGCGATCTCGGTGTGGGAGCGGCCCACGCGGGTGGCGATGGCCGGGTTCACCGTCGGCGGGGCCGGGATCGTCGCGGCCACCGGCCTGGACGCGCTCGCCGGCGTCGACGACGGCCCCGCGGTCGTGGTCACCGCCGGGGCCGCCGTCGGGGCCGTGCTCGGGCTGGTCGGCACGGCGCAGCTCGGGATCTCGCTGCGCCGGGCGCTGGGGGACTAGTCGTTCGCCTCGGCGTGCTCGGTGAGGCGGTCCAGCGCCGCCTGCTTGTCCGGCTCGGGGTCGCTGCGCCAGCCGCAGGCGCAGACGGCGACGTGGTCGCCGAGGCTGCCCTTGCCGTGGCCGAGGTCGAGCTTCTCCATGGTCGCGAGGGTGTGCCGGTCGCTCATGGGACGGCCCTACCCGTTCCGTCCCGGCGCACGCCGGGGCGCGTGTGACCGGGACCGCCTTCTAGGGTTGCCGTGCTCGCCGTCCCGCCCGCCCGTCCCGAGGAGCCCCCGTGCCCGTCGTCGTCACCGGCTCCATCGCCACCGACCACCTGATGACCTTCCCCGGCCGGTTCACCGAGCAGTTCGTCGAGGGGCAGATGGAGAACGTCTCCCTGTCCTTCCTCGTCGACGACCTCATCCAGCACCGCGGCGGCGCCGGCGCCAACATGGCCTACGGCCTGGGCCTGCTCGGCCTCTCGCCGGTGCTGGTCGGTTCGGTGGGCAGCGACTTCGCCGACTACGACGCCTGGCTCACCCGCCACGGGGTCGACACCCACGCCGTGCGGTGGTCCGAGCTCAAGCACACCGCCCGGTTCGTGTGCACCACCGACGCGGTCAACAACCAGATCGCGTCGTTCTACTCGGGTGCGATGAGCGAGGCCGGCGAGATCGAGCTCGGGCCGGTCTGCGACCGCGTCGGCCACCCCGACCTCGTCGTCATCGGTCCCAACGACCCGAAGGCGATGGTGCGGCACACCCAGGAGTGCCGGGACCGCGGCTACCCCTTCGCCGCCGACCCCAGCCAGCAGCTGGCCTGGGCCGACGGCGAGATGATCCGCGAGCTGGTCGACGGCGCGGACCTGCTGTTCACCAACGAGTACGAGTCGGCGCTGCTCACCCAGAAGACCGGCTGGGACGCCGGGGAGGTCCTCGCCCGGGTCGGCACCTGGGTCACCACCCGCGCCGCCAAGGGCGTGCTCGTCCGGCAGCAGGACGCCGCCCCGATCGAGGTCATCGCCGTCCCCGAGACCAAGCCGGTCGAGCCCACCGGCGGCGGCGACGCGCTGCGCGCCGGGTTCATCGCCGGCCGCACCTGGGGACTGGGCCTGGAGCGGGCCACCCAGCTGGGCTCGGCGGTGGCCACCGAGGCCGTCGAGGTCGTCGGCACCCAGGAGTACGAGCTGCGCCGCGAGCCGTTCCTCCGGCGGTTCGCCGCGGCCTTCGGCGACGACGCCGCGGCCGAGGTCGCCGAGCACCTGCCGGCCTGACCTCCTCCGCCCGGGGAGCGGGCGGTCACCTGCCGCGGACCTGCTCGCCGATCGAGGGGTCCTCGGCCCACCGGGTGTAGGGGATGCGCGGGATCGCGCGCACCTCGCCGACCGTGCACCACTCGTTGCCGCCGAGCCGGGCCAGCGGCCGCAGCGCCTCGATCCGCGGGCGGCCGTCGCGGACGGCGTCGGCCCACACGCTGATCCACTCGACCCGGCCGAAGACGACGGTGCTGTCGCCGAGTCGCACCGTCGAGTGCAGCGTGCACTCGATGCTCACCGGCGACTGCGCCACCCGCAGCGCGCCCACCCGCTCGCTCGGCTCCAGCCGGACGCCGGCGGCCTCGGCCTCGCTCTGGTCGGGCGGGAAGTCGGTGCCGGTGGCGTTGGCCTGCTCGAACAGCTCCTCGGGGACCAGGTTGACCGTGAAGTCGCCGGTGGCCTCGACGTTGTTCAGCGAGTCCTTGCGGCCCACCGAGGTGAACTGCACGACCGGCGGCCGCACGCACGCCACCGTGTAGAAGGAGTGGGGCGCCAGGTTGTGCACCCCCTCGGCCGAGCGGCTGCACACCCAGGCGATCGGCCGCGGGACCACCACCGAGTTCATCACCCGGTAGAAGTCCGTGGGGCGCATGTCCCCGGGGTCGAAGGCGGTGCGGGCCGGGCTGCTCGAGGGCGAGGTCACGCCCCATCCTGGCCCGGGTCAGGGCAGCGCGCGTCCGCGCCAGGTGAGCGTGCCCCGCCGGTGCCCGGCCACCGACCCGGCCAGCAGCACGTCCAGGGCCAGCAGCGACAGCGGGTGCGCCAGGGCGTCGGGCCACACCCGCCCGCCGGTCGCCGCCGCGCTCACCGCCCGCCCCGCCACCCCGGCCAGCCAGCCGGTCAGGCCCGCCCGCGACCCGCGCAGCGCCGCCAGCGGCGGGACGAGGCCGACGGCGGTGAGCACGGCCGCCGCGGCCACCGACGCCGCCGGCGACCCGCCGACCGACGCCCACAGCGACTTGCCGTAGCCCTCGCGCATCGCCGCCCAGCCGTCGTACATCCGGCACTCGGCCAGCGTCGCGCCCGCCGCCGGCACCGCCCGCCCGCCGGACCGCTTGACCGCCCGCGCCAGCGCGACGTCCTCCACCACCTCCGCGCGCACCGCCGCGTGCCCGCGGGCGCGCAGGTAGCCGCGCCGGGTCAGCGCGAGGAACTGGCCGTTGGCCGCGGTCAGCGACGGCCGCGGCGAGCGCTCGGCCACCCGCAGCGGCAGCGTCGTCATCCACAGCCACGGCGACAGCGGCTGCACCAGCCGCTCGGCGAGGGTGCCGGCCACCGGCCGGGGCCACGGGGAGACCAGGTCCAGGCCGTGCGCCTCGAGCAGCCACGCGGCGGCGGCCAGCGCGCCGGGCGCCACCCGGACGTCGGCGTCGAGGAACACCAGCACGCCGTCGTCGGTCCCCGTCCGCGCGCCGACCCAGCAGGCGTGCGGCTTGCCCAGCCAGCCCTCCGGCGGGTCCCCGGCGGGCACCAGCCGCACCCGCGGGTCGCCGGTGCCGCGGACCACGGCCGCGGTGCCGTCGGTGGAGCCGTCGTCGACGACGACCACCCGCAGGTCCGGGACGCGGGCCGAGGCCAGCACCGCGGCCAGGCAGTCGCCGACCTGCGCCTCCTCGTTCCGGACCGGGACGACGACGGTGACCGGCCGGGTCGCCTCCGGCGGGTCGGCCGGCGGGCGGCGCAGCAGGACGGCGTTGACCGCGGCGTGCGCGGCGCCGGCGACCGCCAGGCCGGACAGGACCCGGACGACCGCGCCGCTCACCGGCGGCGGGCCTGCACCACGAGGACGGCGGCGACGACGGCGGTCAGCGCCGCGCCCCACGCCGCGGAGCCGGGCAGGCCCAGCCAGACGCCGTGCGCGAGCGCCCCGCCGGCCACCATCCAGGCGATCACCAGCAGCGGCGCGGCGTCGACGCGGACGGTCGGGGGGACGGCCAGCTCGAGCAGCGTCATGAGCACCAGCCCGGCGAGCAGCCAGCCGGCGAGGTTGGTCAGCGGCACGGTGTCGATGCCGGGCAGCCCCGGGGTGGGGTGCGCCCAGGTCCAGTAGCCGGCCTGCACCAGCTGCGGGTCGAGGACGACGTCCCAGCCGGCGAACACCGCGGCGGCGACGGCGACCCGCGCGACCCGCCGGCGGCCCGGCCGCACCCGGCGGGTGAGCAGCCCGGCGAGGACCCGGCTCGGCCAGGCCATCATCAGCCAGGCCAGCGGCACGAGGAACGGCACGCCGAGCAGCGTCGGGCCGAGGGCGTCGCTGTAGGAGTAGGCGCCGTAGGGGACGCCGGTGGCCAGCCCGACCGACTCGAACGCGACCGCGGTGACCGCCACCAGCCCGAGCACCGCGGCGCCGGTGCGCGCGCCGTGCGCGGCGGCGGCCGAGGTCACCGACACCGCCGAGCCGAGCAGCACGATCGTCCAGGACACCGTGTCGCGGGCCGCGCCGTCGGTGAGCGGGTAGGCGACCGCGGCCAGCACCAGCAGCACGGCGAGGGCCAGCGGCAGGCGGGCGGGCGCGGGTGCCCGCCGGAGAGCCGCCACACCGGGACCCGCTGCTGCGCTCACCGGGCCGCCCGCGCGAGCCGCCCCGCCGCCGCGCGGGCGCGGGCGAGCGGCCGCCGGTCGGCGAGCACCACCCGCGCCGCCGTCCGGCCGGAGTTGCCCGAGACCCCGCCGCCGGGGTGGGTGGAGGCGCCGGCCAGGTACAGCCCGGCCAGCCCCGGCACCCGGTAGCCGGCCAGCGCCGGCGTCGGGCGCAGTGAGAACATGCTGGCCAGGCCCATCTCCACGTGCATGACGTTGCCACGCGGCAGCGACAGCTCGCGTTCCAGCAGCACCGGCGTCTGGACGTACACGTCCTGCACCGAGGCGGCGAAGCCGGGGGCGTACCGGTCGACGGCGGCCACCAGCCGCTGCGCCTCGGCGTCGGCGAGGGCGTCCCAGTCGCCGCCGTCGGCGAGGGCGTAGGGGTACCACTGGCCCCACACGGTGACCACGTGCCGCCCGGGCGGGGCGAGGGTGTCGTCGCCGGCGGAGAAGGACATCGCCAGCGGCACCGGCTCGCGCGGCAGCCGGCCGCCCAGCCAGTCGCCGTGCGCGGCGGCCAGCTGCGCGCGGTCGGTGCACAGCAGCTGCAGGCCCTGCGCCGACACGGCCGGGTCCACGCCGGGGTAGGCCGGCAGCGCGTCGGTGAGGCAGCGCAGCACGAGGCCGAAGCCGTTGCCCACCGGCGGGGCGGCGTCCGCGAGGGCGGGCGGGGCGGCCTCGCCGGCGAGGTCGCGGGTGGCCAGGACGTGGCAGGCGGCGACGACGACCGGCGCGGACACCCGCCGTCCCGACTCCGTCTCGACGCCGGTGACGCGGCCGCCGTCGGTCAGCAGCCGCGCGGCGCCGTCGCCGAGGACGGCCCGGCCGCCGTCGGCCTCCAGCCGGCGCCGGAGCGCCTGGGTGAGCCCGCCGGAGCCGCCCACCGGGTGGCCCGGCGGGGTGTCGTGCAGCAGCGCCACCCAGGCGACCATCGCCGCGGTGCCGGGCTCGCTCGTCGGCGGGCCGGACTGCGCGCCGAACCAGGCCAGCGCCGCCTTGAGCCGCTCGCTGGTGAACCAGCGGTCCAGCAGCGCGTCGCCGGAGCCGAGGAAGTCGGCGGCGAGGTCACCGCCGGGGGTGCGCGGGGCGCCGCCGGTCGGCGCGCCCAGCGGCCAGAACGCGCGGGCCAGGCCCAGCGGGGTGGGCCGGCGGCCGAAGGAGTCGACGACGGCCCGGCTGCGCGGGCCCCAGACGCCGACGAACCGGCGGTAGGCGTCGGCGTCGTCGGGCCCGCAGGCGGCGGCGATCGAGGCGCAGGTGGCGTCGAGGTCGACGGAGAACACCAGCGGGCGGCCGTCCGGGCCGGGGCCGCCGGGCGCCGGGGCGGGTGCGAAGCCCCACGGGTCGCAGTCCACGTAGCGCAGGCCGTGGGCGGCCAGGTCGAGCTCCTCGACGACGCCGCTGTGCCGGACGATCACGTGCGCGCTGGAGCCGCGGTCGACCCGGACCCCGGGCCAGCGCTCCACGGTGGACACCGCCCCGCCGAGGACGTCGTCGCGCTCGACCACCTCGACGGCCAGCCCGGCGCGCGCCAGGTAGCAGGCGGCGACCAGCCCGTTGTGGCCGGCGCCGACGACGACGGCGTCGACGGCCCGGTCCGGCTCCCGCACGCTCAGGTGCCGGGGACCGGCCGCAGCGGCAGCCGGGCGCCGAGGATGGCGAAGGGCCGGGCGTCCCCGGGGAAGTGGTGGCCGCGGGCGAGGTCGACGAAGCCGTCGGCGTGGTACAGCCGGAACGCCTTGGTGTCGGCGTCGGGGGTGGACAGCAGCGCGGCCGGCGCGTCCACGCCCTCCACCAGCGCGTGCAGCAGGCGCCGGCCCAGCCCGCGGCTCTGCGCCTCGGGGTGCACGTGCAGCTCGCACACCTCGAACGCGCCGGGCAGCCAGCGCTTGGCGGTCCGCCGGTCCAGCGCCGCGCGCACCTGGTCGTGCCACCACTGGCCGGGGGCGACGAGGTAGCCGTAGCCGAAGCCGACCAGCTGCTCGCCGTCCGGGGTGGCGGCGAAGGCGCCGACCGCGCGGAAGCCGGGGCGCTCGGTGTGCTGGACGGCGTAGCCGTAGCGGCCGGCGACCACCGAGGCGTCGTAGCCCATCGCCTCGCCGTAGATGGCCAGCGCCTCGTGCATGTGCTCGCGCAGCCAGCCTGCGGGCAGTTCGGTCACCCGCGTCGCGGGCGTCGTGCCGGTCACGGGGTTCTCCTCGTTCACGGGCCCACCGCGGCGGGGTGGGGAGCGGCGGCCGGACCGTCGGCGGTCGGGCCGCTCCCGACCTCGGCGGGGGTGCCGGCGGTCAGTCGCAGCAGCTCGTCGTAGCTGGTGGGGAAGACGGCCGACGGGTGGCCGGCGGCGGCCCAGACGCGGTCGTACCGGGCCAGCTCGACGTCGACGAGCGTGCCGATCGGCCCGGGGTGGCCGATGGGGGCGACCCCGCCGATCGGCTGGCCGGTGTGCTCGCGGACGAAGGCGGCCGAGGCGCGCTCCACGCGGGGCACGCCGAGCAGGGCGGCCACCTTCGCGACGTCGACCCGGTGCGCGCCGCTGGTCAGCACGAGCAGCGGCTGCCCGCCGACGTCGAACACCAGGCTGTTGGCGATGGCCCCGACCGGGACGCCGAGCTGTGCGGCGGCCGCGGCGGCGGTGTGCGCGCCGTCGGCGAGCTCGTGGACCCGCCCGGTGGCGCCGGCCCCGGCGAGCAGGTCGGCGATCGCGGCCACCCGGGGGTGGGCGGGTCGGCTCATGCGCTGATCCTGCCACCGCTGTCGGACCCCCGCCGTACCGTCCGGCACGCGGTCGGGAGGGGCTCCTCCCGGGGAGGACGCGGTGGCGCGTCCGGCTTGACGGGACCGGCGCGGTCGGGTCTACTCGACCTGTTCGAACACACGTTCGAACAGGTCGGCCACCGCCCCGGGACCTTCCCCGCCCGGGCGGTGGGCGGACCGTCGGACGGCACGGGGTGGGGAGACGGGCATGAGCCGGGTGCTGGGTGACGTCGGCGAGCGGGCCGGCGAGGAGGTGCAGGTCGAGCGCGGTCCGCTCGGGCCGGCGCAGTTCTGGCGCGGGCAGGGCCGCTACGTCGTCGGCGAGCTGCTCGACTCGTGGGTCGAGACCGCGCCGTGGTGGCAGCGGGCCGCCGGCACCACCGGCGGCGCCTCGGCCGACCTGGTCGCCCCCCGCGAGGTGTTCCGGGTGGAGGCGCTGCGGGCCGGCCGCTCGCGGATGAGCTTCGCCGGTGTCTACGACCTGTGCTGGGACGCCGCGGACAACCGCTGGTCGCTCGTGCGGGTGCACGACTGATGGGCGCCGCGCGCGCCGTGGCCGAGCAGCTGCCCCTGCCCCCGCCGCTCCCGGCGGCCGCGGGCCAGCTGCTGGACCAGGCCACCCGGGCCCTGGCCGAGGCCCGGCACGCCCCCGACGCGTGCCGGCGCTACGCCACCGCGCACCTGGCGGCGCTGCGGGCCGCCGCGGGGGTGCTGGCCGCCCGCACCCGGCCGGAGAGCGGCCGCCGCCGGCCGCGCAGCGCCTGGGTGCTGCTCGAGCAGGTCGCCCCCGAGCTGGGGGAGTGGGCCACCTTCTTCGCCGCCGGCGCGGCCAAGCGCGCCGCCGCCGAGGCCGGGCTGTCCCGCGCGGTCACCGAGCGCGAGGCCGACGACCTGGTCCGCGACGCCGGGACCTTCCTCGCCGTGGTCGAGGAGCTGCTGGCCACCACGCCCGAGCCGGCGCCCCGGCCGCGCGTGGTCGGCGGCACCGCGCACCGTCCCGCCCGCGGGCGGTGAGCGGGGACCCCTTCGTCCACCTGCACGTCGCCTCCGGCTACTCCCTGCGGTACGGGGCCAACCACCCGGCCGACCTGGTCGCGCGCGCCGCCGAGCACGGCATGACGGCGCTGGCGCTGACCGACCGCGACGGTCTGTACGGCGCGGTCAAGTTCGCGCTGGCCTGCCGGTCGGCCGGGCTGCGGCCGGTGTTCGGCGTCGACCTCGCGGTCGCGCCGGCGGTGGACACGACCGTGCCGCCGGCACGGGCGCACGTGCTGGGCGAGGACGAGTTCTCCCTGCGCCGCACCGGGCACGCCCCCGCGCGGCCGGCGCCGGCGCGGCGCAGCCCCGTGCGGGGCGGCGCCGGCGTCGACCCGCGGCTGCCGCGGGTCACCTTCCTCGCCCGCGACGGCGCCGGCTGGCGCTCGCTGTGCCGGCTGACCAGTGCCACGCACCTGCGCGGCACCCGCGGCGAGCCGGTGGCCTCGCTCGCGCTGGCCGCCGAGCACGCGCCCGGGCTGGTCGCGGTGCTGGGACCGGACTCGCCGGTGGGCCGGGCGCTCGCGGCCGGGCGGGCCGACGTCGCCTCCGCGCGGCTGGACGCCTGGCGGTCGGTGTTCGGCCCGGGCTCGCTGGTGCTGGAGGTGGTGCACCACCGCGGCCGGGGCGACCGCTCCCGCGCCCAGCGGCTGCTGCGCTTCGCCGAGGAGGAGGGCGTGCCGGCGGTGCTCACCAACGCCGTCCGCTACGTCGACGCCCTCGACGCGCCCACCGCCGACGTCCTCGACGCCTCCCGGCGGCTGGTCGCCCTCGACACCCGGCACGTCGACCGGCGCACCGCCGAGGGCTACCTCAAGTCGGGCAAGGAGATGGCCGAGGTCGCCGCCGACCTCGCCGGCCCCGACCGCGACGCCGCGCTGCGGCTGACCGAGCGCACCGCCCGGCTGGCCGAGCAGTGCGCCGTCGACGTCCGCGAGGACCTCGGCATCGGCACCGTGCGCTATCCCGAGCTCGACGTCGTCACCGCGCCCGGCGAGCGCGGGACGGACCCGTCCGAGGTGCTGCGCGCCCGCTGCGAGGCCGGGCTCGGCCGGCGCGGGATGGCCCGCACGGAGAAGGTGACCCGGCGGCTCGAGGAGGAGCTCGCCGTCATCGACTCCCTCGGCTACCCCTCCTACTTCCTCACCGTCGCCGACGTCGTCGACCTGATCAGGGGCCTGCGGGTCCGGGCCGCGGCGCGGGGGTCGGGCGCGGGCAGCCTGGTCACCTACCTGCTCGGCATCTCCGACGTCGACCCGATCCGCTACGGCCTGCTGATGGAGCGGTTCCTCTCCCCGCTGCGCCACCAGCTGCCCGACATCGACATCGACGTGGAGTCCGCCCGGCGGACGGAGGTCTACGACGCGGTCCTCGACCGCTTCGGCGCCCACCGGGTCAGCTGCATCTCGATGATGGACACCTACCGGGTGCGGCACGCCATCCGCGACGTCGGCGCCGCGCTCGGCCTGCCGCCGGCCGAGATCGACGCCGTCGCCAAGGCGTTCCCGCACGTCCGGGCCAACCAGGTGCACGCCGCGCTGCGCGACCTGCCGGAGCTGCGGGCCAGCCGGATGGGCTCGCGGCGGGGCGGCGGCACCGGCGACCTCGACCTGCTGTTCGACCTGGTCGCCCGGCTCGACGGCCTGCCCCGGCACATCGCGCTGCACCCGTGCGGCGTGCTGCTGTCCGACGCCACGCTGCTCGACCGGACGCCGGTGGAGAGCAGCTACCTCGGTTACCCGATGAGCCAGTTCGACAAGGACGACGTCGAGGAGCTCGGGCTGCTCAAGCTCGACCTGCTCGGCATCCGGATGCAGTCGGCGATCGCGCACGCCCTCGACGAGGTGGCCCGGGTCGACGGCGAGACCGTCGACGTCGACGCCGTCCCGCGCGACGACCCGACGACGTTCGAGCTCATCCGCAGCACCCGGACGCTCGGCATGTTCCAGATCGAGTCGCCGGGGCAGCGGGAGCTGGTCGGCAAGTTCGGGCCGGAGACGTTCGAGGACATCGTCATCGACATCTCGCTGTTCCGGCCCGGGCCGGTGAAGAGCGACATGGTGACGCCGTTCCTGCTGGCCCGGAACGGCTGGCAGGACCCGGTCTACCCGCACGAGGACCTCGCGCCGTTCCTGCGGGAGACCGCCGGGGTCGTCGTCTTCCACGAGCAGGTGCTGCAGATCGTGGCGCAGATGACCGGCTGCGACCTCGCCCAGGCCGACGAGGCGCGCCGCGCGCTGGGCGACCGGGAGCTGCACCCGGAGGTGCGGGCCTGGTTCGTGCCCGAGGCGCTGCGGCGCTACCCGGTCGACGTCGTCGAGAGGGTGTGGGAGGTGCTCGTCGCCTTCGGCTCGTTCGGGTTCTGCAAGGCGCACGCGGCGGCGTTCGCGCTGCCCACCTACCAGTCGGCGTGGCTGAAGACCCACCACCCGGCGGCCTTCCTCGCGGGGGTGCTCACCCACGACCCGGGCATGTACCCGAAGCGGCTGATCCTCGACGACGCCCGCAACTTCGGGATCCGGGTGCTGGGCCTGGACGTCAACGCCTCGACCGGCACCTACCGGGTGGAGCGGCTGGCGCCGGAGGACCGGCGGGAGGACTGGCGGCGGCCGGAGTGGATGCCGGCGGCGATGCCCGACCCGTCGGGCTACGGGATCCGGCTGTCGCTCACCGACGTCAAGGGCATCGGCGAGGACGAGGTGGAGCGGATCGTGGCCGGGCAGCCCTACCGGTCGCTGACCGACTTCTGGTCGCGGGCCGCGGTGTCCCGGCCGGTGGTCGAGCGGCTGGTGCTCGCCGGCGGGTTCGACTCGCTCTACGGGTTCGGCGTGCGCGACCGCGAGGCCGGCCGGCCCACCCGCTCACGCCGGTCGGTGACCCGCCGCGACCTGCTGCTGCAGATCGGCGAGCTGGACCGGTGGAGCCGCAGCGGGGCGAAGGCCGGGTCGGTGGGGCAGCTCAGCCTGGACCTGCTCGGCCTCGACCCCGGGGACGCGGGACCCCCGGGAGGAGGCGGTCCCGAGCAGACCGGGCCGGAGTGGGGCGGGGGGTCCGGGCTGCCGGAGTTCACCGACGCCGAGCTGGTCCGTGCCGAGCTGGAGGTGCTCGGGCTGGACGCCAGCCGCCACGTCGTCGACTTCTACCGGCCGTTCCTCTCGGCGATCGGGGCGGTGCCGGCGGGGGAGCTGCTCGGTGCCCGCAGCAGCGCCGAGGTGCTGGTGGCCGGGGTCAAGGTGGCCACCCAGACCCCGCCGATCCGGTCGGGGCGCCGGGTGGTGTTCGTGACCCTCGACGACGGCACCGGCTGCACCGACTCGACCTTCTTCGAGGACGTGCAGGGCCCCTACGCGGCGACGGTGTTCCACTCGTGGCTGCTGGTGATCCGCGGGGTGCTGCGGCGCACCGGCCCGCGCGGGGTGTCGATCCGGGCCACCGGCGCCTGGGAGCTGCCCGCGCTGTACGAGGCCTGGGAGACCGGCGGCCTCGCCGCGGTGGCCGAGCACATGGCTGCGCCGGGGGAGTACACCGACCAGGCCATCGCCGGGGCGGCGGCCTCGCACGGCTCGCGGCCGGTGGTGGTCAAGCCGGTGCTCGTGCACCCGACCGGCTTCCGGATGTCGCCGTACGCGGACGTCAAGCCCGCCGGGGACGACGCCGCGACCGCCGCCCGCCGCGCCGCGGCAGGACGGAGCGCCGCGGCAGGACGGAGCGCCGCGGCAGGACGGAGCGCCGCAGCGGCCGCGCCGCGCAAGGTCTGGCACTCCAGCCCGGGCAGCTCCGGCCACTGACGCCCGCCCGCCCCGCACCGGCCGGCGCACCGATGAGTCCCGGGCGTCCGCGGCGTCTGCCCTCCCGAGCGCCGGCGTCCCGGCCGGCACCGTGGAGGAGGACAGCCGTGCCGAAGCAGATCCCGTGCCTGTGGTTCGACACCGAGGCCGAGGAGGCCGCGCGCTTCTACACGTCGATCTGGCCGGACGCCGAGGTCCTCGGCACCGTCCGCTACGGCGCCGAGGACCCCGCGCGGGAGGGGCAGGTCCTCACGGTCAGCTGGCGGCTCGGCGACACCGAGTACGTCGGCCTCAACGGCGGCCCGCAGGACTGGCGGTTCAGCGAGGCCATCTCCTTCCAGGTCCTGTGCGCCGACCAGGCCGAGGTCGACCACTACTGGGACCGGCTCACCGACGGCGGCCAGGAGGCCCCCTGCGGCTGGCTGAAGGACCGCTTCGGCGTCTCCTGGCAGGTCGTGCCCGTCCGGCTGCTGGAGCTGCAGGCCGACCCCGACCCCGACCGGCGGCGCCGCGCCGTCGAGCAGATGTTCACCATGCGGAAGATCGTCGTCGCCGACCTGGAGCGCGCCGCCGACCCGGTCTCCGCCTGAACCGGCCGCGGGCCGGTGCGGGGAGACCCCCGCCACTAGGGTCGGACGGGTGACCGCCCCCGCACCGTCCACCGGCGAGCAGCTGCCCGTCCGGACCGCCGCGGTCTGGGCCGCGCTCGACCCGCTGGCCGGCGCGGGGACCCCGCTGCGGGTCCTCGACGTCGGCGGCGGCAGCGGCGTCTTCGCCGTCCCGCTGGCCCGCCGCGGCCACGAGGTCACCGTCGTCGACCCCAGCGCCGACGCGCTGGCCACCCTCGAGCGCCGGGCGCAGACCGCCGGGGTGGGCGACCGGGTCCGCGGCCTGCAGGGCGACGGCGACCTGCTGCACGAGCTGCCCCTCGGCAGCGACGGTCCCGACGGCGGCGGCTACGACCTCGCGCTGTGCCACGCGGTGCTCGAGGTGGTCGACGACCCCGCCACCACCCTCGGCGAGATCACCCGCGCGCTGCGCCCCGGCGGCCGGGTGAGCGTGGCGACCGCCAACCGGGCCGGCGCCGTCCTCGCCCGGGCGCTGGGCGGCCACCCCAAGGAGGCGCTGGCCCTGCTCGAGGACCGCGACCCCGCCCCCGGCCGCACCCGCCCCGCCCGCCGCCGGTTCGCCGCCGAGGACCTGCTCGCGCTGCTGCGCAACGCCGGGCTCGAGCCGGAGGAGTGGCGCGGCGTCGCCGTCGTCGCCGACCTGCTCGACGCGAGCTCCGGCGCCGACCCCGAGGCCGTCCGCCGCCTCGAGCTCGCGCTGGCCGGCACCTCGCCCTACCGCGACGTCGCCGCCGGCCTGCACGTCCTGGCCACGCGCCCGTGACGGCGCTGCCGCCGGACCTCGTCCGCCCCGCCTACGGCGCGGCCAGCCTCGCCGACGTCCTGCCCGGCGCGGCCGCCGCCCTGGGGGTCGGCGTCGACCGCGGCGGCCTACCCGCCGACCCGCTCGGCCTCACCGCGGCCCTGGCCGGCGCCCGCCGGGTCGCGGTCCTGCTCGTCGACGGCCTCGGCGCGCACCTGCTGCGCGCGCACGCGCACCTCGCCCCGGCCCTCGCCGCGCTGGCCACGCCCGCCGGCGACCTCGCCGCCCCCTGCCCGAGCACCACCCCGGTCAGCCTCGCCACGCTCGGCACCGGCGTCCCCCCGGGCGGGCACGGCGTCCTCGGCTTCGTCACCGCCGTCCCCGGCGAGGACCGGCTGCTCAACCACGTGCAGTGGGCCGACGACCCCGACCCCCGCGACTGGCAGCCCCGCCCCACGGTCTTCGAGCAGGCCGCGGCCGCCGGCCTGCCGGTCACCGCCGTCGCCCCCTACGCCTACGCCGGCTCCGGCCTCACCACCGCCGTGTACCGGGGCGCGGCCTACGCGGGCACGGTCGGCGCCGGCGACCTCGCCGCCGTGCTGCTGCAGTCGCTGGCCGCCACCCCCACCGGGCTGGTCTACGGCTACACCCCCGAGCTCGACCTCACCGGCCACGTGCGCGGGGTCGACTCCGCCAGCTGGCGGGTGCAGCTCACGCTGGTCGACCGGGTGGTCGAGCAGGTGGTCGCCGGCCTGCCCGACGACGCCGCCCTGCTGGTCACCGCCGACCACGGCATGCTCGACGTCCCCGCCGGCACCCGCCTCGACGTCGACGACGAGCCCGCCCTGCTCGACGGCGTCGCGCTGCTGGCCGGCGAGCCCCGCGCCCGCTACGCGCACACCGTCCCGGGCGCCGCCGCCGACGTCCTCGACGCCTGGCGCGGCGTGCTCGGTGACCGGGCGTGGGTGGCCGGGCGGGAGGAGGCGGTCGCCAGCGGGGTGTTCGGCGCCGTCGGCGAGGGGATGGCCGCCCGCATCGGCGACGTCGTCGCGCTCGCCCGCGGCCCGTGGGCGGTCACCGCCTCGGCCACCGAGCCGGGACCGAGCCGGCTGGCCGCCTACCACGGGTCGCTCACCGACGCCGAGGTCGCGATCCCGCTGCTGCTCGCCCGCGGCCGGGCGCTGGCCTAGCGGCCGGGCTCAGCGGACCGGGGACACCGACAGCGCCGTCCACGTGCGCGGGTGCGCCGCGTGCACCGCCCGGCAGGTCAGCTGCGCCGCCTCGTCCGCCGGCCGGCTCTCCACCCGCACCACGACGTCGCCGTCCGCGCCGCCGAGCACCACCTCGAACCGCTCGACGCCGTCGGCGTCCTCCGCCGCGGTGGCGGCCAGGCGCCGGGAGCCGCGCACCGGCAGGTCGTCGACGCCGAGCAGACCCAGCCGCTCACGGGCGGCCTGCTGGGCGGCCTGCGCGGGCAGCGGCAGCCCGGCCCGCCCGCGCAGCCACGGCAGCGCCACCTCGCCGCGCGCGTGCGCCGCGACCAGGTCGGCGCCGTCGCCGGGCACCTGCCCGTAGGCGAACCCGTGCGGCAGCACCAGCACGTTGGAGGCGAACCGGCAGCCGCCGAGGTGGCTGCACTCCCAGACGTCGGCGGGCGCGGGCATCGCCGCGGCCAGCGGCCGGCCGCGCAGCGCGCAGCAGGCGTCGTGCTGCCCGTGCGTGCACACCAGGTACACCGGCCGGTCGGCGCGGTCGCCCACCGAGCCGTCCCAGGGCACCTCGACCAGGTCGGCGTCGTCGGTGCGGGTGGACCACCACAGGCCCTCGCGGCCCGGGCGGCCGTCGGCGTAGGCCCAGCGGCGCCCGGAGTCCGCGGCCCGGTCGCCGGGCCGGCGAACGAGCAGCACCCGCACGCCCTCGGCGCGGGCGCGCGCGGCCAGCCGGGCGGTCACCGCCGGGTCGATGCGGGAGCCGGTCAGCGCGTCGCGGCCCCACGGGCCCGGCTGCTCGACGAGCAGCCAGCGCTGCGCCGGCCCGGCCGTGGCCACGGGGGAGTCCCCCCGGACCAGGGCCGTGACCGAGCAGCGGGTGGCGTCGAGCCGGCCGGCGCGCGCGGGGACGGGAGCGGTCACCCGGGGGCGGGTGACGGGGTCACGACCCGGTCCCGAGGGCGTCGGCACGCTCCCCATCGTCCCCGCCGGCGTCGGGCGCCGGGGCGCCCGGTCCGTGCGGGCCCGGCTCGGGGGCGGTGGCCGGGACGCCGTCGAACCCGTGCGCGCCCTGCACCGCCGCGTCGGCGACGAGCGCGATCGACTCGGTGACCAGCCGGCGGGCGAGGACGAGGCGGTCGTCGGCGTCGAGGCCGGCCAGGTCGGCGACCTTGAGCTCGCCGGCGGCCAGCAGCCCCTCCAGCGCGGCGCGGGTCGAGGCGGGGAACTCCAGCCGGCGGCGGCCGGCCAGCAGCGCCACCCGCTCGCCCTCGGCGGTGGCCGGGGCCTCCCGCAGCGCGCAGCGCAGCCGGCGGCGCAGCCGCAGCACGGTGTCCGGGGTGAGTGCGGCCGCCGCGGTGGCCTGGGCCAGCGGCGCCACCGGCTCGGGGCGCACCTGCGACCAGGTCCGCGAGCGCAGCCGCTCGGCGACCTCGCCGGGGTCCACCCGGCCCAGCCACTCCTGCAGCGCGGTCACGACCGTGGCGACGTCGTCGCGGACCGACGCCGGGTCGGACAGGTCCAGGCCCAGCGGCAGGGCGCGGCGCAGCTCCCGGTCCTCGGCGGCCAGCACCCGCACCAGGTCCAGCGCGGACTCGGCCGCGGCCCAGCGGGTCACCGAGTGCACGCCGATGGTCAGGTGTGCGCTGGTCCGCCCGAGCGCGACCGCCGAGTGCAGGTAGCCGCGCGGCAGGTAGAGGGTGTCGCCCGGGCGCAGCACGGCGTCGACCACCGGCTCGCGCCCGGCGGCCGCGGCGACGGCGGCCCGGCGGTCGGTCCACGGCTGGGTGCGCAGCGGCTCCTCGAGCACCGGCTCGTGGACGGTCCAGTGCTTCTCGCCGGCCACCTGCAGCACGAAGACGTCGTGGACGTCGTAGTGCGGGCTGAACCCGCGCGAGGACGGCGGCGTGACGTACGCGTTGACCTGCGTGGGGTGCCCCAGGTCGGCGGCGAGCTGGTCGGCGAACTCGATCAGCGGCGGCCACAGCCGGTGCAGGCCCTGCAGGACCACGGTGCTGCCGTCGGCGAACAGCCGCAGGACGGCGTCGGAGGAGACCTGGTCGGCCACCTCGGCGCCGGCGCCCCCGGAGGTGGTGAACCGCTGGGTGTCGACGACGGCGCCGTCCTTGGCGATGCGCAGGAACGGCGTGCGCAGGCCGCGCCGCGACAGCAGCTCGTCGACGTCGGTCAGCGTCAGCAGGTCGGTGAACGACTCCCCGGTGTCCTCGGCGCGGGCGAGCAGCGGGCGGCGGGACCAGTACTGCTCGGCGAAGACCGCGGGGTCGAGGTGCGTGCACCGGCGCAGGGCCGGGCGGGCGTCAGCCCCGCCCGGCCCCGCGGCGGTCGGGTCCTGGCTCAGGCCGAACCGTCCGCGCCACCGTCGGCACCGCCGTCGGCACCGCCATCGGCACCGCCATCGGCGCCACCGTCCGCGCCGCCGTCGGCGCCACCGTCCGCACCGCCGTCCGCACCGCCGTCCGCGCCGCCGTCGGCACCGCCGTCGGCGCCACCGTCCGCACCGCCGTCCGCGCCGCCGTCGGCACCGCCGTCGGCACCGCCGCCGGCCGCGCCACCGTCGGCCGGGCCGTGGCCCGCGCCGCTGTCGGCACCGCCGTCGGCGCCGCCGTCGTGCTGGCCGGGCGTGCCCTCGCCGGCTCCGCTGTCGGCCGGACCCTCCGTGCTGGTCATGTCGTCGTCGTCGAGCGCCATCGGGCTCCTCCGGGATCCGGGTCGGGACCGTCCGCCGGACGGCGGTCGGTGGTGTCCCACCTACCTCGCCCGTGGGCCGGTCACACATGCGCCGACCAGCGTCTTCCCGAGGCGCCCGGACACGCCGGGGACGGCGCGCCGCCTCTCGGGGAGGGCCGCTAGTCTCCGAACACGTGTTCGAACGGGGAGGTCGCGTGGGGTCGTCGGGGGGGCGTGCCGAGGGGTGCGCGGTGCTGCACGTCGACATGGACGCGTTCTTCGCCAGCGTGGAGGTCCGCCGTCACCCCGAGCTCGCCGGCACGCCGGTCATCGTCGGCGGCGCGGGCAACCGCGGGGTGGTCACCTCGGCCACCTACGAGGCCCGCGCGTACGGCGTGCACGCCGCCATGCCGACGGCGCGGGCGCTGCGCCTGTGCCCGACGGCGACCGTGCTGCCGGGGGACACGGCGCTGTACGCCGAGGTGTCCCGCGCGGTCATGGCGCTGTTCCGGTCGGTGACCCCGCTGGTGGAGCCGCTGAGCCTGGACGAGGCCTTCCTCGACGTCGGCGGGGCCGGGCGCCGGCTGGGCGACGCCGCCGAGATCGGGGAGTACCTGCGCGCCCGCGTCTTCGACGAGCAGGGCATCACCTGCTCCGTCGGCGTGGCCGGCACCAAGTTCGTGGCCAAGCTCGCCTCCACCCACGCCAAGCCCGACGGGCTGCTCGTCGTCCGCCCGGCCGAGGTCATCGACTTCCTGCACCCGCTGCCGGTCGGCGCCCTGTGGGGTGTGGGCGCGAAGACCGAGCAGGTGCTGCTGCGGCTGGGGCTGCGCACCGTCGGCGACCTCGCGCACGTCCCGGCGCGCACCCTGCAGCGGGCGCTGGGCCCCGCCGCCGGCGGCCACCTGCACGAGCTCGCCTGGGGCCGCGACCCCCGCCGGGTGGTGCCCGACGAGCCGGAGCGGTCGACCGGGCACGAGGAGACCTTCCCCACCGACGTCGACGACCCCGCGGTCGTCCACCGGGAGCTGCTGCGGCTGTCCGAGCGGACGGCGGCCCGGCTGCGCGCGGGCGGCTGGCTGACCCGCACGGTGAGCATCAAGGTCCGCTTCGCCGACTTCACCACCCTCACCCGCAGCCGCACCCTCGGCGTCCCCACCGACGTCGGACAGGACGTGTACGAGACCGCGCGCGCCCTGTTCGACGCCCTCGGGCTGGACCGGGCGCGGATCCGGCTGGTCGGCGTGCGGGCCGAGCGGCTGGTCCCGGCCGGCCAGGCGCCCCGCCAGCTGGAGCTCGGCGCCCGCGAGCACGGCCGCCGCGACGCCGAGCTGGCCGCCGACCGGGCCGCCCGCCGGTTCGGCGCCGGCGCGGTGCGGCCGGCCACCCTGCTGCACCGCGACCGCGACCGCCGGGTGCGCTGAGACGGGCCCGGGGACCGCCCGGGGACCCCCCGGAGGGGTGGTCACGACGGCGGTACGGCGGGTCGCCGCGCACTCGCCTTTCGCACCCCGCCGACGGCTCGTATCCTCGGTGTCACCACCGGGTACGGACCCGGCGGTGTCTGGCTCCGCCCACCTGGAGGTCTCGGTGCCGCTCTCCGAGCACGAGCAGCGACTGCTGGAGCAGATCGAGCGCGCCCTCGTCGACGACGATCCCAAGTTCGCCTCCTCCGTCCGCACCGGCGACCGCAGGCTCAGGGCGCGGCGGAAGCTGCAGCTCGGTGCGCTGCTGGTCGTGGTGGGCCTGGCCGTCCTCGTCGGTGGTGCCGTCGTCCCGTCCGTGCCGCTGGGCGTCCTCGGGTTCCTCGTCATGTTCGGCGGCGCCGCGCTCGGCGTCCTCAACTACCGCTCGGCCACCGGCGCCGTCGAGACCGGCCCGGCCGGTGCCCGCGGCGCGCAGGGCGGCCGCGGCCGGGGCGGCAGGCCCCGCAAGCAGCCGCTGAAGAACCGGCTCGAGGAGCGCTTCCGCCGCCGCTACGACCAGTAGCCCGCGAGACCCCGCGACGGCCGCCGTCCCACCCGGGACGGCGGCCGTCGCCGTTCCCGTGGCCGCGGGAGCCGACCCGTCCCGGGGGGACGAGGACGATGGGGCCTGCCCCACGAGCCGATCGGGAGGGGGAGTCCGGACGACGCAGACACAGCCCCTGGAGCACCTGTCCTTCGACCGCCCCGACGAGGTCCGGCAGGGTGAGAACTGGCGGCTGGAGCTGCTGCACCTGGCCGGCGGCGCCGAGGTCGGCCGCATCACCGTCCAGCCCGGCTGGCGGTGGTCCGAGCACGTCCGGCCGGTGGCCGGCGCGGACCTGTGCCAGGCCCCGCACCAGCAGTACCAGGTCTCCGGCCGCATCCACGTCGTGATGGCCGACGGCACCGAGATCGAGTCCGGTCCCGGTGAGGTCACGTCGCTGCCGCCGGGGCACGACGCCTGGGTGGTGGGGGACGAGCCGGTCGTGGCCATCGACCGGCACGGCGCCTCGGTCCGGGCGGCCCGGCCGTAGCCCCGCCGGCCCGGGACCGGCGGGGCGGGCTCAGGCGGCGGGGTTCCGGCGGGGGAGCCTCGCGGTGACCGCGGCCGCGAGCGCGTCGCCCAGCGACGCGGGCCACAGCAGCGCCCGCAGCCGGGCCCGCGGCGCCGCCGCCGCGGTCAGCCCCCGCCGCGCCCGGGTCAGCGCGGCGCCCAGGGACGGGTCGGCGGGCGCGCCGGGGCGGCCGTAGCTGGCCGCCTCCTCCGCCCGGGCCAGCCGCCCGACCGCGTCGGCCGCGTCGGGGACGCCGGCCCGGTGCGCGCCCCCCGCGACCGCGACGCCGTCGAGGGTGCGGGTCAGCGCCGCCGCCTGCTGCCGCGGGGTCTGCGCGGGGTCCCAGGGCAGGCCCAGGTCCCGCGCGGTCGCGGCGAGCTCGTCCCACAGCGCGGCGGGGCTCCCGCCGGCCACCCGGCGGCGCCGCTGCAGCGCGCGGGCGCCGGCCGGAGCGGCCAGCAGCGCGGCCAGCCCCAGCAGCACGCCGGCGGCGACCAGCACCGGCCGCGCCGACGACGTCTGCGCGGCCGTCGTGCCCTGCGGGGTGGCGCCGTCCACCCGGTCCTGCTGCGGCGTCGGGACGCTCTGCGGCGCGGTCGGCGCGGTCGGGACGTCCTGCGGGCGCTCGAGCACCTCCTGGTCGGCCGGCCGCGGCGCCCACGGCAGGTCGACGGCGCGCTCGCTGTCGATCGGGGTGGGGTCGAACGGCACCCAGCCGAGGTCGTCGAAGTACACCTCGACCCAGGCGTGCGCGTCGTCGCTGGTGACCAGTCGCCCGCCGCCGGGCTGCACCCGGCCGGGCGTGTAGCCCAGCGCGACCCGGGCGGGGATGCCCGCGGCCCGCACCATGGCGGCCATCGCCCCGGCGTACTGCTCGCAGTAGCCCTGCTTGAGCTGCAGGAAGTCGACGAGGTCGTCGCCGCTGGTGCCCGGCCGGGTCGCGAGGCTGTAGACGAAGCCGTTCGCGCGGGAGAAGTGGCCCTGGATGGCGCGCACCGCGTCGTAGGGGGTGGCCGCGCCCGCGGTGAGGCTCGCGACCAGGTCGGTGACGGCGGGGTCCAGCGGCGGCAGCGCGGTGTCGCGCTCGCGCACCGGCGAGCCGGGCGGCACCTCGCCGGCGGCGCGCAGGTCGTCCTCGGTGGGGCGGGCCTCGACGGCGGTGACCCGGTAGCTCTGGGCCGCGGTGGTGACGTCGCGGCCGAAGACGGTGCCGGTGGTGGGGTCGAACCGCCAGGCCCCGGGGTCGGCGATCTCCACCGTCAGGGGGGAGGTGAGCACCGGCAGGAAACGGTCGTCGTGGCCGACCGCGGTGATCGTGGCCTCGACCCGCCGGCCGTCGCGGCGCCCGGGCAGCGGCGCGAGGTCGTCGGGCTGCCCCACCGACGTCTCGCCGTCGAGGTTGCCCACCGTCCAGCCGTCCTCGGCGCTGTAGACGTCGAGGGTCACCACGCGCAGGTAGCCGGGGTCCAGGACCGAGGCGTCGAACCGCAGCAGGTCGATCGGCTGGGGCAGCGTGAGCTGGCCCTGCAGCGCCGCGGCCGCGTCGAGTGCGGTGCCGGTCGACCCGCCGCCGCCCCCGGGACCGAAGCCGGCGACCACCCGGCCCTCGGGCAGGGTCGGCACCACGCTGCCGCCCACCAGGGCGGCGGCCAGGGCCAGCGCGGCGGTGCCGGTCGCGGCGAGCCCGCCGGCGCCGCCGCGCCGCCCGGCCCGCGCGGCCAGCCGCCGCGCCTGGTCGGCCCACAGCAGCAGCGCCAGCCCCGCGGCCGGGGCCGCGACCGCCGTCAGCCCGATGCTGCCGGTGACCGTGCTGACCGGCACGCAGAACAGGACCAGCAGCCCCAGCCCGGCGAGGGCCGGCTGCCGACCGCCGACGGCGATCAGGTCGACGACGACGGCGACGATCCCGACCAGCAGCACGGTGAGCGTGAGCAGGCCGGTCAGCGGCAGCGCCGGTGTGGACTGCTCGCGGATCTCGGCCGAGCCGTCGGTGAGCACCGCGGCGAGGTCGCCGAGGGAGCCGGGGGTGGGCAGCCAGCCGCCGATCGCGTCGCCGGGGGCGAACAGCGCCGTCATCAGGCAGAGCAGGGCGGCCAGCTGGCCCAGCGGCACCAGCGGGACGCCGGCGGCGCCGGCGCGGGCGGGCAGCGCCCGGCCGCCGGACGCCCACGCCCACAGCGCCGGCCCGGCCGCGCGCAGCGCCAGCCCGGTGAGGGCGACCACCGCGATCGCCGCCAGCGCCGGCGGCGCCCAGGCCGGGCGGGTGAAGACCGGCGCCAGGGCGCAGCTGCCCAGCGCGGTGGCGACCGCGGCGGCCAGCGTCGTGCCGCCCTCGCGGGACAGCGTGCCCGGCGGCACGGGCGCCGGCGGGGGGGCGGGGACCGGCGGCGGGACCGGCCGGCCGGACCGGACCGGGGGCGGCGGCGGGGCGAGCGTGGTCACGCCGGCACCCCCAGGACGCCGCCGCCCCGGACCCCGGCGGAGGCCGGGGCGAGGTCGGCCCACACGGCCTCGACGGTGCACGAGGAGCCGGCGACGACGACCTGCCAGCCCGCGCCGCGCAGCAGCGTCGCGGACTGCTCCAGCTGGGCGGTCAGCGCCGCGCGCGCCGTGGCCGACAGCCCGCGCTTGCTGCGGGCGCCGGGATCGGCCCAGCTGGCCACGTCGAGCAGGACCGCGACGTCGGCGGACGGGCCCGAGCGCGCGGCGACGAGCTCGGTGAGGTCGTCGGGGCCGACCGCGCCGAGCAGCGCGACGACCGGGCCCTCGCCCGCCACGCGGTGCAGGAGCTCCGCGGCCGGTCCCAGGCCGGTGCCGCGGCCGGGGCCGAGCGTGGCCAGCCGGTCCAGCAGCTCGCCCGGTCCCAGGGCCGCCCGCGCGGCGGGGGCGGCGCGGCCGCCGTCCGGCGCGGTGGGGGTGAGCTCGCCGGCGGTGGTG
This sequence comes from Geodermatophilus sp. SYSU D00698, assembly GCF_054050335.1. Classification (NCBI taxonomy): domain Bacteria; kingdom Bacillati; phylum Actinomycetota; class Actinomycetes; order Geodermatophilales; family Geodermatophilaceae; genus Geodermatophilus; species Geodermatophilus sp. SYSU D00698. Next base: position 117,384 of record NZ_JBJGZD010000011.1, read on the forward strand.
ACCACGCGCAGCGCCGCCCCCCGCCGTGCCAGCGCGGTGCCGATGCTCGCCGCGGCCTCCACCAGCCACTCGAGGCTGTCCTGCGGCGGCGTCGGGTCACCGGGCGGGCCGGGGACGGCGCCGCCGGCGACCGGTCCCGGGCCGGCGGCGCGGGTGAGCAGGTGGGCGCGGGTGCGGGTGTCGAGCAGCAGCGCCGCCTGGGCGCGCCAGGGCCGCTCCTCCAGCCGGACCATGAGCTCGCCGGTGCGGGCGGTGGCCCGCCAGTGCACCTTCCGCAGGTCGTCGCCGTGCCGGTACGCGCGGGTGCTCACGTCGTCCTCGCCGTGCACCGCGATCGAGCGGCGGGCGCCCTCGCCGCCGCCTCCGTGCCCGCCGCCCGGGCCACCGGGCCCCAGCGGCCGGACCCGCGGCACGACCACCAGCGGCGCGCCGTCGGTGCCGCTGGTGGTGCGCTGCACCAGCCCGAAGGGGTCGACCAGGCGCAGCCGCAGCGGGCCGAGCCGGAACCGGCCGCGGCGGGCGCCGGCCACCCGGTACCGCATGCCGGCGGTCGCGGCGGCGGGCAGCCGCTCGACGACGAACGAGGGGGAACGGCCCAGCTCGGGCGGCAGGTGCTCGGACAGCAGCCACAGCCGTCCCGTCCGCCGGTCGGCGTTGGTCACCTCGAGCAGCACCTCGGCGTCCTGGCCGCGCGGCACCCGAGACGGCGACACGGTGCGCCGGACGCCGACGCGGAACCGCTGCCGGGCGACGGCGACCGCCGACACCAGCGGCAGCGCGAGCACGAAGACGGCGATCTGCACCAGCGGCCGCTCGCCGAGCAGCGCGCCGAGCCCGAGCAGGGTGGCCCCCGCGGCGACCAGGCAGCGGCCGCGGAGGGTGAGCGAGGTCAGCGCCGTGCGCAACGGCCCACCCACGGCGGTCAGCGCCCGCGGAGGACGGGCACGGTGGACAGCAGGGCGGTGACCACCTGCTCGGCGGTGCGGCGCGCGGCCGCGGCGTCGGCGGTGAGCAGCAGCCGGTGGGCGAGCACCGGGACGGCCATCGCCTGCACGTCGTCGGGGAGCACGTGGTCGCGGCCGGACAGCGCCGCCGACGCGCGGGCGGTGCGCAGCAGCTGCAGCCCGGCCCGCGGGGAGGCGCCCAGCCGCAGCTCGGGGGAGCGGCGGGTGGCCTCGACCAGCGCGACGACGTAGCGGCGGATCGCGTCGGAGACGTGCAGCGACTGCACCGCCGTCACCAGCGCGCGCACCGTGCCGGCGTCGGCCACCGGCGCAAGGGAGGCCAGCGGGTCGGCGGTGCCGCGGTCGTCGAGCATGGCGACCTCGGCCTCGCGGTCGGGGTAGCCCATCGAGACCCGCGCGGTGAACCGGTCGCGCTGGGCCTCGGGGAGGGGGTAGGTGCCCTCCATCTCCACCGGGTTCTGGGTGGCCATCACCAGGAACGGCCGGGCCAGCTCGTAACTGACGCCGTCGACGGTGACCTGCCGCTCCTCCATGCACTCCAGCAGCGCCGACTGCGTCTTGGGCGAGGCCCGGTTGATCTCGTCGGCGACGACGACGTTGGCGAAGACCGCGCCGGGCTTGAACTCGAAGGCCCGGGTCTCCTGGTCGTAGACGGCCACGCCGGTGACGTCGCTCGGCAGCAGGTCGGGGGTGAACTGGATGCGCCGCACGCTGGCGTCGATCGAGCCGGCCAGCGCCTTGGCCAGCGTCGTCTTGCCGGTCCCGGGCACGTCCTCCACCAGCAGGTGGCCCTCGGCGAGCAGCACCACGAGGGCGAGGCGGACGACGTCGGGCTTGCCCTGGACGACGCGGGACACGTTGGCCGCGATCCGCGCGCCCTCCGCGGCGACGTCCACCGGCAGCCCCGCCGTCCCGCCCGCCGCACGCATGGTGTCGGTCACCCGGCCCACGGTACGTGCCCGGAGCGGTCCGCAACGTGTCCGCGCACCGCCCCCACCGGGCCCCTCCCGGGTCCCCACCACGACGGCCCCCGCGACCCCTCCCGGTGGGCCGTCCCCCCACCGTGCCCCACCCGGCCGCCCCCCGCCGTCCCCGCGCCCCTGACCTGCACGCCAACGGGTGGAGCGGGTGGGTCACGACATGGTGTCGAGTGGTGTCTGGTGGGGCGTAGTGGGTTAGTGTGTGGCGCGGTGGGGAGCCAGGGCCCGTCCCGGGTCCGCGGAGGACACGAGGAGGACCACATGGGGGAGGTGATCCGGTGTTCGTCGGCAGCTTCGCCCTGCGCCTCGACGAGAAGGGCCGGCTCGCGCTCCCCGTCCGGTTCCGCGACCAGGTGGCCGACGGCATGGTGATCAAGAAGGGCCAGGAGCGCTGCGTCTACGGCCTGACCATGGCCCGGGTCGCCGAGCAGAGCCGCGCCGCCGCCAGCATGGCCCCCGCCGACACCGCCGAGGCCCGGATGCGCGCCCGCATGAGCTTCGGGTCGATGGTCGAGGTCGAGCCCGACAAGGCCGGCCGCATCACCATCCCGGCCAACCTGCGCCAGTACGCCGGCCTCGACCGCGACGTGGTCGTCGTGGGTGTCGACACCCGCTTCGAGATCTGGGACCAGGCCACGTGGGACGCCTACGTGGAGGAGCAGGAGGCGGCCTTCGCCGCCATGGAGAGCGAGGGGATGCCCACGCTGTCCTGACCCCGTCCCGCCGGTCGCCCCGACCCCCGCGCGCGCCCGTCCGCGAGCCGACTTCCCCGCGGCTCGACCGGGTGCGGCCCGAACCGTCTTCCCCGCGGCTCGGACCCCGTGCGCAGGCGGCGTTCCCCGCCGCCGGTCGGACCGGCCACCGGCATCCGGCGACCCCCGCTCCCGCGGCCGCCTCCTGACGCTCTTCCCCGGCGCCAGGCGGCACCGCGGGGGCGGGGGTCTCCCTTTCCCCGGGCCACCCCGCCGGCTCCCTCCCCGGGCCCGCGGCGCCGTTCCCCGCGCGGCACGCCCGGCCGGCTCCCCCAGCCGGAGCGCCGTCCGCGCCACCATGAGACACCCGCCCTGCCCGCCCCGCCGGGCCCGACCCGCGAGGAGGACGACGTGAGCGCACCGGCCGTCCACGTCCCCGTCCTCCTCGACCGCGTCACCGACCTGCTCGGCCCGGCCTGCGCCGCCGACGGGGCCGTGCTGGTCGACGCCACCCTGGGGCTGGCCGGGCACTCGCTGGCCCTGCTCGACGCCCACCCCGGGCTGCGCCTGGTCGGACTGGACCGCGACCCGCACGCCCGCGCCGAGGCCGCAGCCCGCATCGCCGCCGCCGGCCACACCGACCGCGTCACCCTCGTGCCCGCCGTCTTCGACGAGCTGCCCGAGGTGCTCGGGGGCCTGGGCCTGGCCGAGGTGCAGGCGGTCCTGTTCGACCTCGGCGTCTCCTCGCTGCAGCTCGACCGCGCCGACCGCGGGTTCAGCTACGCCGCCGACGGGCCGCTGGACATGCGGATGGACCCGGGCGCGCCGCGCACCGCCGCCGACGTCGTCAACACCTACTCCGCGGCCGAGCTCACCCGCGTGCTGCGGGTGTACGGGGAGGAGCGCTTCGCCTCCCGGATCGCCGCGGCGATCGTGCGCGAGCGGGCGCGCGAGCCGTTCACGCGCACCGAGCGGCTGGCCCACCTGGTGCGCGACTCCATCCCCGCCGCCACCCGCCGCACCGGCGGCAACCCGGCGAAGCGGACCTTCCAGGCGCTGCGGATCGAGGTCAACGACGAGCTCGGTGCGCTGCAGCGGGCCCTGCCCGCGGCGCTGGACGCCCTCGCCGTGGGCGGCCGGATCGCCGTCATCACCTTCCACTCGCTCGAGGACCGCATCGTGAAGCAGACCCTCGCCGCCGGTGCCACCGACCGCACGCCGCCGGAGCTGCCCGTCCGGCTGCCCGAGTACGGCCCCGTGCTGCGGCTGCTCACCCGCGGCGGCGAGGGCCCCACCGACGACGAGGTCGCCGCCAACCCGCGCGCGGCGTCGGCCCGCGTCCGCGCCGCCGAGCGCATCCGGCGGCCGGCGTGAGCGCCGCCGCGCGCGCGTCGCGCACCGAGCCGTCGGCACCGGGGGAGCGGGTCGCCCGGACCCTGCCCTCCCGCCCGCTGCGGGCGCTGCCCTCGCGGCCGGCCCGCACCCGCACCACCGGCCCCGCGCCCCGGGTGGGGACCTCCCGGACGGCGGCCCGCACCACGGCCCGCACCACGGCCCGCACCACGGCCCCCGAGCTGCGGCTGCTGCCCGGCGGCGCGGCGCGCACCCGCTCCGCGGCGGCCCGGCGCCGGGCGCCGTTCGCGCTGCTGGTCGTCGCGCTGCTGGTGCTCACCACCATCGGCCTGCTGGTGCTCAACACCTCCATCGCGGTCAACTCGCTGCGGGCCACCGAGCTGCGCAACGCCAACGCCGAGAAGGCCGAGGAGGTGCAGGAGCTGGAGCAGCAGGTCGTCTCCGGCAGCACGCCGGTGCAGCTGGCCGCGGCCGCCGTCGCCGCGGGCCTGGTCCCGGCCGGCGCGGCCGGGCACCTGGTGATCGGCGCCGACGGCAGCGCCACCCTGCGCGGGACCCCGGAGCCGGCCCCGGACCCCGCCGCGGCCGGGGACGAGGGCTGAGCGTGCTCCCGCCCGCCCGCGGTCCCCAGCCCGCCCGCCGCGCCGCCCCGCGCACCGCCGCCCGCGGCGGCCGGGGCGCGGTGCCCCGACCCGTCCCGCGCGCCGGTGGGCCCCGCGGCGCGCGGGAGCCGCTGCCCCGCTCGGGCGCCTTCGTGCCGCGGCGCGCCCCGGGCAGCCGCCGGGTGGGCCGGCCGCTGCGGATGGGCGCCAAGCGGCTCCGGTGGGGACTGGTGCTCGTCGTCGTCCCGCTGCTGCTCGTCACCGGCAAGCTGGTGCTGCTGCAGGGCGTGGACGGCGCCGACTACGCCAACGCCGCCGAGCAGGACCGGCTCGCCGAGTACCCGATCTCCGCCCTCCGCGGGGCGATCGTCGACCGCGACGGCCACCCGTTCGCCTACACCGTCGACGCCTCCCGGGTCGTCGCCGACCCCACCGTCGTGGAGGACCCCGAGCGCACCGCGCTCGCGCTCACCGCCCTGCTCGACGTGCCGGTGCCCGAGCTCACCGAGCTGCTCGGCCGCGACGGCCGCTACGTCGTCCTCGCCCGCCAGGTCTCGCCGGAGACCGTCGACGCCATCGACGCCCTGGGTCTCGCCGGCATCGTCTTCGAGGACGACCCGGTGCGGCTCTACCCGACCGGGGCCGTGGGCGGCCAGGTCGTCGGCTTCGTCGGCCGCGACGGCGACGGGCTGGCCGGGATCGAGCAGCGGTTCCAGGACGAGCTCGGCGGCACCGACGGCATGCGGCGGGTGGAGGTCGGCAGCGGCGGCCACCCGATCCCCTCGGGCATCGACGAGTCCACGCCGGCCACCGACGGCAGCACCGTCGAGCTGACCCTCGACCAGGACGTCCAGTTCACGACCGAGCAGCGGCTCGCGGAGGCCTGCTCCGACGGCGCCACCACCCGGGCCTCGGCCGTGGTGCTCGACGCGCACACCGGCCAGGTGGTCGCGATGGGCTCCTGCCCCGGCTACGACCCCTCCCAGGCCGGCAGCACCGACCCCGAGCTGCTGGGCAACCCCGCGGTGTCCAGCATCTTCGAGCCCGGCTCGGTGATGAAGGCGGTGACCCTGGCCGCCGCCGTCGAGGAGGGGAAGGCCACCCCGGACCGGGTGCTGAACGTCAACGGCCACATCCAGGCCGGCGACGCCGTCGTCACCGACGCCCACGACCACGCCCCGGTCGACTGGACGGTCACCGGCATCCTCGCCAAGTCCAGCAACGTGGGCACGATCATGCTCGCCCGCGAGGTCGGCGACGCCACGCTCGAGCGCTACCTGCGCGCCTTCGGGGTGGGGGAGGAGACCGGCGTCGAGCTGCCCGGCGAGAGCGGCGGCCTCCTCGCCGCCTCCGACGAGTGGGAGGCCAGCCGGGCCGCGAACATCGCCATCGGCCAGGGCGTGTCGGTGACGACGCTGCAGATGGCCTCGGTCTTCCAGACGATCGCCAACGGCGGCGTCCGCGTCCCCCCGCGGGTGGTCGCCTCGGTGACCGCCCCCGACGGGACGACGTCGACGCCGGACGCGCCCGAGCCCACCCGCGTGGTCAGCGAGGCCACCGCCGACGACCTCGCCCACATGCTCGAGGCCGTCGTCGGCCCGGGCGGCACCGCGCCGCTGGGCGAGGTCGAGGGCTACCGGGTGGCCGGCAAGACCGGGACGGCGCAGCGGGCCAACCCCGAGTGCGGCTGCTACGCGGGCGGCGGCTACGTGACGACGTTCGTCGGGTTCGCCCCCGCCGACGACCCGCAGTACGTCGTCGCCGTCGAGCTCGAGCGGCCCAGCAGCTCCGCCGAGGGCGGCCAGGTCGCGGCACCCGTGTTCGCCGACGTCATGCGCTACGTGCTCACCGAGCGCGGCGTGGTGCCGTCGGGGACGCCGCGGCCGGACTTCGCGCTCACCGGCGAGGACCTCGCCGAGGCCGCGACCGGCGGCCCCGCAGGGGACTAGTCGCGCACCGCCGAGGCCGTGCGGGTGCGCGGGACGGGCGGGTGCCGACGGTAGATTGGCCAGACGTGAGCCCGACCGGAACCGGGTCGGTGCCCCGGCCTGCGGGGACCCGCCCGCTCGCCCTCAGCGCGCTGCGCGACCTCGTGGGCGACCCCGTGCAGGGCGACCCCGCCACGCCGGTGCGCGGCGTGACCCTGGCCACCCCCGAGGTGCGGCCGGGCGACCTCTACGCGGCCCTGCCCGGCGCCCGCACGCACGGCGCGCGCTTCGCTGCCGACGCCGCCGGCCGCGGCGCGGTCGCCGTCCTCACCGACCCCGCCGGCCGCGACCAGGCGGTGGCCACGGGCCTGCCGGTGTGCGTCGTCGACGCGCCGCGCGCGCTGCTCGGCGACGTCGCCGCGCGCGTCTACGGCGAGCCGGCCCGCCGGCTGCCGGTCGTCGGCATCACCGGCACCAACGGCAAGACGACGACGGCGTACCTGGTCGAGGCGGGCCTGGCCGCCGCCGGGCACGGCACCGGGCTGATCGGCACCGTGCAGACCCGCACCCGCGCCCGCGGCGCCGAGACCGCCTTCCCCAGCGTCCGCACCACGCCCGAGGCGCCCGTGCTGCACGCGCTGCTCGCCACCATGGCCGAGTCCGGCGTCGACACCGTGGTCATGGAGGTCTCCAGCCACGCGCTGGTGCAGGGCCGGGTCGGTGGCGTCCCGTTCGCCGCGGCCGGGTTCACCAACCTCAGCCAGGACCACCTCGACTTCCACCGCGACCTCGAGGACTACTTCCGGGCCAAGGCGCTGCTGTTCGACGGCCGCGCCGCCCGCGAGGTCGTCGTGGTCGACGACGGGCACGGCCGCCGCCTGGCCGGGATGCTCGGCGGGCGCGCGGTCACCGTGTCCGCCGAGGGGAACCCGGCCGACTGGACCGCCGCCGACGTCGCGCCGGCCCCCGACGGCGGCTCGGTGTTCACCCTCACCGGCCCCGGCGGCACGTGGCCCGCCCGCGTGCGGCTGCCCGGCCGGTTCAACGTCACCAACGCCGCGCTCGCCGTCGCGCTGCTCGACGCCGTCGGCGTGCCGGTGGCCGCGGCGCTGGAGGGGATCGCCACCGCCGTCGTGCCCGGGCGGATGGAGCCGGTCGACGCCGGCCAGCCCTTCACCGCGGTGGTCGACTACGCGCACACCCCCGACGCCGTCGCCTCGGCGCTCGCCGCGCTGCGCGGCGCCACGACCGGCAGGCTGGTGACCGTGCTCGGCTGTGGCGGCGACCGCGACCCCGGCAAGCGCCCCGCGATGGGCGCCGCCGCGGCGCTCGGCAGCGACCACCTCGTCGTCACCGACGACAACCCGCGCTCGGAGGACCCGGCCGCCATCCGCGCCGCCGTCCTCGCGGGCGTGCCGGCGGAGCGGCGCGGCAGCGTGGAGGAGATCGGCGACCGCCGGGCGGCCATCGCCCGCGCGGTGGAGCTGGCGCGGCCCGGGGACACCGTCCTGGTCGCCGGCAAGGGACACGAGACGGGGCAGGAGGTCGCCGGCACCGTGACGCCGTTCGACGACCGCGCGGTGCTGCGCGAGGTCCTCACCGCGGCGGCCGCCGGGGCGGCCCGCCGGTGATCGCCCTGACCCTCGCCGAGGTCGCAGAGGCCGTCGGCGCCGCGCTGACGCCCGCCGCCGACCCGGCGGCGACCGTCACCGGCGTCACCCTCGACTCCCGCACCGTCGCCGCCGGCGACCTGTTCGTCGCGGTCGCCGGCGAGCGGGTCGACGGGCACGAGTTCCTCGACGCCGCGGCCACGTCCGGCGCCGTCGCCGCGCTCACCACCCGCCCCGGCGGTCCGCTGCCGGCGCTCGTCGTCGACGACACGGTGGACGCCCTGGGCCGGCTGGCCGCCGCGGTGCACGCCCGGCTGGCCGCGGGCGGGCCGCGGGCAGACGGGTTGCTGACGATCGGCATCACCGGCTCCTCGGGCAAGACCTCCACCAAGGACCTCCTCGGCCAGGTGCTCGCCGCCGCCGGCCCGACGGTCAGCCCGCCCGGCTCGTTCAACAACGACATCGGCCTGCCGCTGACCGTGCTGTCCGCCGACGAGGGCACCCGCCACCTGGTGCTGGAGATGGGCGCGCGCGGCGTCGGGCACATCGCCCGGCTGTGCGCGGTCGCCCGCCCCGACGTCGGCGTGGTGCTCAACGTCGGCTCCGCCCACCTCGGCGAGTTCGGCTCGGCCGACGTCATCGCGCAGGCCAAGGGCGAGCTGGTGGAGGCGCTGCCGGAGACCGGCACCGCCGTCCTCAACGCCGACGACCCGCGGGTGGCCGGCATGGCGCCGCGCACCCGCGCCCGGGTGGTCACCACCGGCCGGTCCGACGGCGCCGACGTCCGCGCCACCGGCGTCACCCTGGACGACGCCGCCCGCGCCCGCTTCACCCTCGTCGCCGGCGGGGAGGAGCACCCGGTCGCGCTGCAGGTGGTCGGCGGGCACCAGGTGGCCAACGCGCTGTCGGCGGCGGCCGCCGCGCTCGCCGCCGGCATGACCCCCGCCGCCGTGGCGCAGGCGCTGTCGGCCGCCGAGCCGCGCAGCCGCTGGCGCATGGAGGTCACCCGCCGCGCCGACGGCGTGACCGTCGTCAACGACGCCTACAACGCCAACCCCGAGTCCATGCGCGCCGCGCTGGCCGCCCTCGCCGGGCTGCCCGCGACCCGGCGGGTCGCCGTCCTCGGCGGGATGGCCGAGCTCGGCCCCGACGCCGGCGCCGAGCACGAGCGGCTGGGCCGCGACGCGGTCGGCGCCGGGGTCGACCTGCTCGTCGCCGTCGGACCCGATGCGGTAGGGATGGTGTCGGGTGCCACGGCCGCCGGTGCCCGCCACGGGGAGGGCCCCGGGCCGCAGGTCGCGTCCGTGCCCGACCGAGCGGCCGCTCTCGACCTGCTCTCGGAGGTGCTGGTGCCCGGTGACGTCGTGCTGGTGAAGGCCAGCCGGGCCCACGGGCTGGAGGTCCTGGCCGACGGCCTGCTGACCGCCGGGGCAGGCGCGTGAAGTCCGTCCTCATCGCCGCGGCCTTCGGGCTGTTCATCTCGATCCTGTGCACCCCGCTGGCGGTGCGGGCCTTCCGCCGGCGCGGGTTCGGGCAGGAGATCCGCGACGACGGCCCCGAGAGCCACCTGTCGAAGAAGGGCACGCCCACCATGGGCGGCACCGTCATCGTCGGGGCGACGGTCGGCGGCTACCTGATCTCCCACCTGTTCCTCATCGGGCAGCCCAACCGCGGGGTGACCGCCAGCGGCCTGCTGGTGCTGTTCCTCATGGTGGGCCTGGGCACCGTCGGGTTCCTCGACGACTACCTGAAGATCCGCTTCCGGCGCAGCCTCGGGCTCAACAAGACCTCGAAGCTGGTCGGGCAGCTGGTGGTCGGCGTCGCGTTCGCGGTGCTCGCGATCAACTTCCCGGACGAGGCCGGGGTCACCCCGGCGTCGGAGTTCGTCTCCTTCGTCCGCGACATCGACCCGCTGTTCCTCGGCTCGGTCGGCTTCGTGGTCCTCGCCTACCTGTTCATCGCCGGGTTCTCCAACGCGGTGAACCTGACCGACGGCCTGGACGGGCTGGCGGCCGGCTGCTCGGCGATGGTCTGCGGCGCCTACACGATCATCTCGTTCTGGCAGTTCACCCACGACTGCTCCGGCGAGCTGGTCGACGGCTGCTACCAGGTGCGCGACCCGCTCGACGTCACGCTGGTCGCCGCCGCCGGGCTCGGCGCGTGCCTGGGCTTCCTGTGGTGGAACACCAGCCCGGCGCGGATCTTCATGGGCGACACCGGGTCGCTGGCCCTCGGCGGCCTGCTCGCGGGCCTGGCCGTGGTCACCCGCACCGAGCTGCTGCTCATCGTCCTCGGCGGCCTGTTCGTCGCGGTGACGCTGTCGGTGGTCATCCAGGTGGCCTTCTTCCGCGCCACCCGGCGGCGGGTGTTCCGGATGGCCCCGCTGCACCACCACTTCGAGCTCGCCGGGTGGGCGGAGAACACCGTCATCGTGCGGTTCTGGCTGGTGACCGGGATGGCCGTGGCCTTCGGGCTCGGCCTGTTCTACGCCGACTGGCTCTCCGTCACCGGGCTGTGAGAAGGGACCGCCTCGCCCCCCACGCCTCGCACGCTCGGCGCGGGCCCCTGCGAGGGGGCCGCTCCGGCACCTCACCGCGGGGCCCGGTCGGCGACGACCGGACGCGACACGCGCCGCCGGTGCTCCTGCTGCGCGGGCGCAGCGGCGACGATGGCGGGATGGACGGCCGGAGCGAGTCCACCCGCCCCCGGCGCACGGCCCGCCGGGTGCCCGTGGCCGCGGCGCGCCGGCGGCTGCGTGGGCCGGCCTGGCTCGACGGGCCGATGACCAGCTGCCACCTGGTGATCGGCGCGGCCGGGCTGCTGCTGGCCATCGGGCTGGTCATGGTCTTCTCCGCCTCGGCGATCGAGGCCGCGCTGGCCGACCAGCCGGCCTGGCGCCCGGGCGTGGACCAGCTGCTGTTCGCCGCGCTCGGCCTGGTCGCCCTCGGCGTCGCGGTGCGGCTGCCGGCCGGGCTGGTGCGGCGCTGGTCGCCGGTCGCGCTGCTGGTCGTCGTCGTGCTGCTGGTGGCCGTGCTGGTCCCGGGCATCGGCGTGGAGTACAACGGCTCGCGGGCGTGGATCAGCCTCGGGTTCACCGACTTCCAGCCCTCCGAGCTGTCCAAGCTCGTCGTCTCCCTGTGGGGGGCGCACGTGCTGGCCGTGCACGGGCGGCACCTCACGGTGAAGACGCTGCTGCTCCCGCTGCTGCCGGTGTTCGGCCTGCTGTCCCTGCTCCTCATGCTCGAGCCGGACTTCGGCGCCGTGATCAGCCTGCTGCTCGTGGTCTCGGGCCTGCTCTACGCCGGGGGCATGCCCTGGCGGCTGTGGGCGGTAGGCGGCGCGACCGTGGTCACCGGCGTGGTGCTGCTGGTCGTGGCCGAGCCGTACCGGATGGAGCGGATCACCGCGTTCCTCCACCCCTTCGACGACCCCACCGACACCGGCTTCCAGGCCATCCGCGGCTTCTACGCGCTGGCCAACGGCGGCCTGTGGGGGGTGGGCCTGGGCAACAGCGCCATGAAGTGGAACCTGCTGCCCGAGGCCGAGTCGGACTACATCTTCGCGATCATCGGCGAGGAGCTCGGCTTCCTCGGCTGCCTGGTCGTGATCACCCTCTACGCGGTGCTGGCCTACGCCGGCTTCCGCATCGCCTGCCGCGCCACCGACCGCTTCGTGTCGCTGGCCAGCGTGGCGATCACCGTCTGGCTGGTCGGCCAGGCGGCCCTGAACATGGGCTACGTGGTGGGCCTGCTCCCGGTCACCGGGGTCACGCTGCCGCTGGTCTCCGCCGGTGGCACCTCGCTGGTGCTCACCCTCTTCATCGTGGGACTCCTCATCCGCTTCGCCCGATCCGAGCCCGACGCCATCGAGCACCTGCGCCGCACCCCCCGCGGCCGCCTCGCCCGCTGGCTGCTGCCCGTCCCCGCCCACGCCGTCGACCCGGTCCGGCCGCCCCGGTCCCGGCCCGGGCGCGCGCCCCGCCCGGTGCCCCGCCGCCCGGTGGAGGCCCACCCCGTGCGCCGGCCCGCCGAGGACCGCCCGGCCGAGCGCCGGGTGCCGCCCCCGCCCGCGCGCCGCCCCGACCGCGACCGGGTGCCCGCCCGGCCCGCCGACCGCGGCCCCGTGCGCCCGGCCGACCGCCCGGTGCGCCCCGCCGACCGTCCGGGACGGTCCCGGTGAGCGCGCCGTCGGTCGTCCTCGCCGGCGGCGGCACCGGCGGGCACATCGAGCCGATGCTGGCCCTGGCCGACGCCCTGCGGCGGCGGGACCCCGGCCTGCGGGTCACCTGCCTGGGCACCGCCCGCGGCATGGAGACCCGGCTGGTGCCCGCGCGCGGCTACGACCTGCGGCTGATCCCGCCGGTCCCGCTGCCGCGCAAGCCCACGCTGGACCTGCTGCGCGTGCCCGGCCGGGTGCGCCGCTCGGTCCGCGACACCCGCGCGCTGCTCGACGAGCTCGCCGCCGACGTCGTCGTCGGGTTCGGCGGCTACGTCGCGCTGCCGGCCTACCTGGCCGCGCGGCGGGCCGGCGTGCCGGTGGTCGTGCACGAGCAGAACGCGCTGCCCGGGCTGGCCAACCGGATCGGCGCGCGGATCGCCGCCCGGGTGGCGGTGACCGTGCCCGGCACGCCGCTGCACCGCGGCGAGCACGTCGGCATGCCGCTGCGGACGGCGATCAGCGGCCTGGACCGCGCCGCCCGCCGCGCCGAGGCGCGCGCCGCCTTCGGCCTGGACGCCGACCGGCCCACGCTGCTGGTGTTCGGCGGCTCGCAGGGCGCGGCCTCGCTCAACCGGGCGGCGGTCGCCGCGGCCGACGCGCTCACCGCCGCCGGGGTGCAGGTGCTGCACGCCCGCGGCCCGAAGAACACCGACGTCGAGGTGCCGCCGCGGCCGGCCGGCGCCGCGCCCTACGTCGTCGTCGACTACCTGGAGCGGATGGACCTCGCCTACGCAGCCGCGGACCTGGCGCTGTGCCGCTCGGGCGCGGTGACCGTGGCCGAGCTGTCCGCGGTCGGCCTGCCCGCGGCGTTCGTGCCGCTGCCCATCGGCAACGGCGAGCAGCGGCGCAACGCCCTGCCGGTGGTCGAGGCCGGCGGCGGGCTCCTGGTCGACGACGCCGACCTCTCGCCCGCCTGGATCGAGGCGACCCTGCTGCCCCTGCTCACCGACCCCGCGGCGCTGTCGGGGTACGCCGCGCACGCCGCCGCGGCCGGGGTCCCCGACGCGGACGAGCGGCTGGCCGACATCGTCCTGGAGGTGGCGAGCGGTGACCGCTGACGCGACCGCCGCGTGGTCCGGGCCGGTGCCCTCGCTGGAGCAGCTCGGCGCGGTGCACTTCATCGGCATCGGCGGCGCCGGCATGAGCGGCATCGCCCGCATCCTGCTGGCCCGCGGGGTGCCCGTCTCCGGCAGCGACCGGCGCGACACCCCGACCCTGCTGGCGCTGCGGGCCCTCGGCGCCCGGGTGGAGGTCGGGCACGACGCCGCGCACCTCGGCGACGCCGACAGCGTCGTCGTCTCCTCCGCGATCCGGGAGGACAACCCGGAGCTGGCCGCCGCACGCGCCCGCGGGCTGCGGGTGCTGCCGCGCGCGGTGGCGCTGGCCGCGGTGATGGCCGGGCGGCGCAGCGTCGCCGTCGCCGGCACCCACGGCAAGACCTCGACCACCTCGATGCTGACCGTCGCCGTACAGGCCTGCGGCGTCGACGCGTCGTTCGCCATCGGCGGCACGCTCAACGAGTCGGGCAGCAACGCGCACGCGGGGGAGGGCGACGTCTTCGTCGCCGAGGCCGACGAGAGCGACCGCTCGTTCCTGCTGCTGGCCCCGCACGGCGCGATCGTCACCAACGTCGAGGCCGACCACCTGGACAACTACGGCGACCTCGCCGCGGTCGAGGCGGCCTTCGACCGGTTCCTCGGCACGGTGGACCCCGCCGGGTTCGTCGTCCTGTGCGCCGACGACCCCGGCTCGGCCCGGCTGCGCGGCGTCCCGACGCCGGCCCGGGTGCGCACCTACGGCACCGCCGAGGACGCCGACCTGCGGATCGTCGACCTCGACGTCGGCCCCGACGCCACGAGCTGGACCGCGGTCCTCGACGGCGCGGTGCTCGGCCGGGTCCGGATCCGGGTGCCCGGCGAGCACATGGCCCGCAACAGCGCCGCCGCGCTGCTGGCCGGGCTCGGGCTCGGCCTGCCCGCCGACGGGCTGGTCACCGGGCTCGAGCGCTTCGGCGGGGTGCACCGCCGGTTCGAGCTCAAGGGCGTCGCCGCCGGCGTCCGGGTCTACGACGACTACGCCCACCACCCAACCGAGGTGACCGCCCAGCTGCACGCCGCCCGTGCGGTGGCGGGGGAGGGGAGGGTGGTCGTGGCGTTCCAGCCGCACCTGTACAGCCGCACCCGCGAGTTCGCCGGCGCCTTCGGCGAGGCCCTGGGCCTGGCCGACGAGGTGGTGGTGATGGACGTCTACGGCGCCCGGGAGGACCCGGTGCCCGGCGTCACCGGCGCGCTGGTCGCCGACGCCGTGCCGCTGCCGCCCGACCGGGTGGCCTTCGAGCCGTCCTGGTCGGCGGCCGCCCCGGCGCTCGCCGACCGCGCCCGCCCCGGCGACGTGGTCATCACCATGGGCGCCGGCAACGTCTCGATGCTCGGCCCCGAGGTGCTCACCGCCCTCGGTGGCGGGGCCGCCGGCGCGGAGGGTGCGGCGCGGTGAGCCGCACCGGCCTGACGACCGCCGACCGGGAGCGCGGGGTCCCGGCCGACGTCGCCCGGCCGGCCCGCCGCCGACGCCGGCGGGACAGCCCGGCCGACCGACGCCGCCGTCGCGTCCTGGGAGCCGCGGTCGCGCTCGTGCTCGTCGCCGCGGCGGGCTGGGCCGTGTGGGCCAGCCCGCTGCTGGCCGTGCGGACCGTCCGCGTCGACGGCGCCACCACGCTCACCGCCGAGCAGGTGCGCACCGCCGCGGGCGTCCAGGAGGGCACGCCGCTGCTGCGGGTCGACACCGACGCCGCCGCCGCGCGGGTGGCCCGGCTGCCGCAGGTGGCCGACGTCACGGTCACCCGCGGCTGGCCGCGCAGCGTCGTGGTGACCGTGGTCGAGCGGCGGCCGGTCGCCGTCGTCGAGCAGGCCGGCACGCGCTCCCTGGTCGACCGCGACGGTGTGCCGTTCGACACCGTCACCGGCGAGGTGCCCGACGGCGTCGTCCCGCTCGACGTCGCCACGCCGGGCCCGGACGACCCGGCCACCCGCGCCGCGCTCAGTGCGCTCGTGTCGCTGCCGGCCGACGTCCGCGGGCGGGTCACCGGCGTGCAGGCCACCACCGGCGAGGACGTGACGCTCGCCCTCGCCGACGGCACCACCGTCGTCTGGGGCGGCGCGGACGGCGCCGACACGAAGGCCGCGGCGGTGGTCGCGCTGCTGGACCAGGTCGCGTCCGGGGTGATCGAGCCGGCGACGACGATCGACGTCAGCTCGCCACGCGCCGTCGTCCTGCGCTGAGCCGGCGGACCGCTCGCGCTCCGTGTGCGGCCGTTCGCGGACGGCAGCCGGAGCGGCGCGCCGCCGACACGCCGGTCCTCGCGACACGCCCGACACGCTGCACGGGTCAGATTCACCTCCGTGCCGCCGGCGTCCCGGGTCTCGACCTCGGGATGAGGCCTGCGACAGGCGGGTCGTCACCGACGGTGGTGCAGTTGTGACACCGGGGTCGTCAGGTGACGGTGGGGTGTCGCCCTGGCGACACGCCGGGCCGGGGAGGGTGCTTGTAGGGCCCGACGCGGCCCACCTAACTTCGTCCGCGTCGACCCAGTTGACATAACACTAAGTCTGTACTTGAGGATGAGGGTCGAGGTCGGGAGCCCCACATGACACCTCCGCACAACTACCTCGCGGTCATCAAGGTCGTCGGCATCGGCGGCGGCGGTGTGAACGCGGTCAACCGGATGATCGAGGTCGGTCTGAAGGGGGTGGAGTTCATCGCCATCAACACCGACGCCCAGGCGCTGTTGATGAGCGACGCCGACGTCAAGCTCGACGTCGGCCGCGAGCTCACCCGCGGCCTCGGCGCCGGCGCGCAGCCCGACGTCGGCCGCCAGGCCGCCGAGGACCACCGCGAGGAGATCGAGGAGGTGCTCAAGGGCGCCGACATGGTCTTCGTGACCGCCGGCGAGGGCGGCGGCACCGGCACCGGCGGTGCGCCGGTGGTCGCCTCGATCGCCCGCAAGCTCGGCGCGCTCACCATCGGCGTGGTCACCCGGCCGTTCTCCTTCGAGGGCAAGCGCCGCGCGGTCCAGGCCGAGTCGGGGATCGAGGAGCTGCGCAACGAGTGCGACACGCTCATCGTCATCCCCAACGACCGGCTGCTGCAGCTCGGCGACCGCAACGTCAGCGTGATGGACGCCTTCCGCACCGCCGACCAGGTGCTCCTCTCCGGTGTCCAGGGCATCACCGACCTGATCACCACCCCCGGCCTGATCAACCTCGACTTCGCCGACGTCAAGTCGGTCATGTCCGGCGCCGGGTCGGCGCTCATGGGCATCGGCAGCGCCCGCGGGGACAACCGCGCGCTGCTCGCCGCGGAGCAGGCCATCGCCAGCCCGCTGCTGGAGGCCTCGATGGAGGGCGCCCACGGCGTCCTGCTCTCTATCTCCGGCGGCTCCGACCTCGGCCTGTTCGAGATCAACGAGGCCGCCTCGCTGGTCTCCGACGCCGCCCACGCCGACGCCAACATCATCTTCGGTGCGGTCATCGACGACGCCCTGGGCGACGAGGTCCGCGTGACCGTCATCGCCGCGGGCTTCGACGGCGGCCGGCCCTCCGCCCGCAAGGACGCCACCGTCGCGGCCACCCCGGCCCCCGCCCCGGCCGCCCCGCCGGCGCCGAGCCGGTTCGGCGGCAGCCCGCCGCCGGTGGCGTCGGCCGCGCCGCGCGCGACGGGGGAGCGCCTGGTCCCGTCGGCGCCCGCGGTCGCCCCGGTGCCCGTCAGCCCGGCCCCGGTCCGCCCGGCCCCGCCGGCCGGCGGGGGGATCACCGTCCCGCCGCTGCCGCCGGTGCAGAACGCCGCGGCTGCCGCCGCGGGCCGCCGGCCGCTGGGCAACGAGGACTTCGAGGAGGAGCTCGACATCCCGGAGTTCCTGCGTCAGTGAGGGAGGAGTCCAACTCCTCGGCCCCCTCGCAGGGGCCCGCCGCGAGCGTGCGGGCGGTGGGGGGCGAGGGGGCCCTTCGTCCGCCGGCGGTGCGACCCCGCCGGGTCGTCACCGACCGGCGGGGCGGCCGCTCGCGTGCGCCCTACGACTCGTTCAACCTCGGCGGCCACGTCGGCGACGACCCGGCCGACGTCGCCGCCAACCGGGAGCGGCTCGCCCGCGAGCTGGGCGTGCCCGGCGACCGGCTGGTGTGGATGGACCAGGTCCACGGCACCGGCGTCGCGGTCGTCGACGGCCCGGCCGACCGGCCGCTGCCGGCGACCGACGCCCTGGTGACCCGCACCCCCGGCCTGGTGCTGTGCGTGCTGGTCGCCGACTGCGTGCCGGTGCTGCTGGCCGACCCGGTCGCCGGCGTCGTCGCCGCCGTCCACGCCGGCCGGGAGGGGGTCCGGCAGGGCGTCGTCCCGGCCACCCTGGCGGCCATGGCCCGGCTGGGCAGCCGCCCGGCCGACACCACCGCGCTGCTCGGCCCGGCCGTCTGCGGCGCCTGCTACGAGGTCCCGCGGGAGATGCAGGCGCAGGTGGCCCGGGTGGCGCCCGCGGCCGCCGTGCGCACGCGCAGGGGCGCGCCGGGGCTCGACCTGCGCGCCGGGCTCGCCGAGCTGCTCGGCCGCGCGGGACTGGCCCAGGTGGTGCACGACCCGCGCTGCACCGTCGAGGACCGGCGGCTGTACAGCCACCGCCGCGACGGCGTCACCGGCCGCCAGGCCGGCGTCACCTGGCTCGGCTGACGGTCGCCGCCGCGCGGGATGATCGTCCCGTGACCACCCCGGCCGACCGCCTGCGCGCCGTCCGCGAGCGCATCGCCGCCGCCGCCCGCGCCGCCGGGCGCGACCCCGCCTCGGTGGCGCTGGTGGCCGTGAGCAAGACGCGGACGGCCGGCGACGTCCGCGAGCTCGCCGCGCTCGGCCAGGCGGCGTTCGGCGAGAACCGCGCCCAGGAGCTCACCGCGAAGGTGGCCGACCTCGCCGACCTGCCGCTCGAGTGGCACTTCGTCGGCCAGCTGCAGCGCAACAAGGCCGCCGCAGTCGCCCGCACCGGCGCCGTCGTCCACTCCGTCGACCGGCTGCCGCTGGCCCGGGCCCTCGCCCGCGCGGGGGAGGAGGCCGCCCGGCCGGTGGAGGTCTTCGTGCAGGTCGACCTCGGCGGGGCGGCCGGGGAGATCGCCGAGCGCGGCGGCGCCGCACCGGACGACGTCCCCGCCCTCGCCGACGCCGTCGCCGGCCTGCCCGGCCTGCGGCTGCGCGGCCTCATGGCCGTCGCCCCGCGGGACGAGCAACCCGCCCCCGCCTTCGCCCGGCTGGCCGCCCTCGCCGACCGCGTGCGCGCCGACCACCCCGGCGCCGCGGAGCTGTCCGCCGGCATGAGCGGCGACCTGGAGGAGGCGATCGCGGCCGGCGCCACGCTCGTGCGTGTCGGAACCGCGCTCTTCGGTCCCCGGCCCCTACCCTCGCCCGCAGTCACACCAGTCACAGGGGTCCCACCCGGGACGCCGGAGGAGGTCGTCTGATGGCCGGTGCCATGCGGAAGATGGGCATCTACCTCGGACTCGTCGAGGACGACGACGCCCGCGCCTACGGGCGCTACGACGCCCGCCAGCCCGACCACCACGACCGGTACGACGAGGGCCGCTACGACGAGGGCCGCTACGACGAGGGCCGCTACGACGACGGCCGGTACGACGAGGGGCGCTACGACGGCGCCCGCTACGACTCCGGGCGCCTGGAGGCCCCGCGGCTGGACGCGGGCCGGTACGACTCGGGCCGTTACGACGAGCGCCGCTACGACCGGTTCGACGACTCCTACCCCGGTGACCGCGCCGACGAGGGCCGCCGTCCCGCCGGCGACCGGCTCGACGGCGACCGCTTCGACGACCACCACGCCGGCGACCGTGCCGACGAGGACCGCCCCGGCCCGCGCGTCGCCGCGCCGGCCGCGTCCGAGCCCGCCCCCCTGCGCCGCGCGGGCGCGACCCGTCTCGGCCTGGCGCAGCAGCCGCCGTCGGCCGCGACCCCGGCCGCGGCCTCGGGCCCGTCCCGGCTGGGCTCGGTGAGCGGCGGCACCGGGGGCGCGGCCGCCGGCCTGGCCGCCCGCGAGCCGGTCGCCGCGCCGGAGCCGGCGCCCGTGGCGCAGCCCTACCGGATCACCGCGCTGCACCCGAAGACCTACAACGAGGCCCGCGCGATCGGCGAGGCGTTCCGCGAGGGCAGCCCGGTCATCATGAACCTGACCGAGCTCGACCACGCCGACGCGCGGCGACTGGTGGACTTCGCTGCAGGGCTCGTCTTCGGACTGCGCGGTAGCATCGAGCCCGTCACGGCCAAGGTGTTCCTGCTCAGCCCGCGGGACGTCGACGTGACGGCCGAGGACAAGGCCAAGATCCGCGAGGGCGGGTCCTTCCCCGAGTCCTGAGCCGTCGGCCGGGGCGCGGAGGGCAGGCAGAGACGGCACCGCAGGTGCCCCGGGACGAGCGAGGACAGTGGCTCTCTTCTGGCAGATCGTGTCGTCGATCCTGCTCGTCTTCCTGATCCTGCTGTTCGCGCGTTTCGTCGTGGACTGGGTGATGGTGCTGGCGCGCAGCTGGCGCCCGTCCGGCTTCGTCGCCGCGGGCCTGGAGGTCGTGTACGCGACCACCGACCCGCCGCTCAAGGCGATCCGGAAGGTGATCCCGCCCCTGAACCTGGGGTCCATCCGCCTGGACCTCGCGTTCATGGTGTTATTGATCGCCGTCTACATCCTGCGGAGCATCACGTCCGGTCTCGCCCTCACCGCGTGACCGACGTGCGCGCGCCCCGCGCGTGATCCGACAGAACCCGTATCCGCCGTCCGACCCGAGGTGAGCCCCTTGCCACTCACGCCAGCCGACGTGCACAACGTCGTCTTCAAGAAGCCGCCGATCGGTAAGCGTGGCTACGACGAGGACGAGGTCGACGCGTTCCTCGACGTGGTGGAGGCCGAGCTCGCCCGCCTCATCGAGGAGAACAACGAGCTGCGCGCGGGCTCGGGCACCGGCCGTGTCGCCGCCCAGCCGGTCGCCCCGGAGCCGGCCCCGGCTCCCGCCCCGGTCCCGCCGCCGGCGGCGCGCGAGGACGACACCACGCGCGCGTCCCGGATGCTGGCGCTGGCGTCGGAGACCGCGGACCGCTACGTCAACGAGGCCAAGGCCCAGGCCGACCAGATGGTCGCCGGCGCCAAGACCCAGAGCGACCGGATGGTCGCCGAGGCCCGCGCCAAGAGCGAGCAGATGGTCAACGAGGCGCGGCAGCGCGCCGAGTCGATGGTGAACGACGCCCGCACCCGCGCCGACACGATGGAGCGCGAGGCGCGCGCCAAGGCCGCCGCCCTCGACCAGGACGCCGAGCGCCGGCACCGCGAGGTCATGGGCCCCCTCGAGGAGAAGCGGCAGAACCTCGAGCGCAAGATCGAGGAGCTGCGGACCTTCGAGCGCGAGTACCGCACCCGCTTCCGGTCCTACCTCGAGTCGCACCTGCGCGACCTCGACGCCCGCGGCTCCGCCGAGCCGTCGTCGGCCAGCCGGCAGACGCAGCACGCGCCCGCCTGACAGCACCCGCACAGGGCCCCCGGACCACCGGTCCGGGGGCCCTGTCGCGTCCCGGGGCCGGTCCGCGCGGGCGACGGCGCCGGGGACGCGGAGGGCCCCGGACGTCGCGTCCGGGGCCCTCCGCCCGCCTGCACCCCGCTGCCGGCGCGGGGACCTCCCTCAGCCCTTGACGCTCCCGGCCAGCAGGCCCCGCACGAAGTAGCGCTGGAGGCCCAGGAACACCGCCAGCGGCAGCACGATGGAGACGAACGCCCCCGCCGCGAGCAGGTACCAGTCCGAGCCGCGGGTGCCGGCGAGCTCGGCGACCCGCACGGTCAGCGGCACGACGTCGGGCGCGCCACCGGCGAAGGTCAGCGCGACGAGCAGGTCGTTCCACACCCACAGGAACTGGAAGACGGCGAACGCCGCGATGGCCGGCGTCAGCAGCGGCAGCAGCACCTGGAAGAAGATCTTCACGTGGCCGGCACCGTCCATCCGGGCGGCCTCCACCAGGGAGGGCGGGATCTCCTTCATGAAGTTGTGCAGCAGGAAGACCGCCAGCGGCAGCGCGAAGATCGAGTGCGACAGCCAGATGGTCCAGAAGGAGCCGGCCAGCCCGGTGTCCACGTAGAGGCTCAGCAGCGGGATGAGCGTCACCTGGATCGGCACGACCTGCAGGGCGAACACGGCGACGAACAGGATGTTGCGTCCCCGGAACGGGATCCACGCGAACGCGTAGGCCGCCAGCAGCGCCAGTGAGATCGGGATGACGACCGCCGGCAGCGTGATCACCAGCGAGTTCACGAACAGCGAGGCGAAGTTCGTCCCGCCGCCGTAGAGGACCTCGTTGTAGTTGTCGACGGTGAACGTCGGGTCGGTGAACACCGTCCACCAGCCGGAGCGGCGGATGTCGAGCTCCGGCCGGAAGGAGGTGATGAGCAGGCCGAGGGTCGGCACCGTCCACAGCACCGCGATGACCAGCGCGATGACCGACGCCGCGGGCGAGCTGAGCTTCGTCCGGGCGGCGACCGCGCGGCGCTCGGCCCGGGTGAGCCGGCGCTCGTCGGCGGGGACGGGCGCCATGACCGGGGTGGTCGTGGTCATCGGATCTCCTCGGCGAGACGCAGCTGTCGGACGTTGTAGGCGATGATCGGGACGACCAGCACGAACAGCAGGACGGCGAGGGCCGCGCCCAGACCGACGTTGAACTGGCGGAAGGCCTGCGTGTAGAACTCGTTGGCCACGACGCTGGTGCCGAACTGGCCACCGGTCATCGTCCGCACCACGTCGAAGACCTTGAGCGTCACGATCGCGACCGTCGTCAGCACCACGACCAGGGCGGGCCGGATGCTGGGCACGGTGACGTAGCGGAACATCTGGAGGCCGCTGACGCCGTCGAGGCGGGCGGCCTCGACGATGTCGTCGGGGATGGCCTTGATGGCCGCCGACAGCACGGTCATGGCGAAGCCGGCCTGGATCCAGATCATCACGACGATCAGGTAGAAGGTGTTCGACGGCGCGTCGAGCAGGAACTGCCGCGGCTCGATGCCGACCATGACCAGCAGCTGGTTGAGCAGGCCGATCTGGTTCACGCCGGGCTGGTCGGGGCGGTACTCGTAGACGAACTTCCAGATGACGCCGGCGCCCACCATCGAGATCGCCATCGGGAGGAACACCAGCGCCTTGGCCAGGCCCTCGAACCGCGTGCGGTCGACCAGGTAGGCGTAGACCAGCCCGAGGCCGGTGGTCACCAGCGGGACGAGGACGACCCACAGGAGCGTGTTGAGCAGCACGGTCTGGAAGTTGTCCTCGGTGAAGACCGTGACGTAGTTGTCCAGGCCGACGAACTCCGAGCCGTCCCGGTCGTAGAACGACCCGCGGATGGTGTCGAGGGCGGGGTAGACCAGGCCCACCGCGAGCAGCAGGAGCGTCGGGCCGACGAAGCCGGCCGCGACGACCCAGTTCGGCACCCGCCGGGGCCGGTCGACGGCGAACAGGATCGCCGCCATCACGGCGGCGAACAGGAGGATGGCGACCACCATCAGGGCGATCTTGTGCCCCGTGGTGCTCGCGTCGAGGAACCACTGCACGGCTGACGACCTCTCTCCGGCAACGGAGGGCCGGGGGGACCGCAGCCGTGACTGCGGTCCCCCCGGTCTCCAGGGATGGGTACGGCGGTCCCGTCAGCCGGTGGCTGCCGGGACCGCGGGGATCAGGCCGTCGGCCAGGCGTTCTCGACGTCGGTGAGGACCTGCTGGGTCGGCTTGTCGGACGCGATCCAGTTGGTCAGCTCGGTCCACAGCGCACCGGCACCGATCTCACCGGGCATCAGGTCCGACCCGTCGAAGCGGAAGACGGCGTCCGGGTTCTGAAACTGCTCGGCGGCCAGCTGGTCGATCGGCGAGACGAGGTTCCCGACGTCGAGGCCGGTGTTGGCGCTGACCCAGCCGGGGCCGGAGACCTGGGCCTTGACGTTGGCCCAGTCCGCCGAGGACAGGTAGGTCTGGAACGCCTGGGTCGCCGGGTCGTCGTTGAACGCCGCGGTGAACTCGCCACCGCCGAGCACGGGGGCCGCACCGTCGCCCTCGATGGCCGGCAGCGGGAAGGCGAAGACGTCGCCGTCCTCGGCGACCTCGGTGCCCTCGGGCCAGTTGGCCTGGTAGAAGGACGCCTGGCGGTGCATCCAGCAGCTGCCGTCGAGGATGGGCAGGCCCGCGTCGCCGAACTCGGTGGAGGCGATGGACTGCACCTCGCCGAGGCCGCCGTTGACGTAGGCGGGGTTCTTCAGGATGCCGCCGACGGTGTCCAGCGCCTCGACGATCTGCGGGTCGTCGAACGGGATCTCGTGGGCGACCCACTGGTCGTAGACGTCGGGACCGGCGGTGCGCAGGACGACGTCCTCCAGCCAGTCGGTGGCCGGCCAGCCGGTCGCGTCACCGGAGCCGATGCCGGCGCACCAGGGCTTGGCGCCGGAGGCGGCGATCTCGTCGGAGAGCGCGACCATCTCGTCCCAGGTCGTCGGGACCTCGTAGCCGGCGTCCTCGAACGCCGACGGGGAGTACCAGACGAAGGACTTGGCGTTGGCGCCCAGCGGAGCCGCGTAGAAGGTGCCGTCGACGGTGCCGTAGGCCTTCCAGCTCTCGTCCCAGTACTCGTCGACGTTCGCCTCGACCTGCTGCGGGGCCGGGACGACGGCGCCGGTGCCGGCGAGCGTCGCCAGCAGACCCGGCTGCGGGATGAAGGCGATGTCGGGGGCGTTGCCGCTCTGGACGCGGACGACGAGCTGCGCCTCGAACTCGCGCGAGCCCTCGTACTGCACGTCGATCCCCGTGCACTCCTCGAACGGCACGTAGGAGTCGATGTGGGGCTGGTCCTCGGGGTCGACGATCGACGTGTAGACGCTCACCGTCTCGCCCTCGACGTCGCCGAACTCCTCGTACGGAGCGCAGTCGATCGTCAGGTCGGAGGCAGCCGCCGTCCCGCCGCCGCCCCCGCTGGTCTCACTGGCGCCGCAGCCGGCGAGCACCAGTGCCACGCCCAGGCCGCCGGCCAGCGCACCCTTGCGCCGGCCTGTCGCGCGCATCGTCATGTACGTCCCTTCAGGGTTCCCGCGGTCGTCGACCGCGGCGTGTGGTCACGTGCGAACGGGCCGGTCAGCTGCCGGCCCGTCTGGTACGCCGGGGGACCATAACCTCGCGGCCGACGCCGTCCGGGCACGTTGCCGAAACCGTTATGCAACGCGTGCCCCGTCCGGGGGAGGAGACCCCGGTCACGGTCCGCGCAGGTCACGGGCCGGTCACGGTCGGCGGCCCGGACGGGTGCTGCCCGGGCGGGGCGCTGGTCCCCGGCGAACGCTGCGTGTCACAGTGGGCGCGCTCTGCACCGGCGCAGAAGGGATGCTGAACGAACGCCATGGCCGCCATCACCTACGACCGGGCCACGCTCGTGTACCCGGCGGCGACCCGCCCGTCGGTCGACGCGCTCGACCTGTCCATCGCCGACGGCGAGTTCCTCGTCCTGGTCGGCCCGTCGGGCTGCGGCAAGTCCACGTCGCTGCGGATGCTGGCCGGCCTCGAGGACGTCACCGACGGGTCGATCCGCATCGGCGACCGGGACGTCACGCACCTCCCGCCCAAGGAGCGGGACATCGCGATGGTCTTCCAGAACTACGCGCTGTACCCGCACATGACGGTGGCCGACAACATGGCCTTCGCGCTCAAGATCGCCGGCATGTCCAAGGAGGACCGGCTGACCCGGGTGCGCGAGGCGGCCCGGCTGCTCGACCTGGAGCAGTACCTCGACCGCAAGCCCAAGGCGCTCTCGGGCGGCCAGCGGCAGCGGGTGGCCATGGGCCGGGCGATCGTGCGCAACCCGCAGGTCTTCCTCATGGACGAGCCGCTGTCCAACCTCGACGCCAAGCTCCGCGTGCAGACCCGCACCGAGATCGCCGCCCTGCAGCGCCGGCTCGGGACGACGACGGTCTACGTCACCCACGACCAGGTCGAGGCCATGACCATGGGCGACCGGGTCGCGGTCCTCAAGGAGGGCGTCCTCCAGCAGGTGGACACCCCGCGCGCGCTCTACGACCGGCCGGTCAACGAGTTCGTCGCCGGTTTCATCGGCTCCCCGGCCATGAACCTCGTCACCGTGCCGCTGCGCGAGGGCGGCGCCGTCCTCGGCGGCCACCCGGTGCCGCTCTCCCGCTCGGTGCTCGACGTCCTCGCCCAGGACGGCGGGGGGACCGCCACGCTCGGCTTCCGGCCCGAGGCCGTCCAGTTCGTCGGGGCCGGGGAGGGGTTCCCGGTCGAGGTCCAGGTGGTGGAGGAGCTCGGCTCAGACGCCTTCGCCTACGGACGGCTCCGGGCCGCGGGCGGCATCGAGGCCGCAGAGGGCACCGAGCGACCCCTGGTGCTGCGGGCCGACGCGCGCCGGCCCCCGGCCAAGGGTGAGGTCGTGCACGTGGCGATCCGCCCGGGCGAGGCGCACGTCTTCTCCGCCCTGACCGGACGGCGGATCGGCCATGCCGGGGACTGACCGGCGCCCGGCGCCCGGGAGCCGCCGGTGATCGTCGCCGCGGCGCTGCTGGTCCTCGCGGGCCTCGCGCTGTTCGTGCTCGGCGTCGTCACCGCCGTCACCGCCTGGTACTGGGCCTGCGTCGGCGCCTGCGCCCTCGCCGCGGTCCTGCTGGTGGTCGCCCGGCTGCGCGCCCCCGCAGGCACCCGCGTCCCGGCCGCCGGCCGCACCCCGGACCGCACGGACGCCCCTCCCCGCACGGAGCGGACCAGCACGGAGCGGACCGGCACGGAGCGGACCAGCACGGAGCCGGCCCGCTCAGCCGGGCGGACCGCGGACCGGCCCGCGGAGGCGCCGCGGACGGGCGAGGCGCCCGCCGCGCCGGTCCGTGCCGAGGAGGCCGCGGCCGGCGAGCCCGCCCCGGCGGAGCGGCCGGCCCGCGCCGGGCGGCACGAGGCCCCCGAGACCGACGGGCCACCCGCCGGGCCCGCCGCCGAGGCGCCCGCCCGGGCCCCCGCGCAGCCCGCCCGCGGCGCCGCCACGGGCGCGTCCCTCAACGGCGGCGACACCCCGGAGGAGGACGTCGAGGTCACCGACCTGCTCCTGGTCGTGGACCTGACCGACGAGGTGCTCGTCGTCGACGAGCACCCGCGCTACCACCTGGCCGACTGCCCCTGGCTGGCCGGCCGGGAGACGATCCCGCTGCCGGTGGACGAGGCGCGCACCGACGGGTTCACCCCGTGCGCGGTTTGCGGACCGGACGCGCACCTGGCCACCGTCGAGCGCGCCCGCAGGGCCGCCCGCCGCGGCTGACCGCGGCGGGCGGCCGCGTCAGGCCGCCGCGTCAGGCGGCCACGAGGTCAGGCCCGGGCGAGCCAGAAGCGGGAGCCGTTCGGCCCCTCGACGCCGGCACCCTCACCCGCGGTGCCCGCGTGGACGGCGGTGGCGAGCACCTCGCCGGCCAGCTGCTCGCCGGACGCGGTGAGCGCCTCGGCCATCGGCCCGTCGGCGGTCCACCACAGCTCGATCCGGTCGCTGACCGCCAGGCCCGCGTTCTTGCGGGCCTCCTGCACCAGCCGCACCGCCTCGCGGACCAGCCCGGCCCGCTCCAGCTCCGGGGTGAGCGTGAGGTCCAGCGCCACGGTCAGCCCGGCGGCGCTGGCCACCGTCCAGCCCTCGCGCGGGGTCTCGGTGACCACCAGGTCGCCCTCGGCCAGCGGCACCGCCCCGCCGTCGACGTCGACCGACGCCGTCCCGGCCCGGTAGGCCGCGACCAGGGCGGCGGGGTCGGCCGCGGCGACGGCCTTCGCCACCGCCTGCACCTGCTTGCCCAGCCGCCGCCCGACGGCGCGGAAGTCGACCTTGACGCTGACGTCGACCAGGTCGCCGCCCACCGCCGCCAGCTCGTCGAGCTCGGCCACGTTGAGCTCGTCGGCGACCTCGGCCACCAGGTCGCGGCCCATCGCGGACCAGCCGGGCGCGGCGACCAGCGCCCGCGCCAGCGGCTGGCGGGTGCGCACCTTCGCCGAGGTCCGCGCCGCCCGGCCCAGCTCCACCAGCCGGCGCACCAGGTCCACCTGCGCCACCAGCTGCGGGTCGCGGGCGTCCTCGTCGACGGCCGGCCAGGACGCCAGGTGCACCGAGTCCGGGGCGTCGTCGCCGAGGCCGGGCCGCACGACGCGCGTCCAGACCTCCTCGGTGACGAACGGGGTGAACGGCGCCATCAGCCGGGTCAGCCCGTCGAGCACCTCGTGCAGGGTGCCCAGCGCCGAGGGGTCGCCGTCCCAGAACCGGCGCCGCGAGCGGCGGACGTACCAGTTGGACAGGTCGTCGACGAACTGCGCGAGCAGCCGCCCGGCGCCCTGGGTGTCGAAGGCCTCCAGCGCGTCGGTGACGCCCTCGGTGACCGCGGCCAGCTGGGCGAGCGCCCAGCGGTCCAGCAGCGGCCGCTCGGCACGCGGGGGAGCGGGGGAGGCGGCCGGGTCCCAGCCGTTGGTCTCGGCGTACAGGGTGAGGAAGCTGGCGGTGTTCCAGTAGGTCAGCAGGACCTTGCGGACCACCTCGGACAGCGTCTCGTGCCCGACCCGCCGCGCCGACCACGGCGAGCCGCCGGCCAGCATGAACCAGCGGACGGCGTCGGCGCCGTGCCGGTCCATGAGCGGGATCGGCTCGAGGATGTTGCCCAGGTGCTTGCTCATCTTGCGGCCGTCCTCGGCGAGGATGTGGCCCAGGCACAGCACGTCCTCGTAGGAGCTGCGGCCGAACACCAGCGTGCCGACGGCCATCAGCGAGTAGAACCAGCCGCGGGTCTGGTCGATCGCCTCGCAGATGAACTGCGCCGGGTAGGCCGCCTCGAACTCCTCCCGGTTCCGGTGCGGCGCGCCCCACTGCGCGAAGGGCATGGAGCCGGAGTCGTACCAGGCGTCGATGACCTGCGGCACGCGCCGGTAGGTCCCCTCCTCGCCGGGGCGGGTGAAGGTCACCTCGTCGATGAAGGGGCGGTGCGGGTCCAGGTCGGACAGGTCGCGGCCGGCCAGCTCCGACAACTCCGCCAGCGAGCCGACGACGACCGTGCGGGACGGGTCGGCGTCGTTGCGCCAGATCGGCAGCGGGGTGCCCCAGTACCGGTCACGGGACAGCGCCCAGTCGACGTTGTTGTTCAGCCAGTCGCCGTAGCGGCCCCACTGGATGGTCTCGGGGTGCCAGTGCGTCTTCTCGTTCTCGGCGAGCAGCTGGTCCTTGACCGCGCTGGTGCGGATGTACCAGGACGGCTGCGCGTAGTACATGAGCGGCGTGTGGCAGCGCCAGCAGTGCGGGTAGCTGTGCTCGTAGCGCTGCTCGCGCCACAGGACGCCGCGCTGCTGCAGGTCGACGACGAGGGCGTCGTCGGCGGCCTTGAAGAAGCGCCCGCCGACCAGCGGCACCTCCGGCAGGAAGTGGCCGGAGGCGTCGATGGGGTTGACCACCGGCAGGCCGTAGGCGCGGCAGACGGCGAGGTCGTCGGCGCCGAACGCGGGGGACTGGTGGACCAGGCCGGTGCCGTCGTCGGTGGTGACGTAGTCGGCGAGGACGACGTAGTGCGCGTCCTGTGGCCGACCGTCGGGGCCCTCGGGGAAGTCGACCAGCTCGAACGGGCGCCGGTAGTGGGTGCGCTCCCAGTCGCGGCCGGTCGTGCGCGCCAGCACCTCGACGTCGTCGGTGTCGCCGAAGACGGCGCCCAGCAGCGGCTCGGCGACGACGAGGGTGGGGCGGGCCGGGTCGGAGTTGTCGCGCGCCACCAGGTACGTGACGTCGGGGTGCACCGCGACGGCGGTGTTCGACGGCAGCGTCCACGGCGTCGTCGTCCAGACCAGCAGGTCGGCCTTCCCGGCCCACTCGCCGTCGGTGACCGGCAGCCGGACGTACACCGAGGGGTCGGTGATCGACTCGTAGCCCTGGGCGACCTCGTGGTCGGACAGGCCGGTGCCGCAGCGCGGGCAGTACGGGGCGACGCGGTGGTCCTCGACCAGCAGGCCCTTGTCGAAGACCTGCTTGAGCGACCACCAGACGCTCTCGATGTAGGAGGGGTCCATCGTCCAGTACGCGGTGGACATGTCGACCCAGTAACCCATGCGGCGGGTGAGGTCGCTGAACGCGTCCACGTGCCGCATGACCGACTCGCGGCAGCGGGCGTTGAACTCGGCGATGCCGTAGCGCTCGATGTCGGGCTTGCCGGCGAAGCCGAGCTCCTGCTCGACGGCGATCTCGACCGGCAGGCCGTGGCAGTCCCAGCCGGCGCGGCGGGGCACGTGCCAGCCCTGCATCGTCTTGAAGCGGGGGAAGACGTCCTTGAACGCCCGGGCCTCGATGTGGTGGGTGCCCGGGCGCCCGTTGGCGGTGGGCGGGCCCTCGTAGAAGACCCACTGCGGGCGGCCCTGCGAGGCCTCCAGCGACCGGGCGAAGACGTCGGCGTCCTCCCAGCGGCGCAGCACGTCCTGCTCGAGCGCGGGCAGGTCGACCTGGGGCGGCAGCGCACGGAACGGAGAGCTCACGGACCGATCCTCCCACCCGGCCCTCCCCTCGTCCCCGAGCCGTCGAGCCCGTCCGCGTGCAGGCGCGGCGGGCCGGACGCGGTCGTACGGGAGACTGGCCGCCATGGGTGGCGGGCGGTGAACACCACGGTCACCCTCGCCCTCGCCGTCGGGGCGCTGGTCGTGCTGGTGGCCGCCGTCGCCCTGCGGCTCGCCGACCGCCTCGGCCTGCCCAGCCTGCTGCTCTACCTGGCCCTCGGCGTGGCGCTGGGCGAGAGCGGTCTCGGGGTCCAGTTCGAGGACTACCGGCTCACGCACACGCTGGCGTACGCCGCACTCCTCGTCATCCTCGCCGAGGGAGGCCTGACGACGCGGTGGGCCGACGTCCGTCGGGCGGTCGGACCCGGGGTCTCGCTGTCCACCGTCGGTGTGGCGGTCAGCGTGGGCCTGACCGCGGCCATCGGGGTCCTGGTCCTGGGCTTCGACTGGGGCTTCGCCCTCCTGCTTGCCGCGGTCATCAGCTCGACCGACGCCGCCGCCGTCTTCGCGACCCTGCGGCGGCTGCCTCTCCCGCGCCGGGTGGCCGCCTCCCTCGAGGCCGAGAGCGGCCTCAACGACGCCCCGGTCATCCTGCTCGTGACCGTGCTGGCCGAGTCGCTCGCGGGGGCGGCGACGCAACCGTGGTGGCTGGTCGGCCTGGTGGTGGTCGTCGAGCTCATCGGAGGCGCCGTCATCGGGGTCGGGATCGGCTTCGGGGGTGCGGCGCTGCTGCGCCGGGTGGCGCTCTCCGTGGCCGGGTTCTACCCACTGGCGACACTGGCGCTCTGCGTGCTCGCGTACTCGTCGGCGTCACTGGCGCACACCTCCGGCTTCGTCGCGGTCTACCTGTGCGGTCTGGTGCTGGGCAACGCCACGCTGCCGCACCGGGCGGCGAGCATCGGGTTCGCCGAGGGCATGGCCTCCCTCGCCCAGATCGGCCTGTTCGTGCTGCTCGGTCTCCTCGTCTCCCCGGGCCGGCTGCCCGAGGCCGTGGGACCGGCGCTCGTCGTGGGCGGCGCGCTGCTGCTGCTCGCCCGGCCCCTGTCGGTGGTGGCCAGCCTGGTGTGGTTCCGCTTCCCGTGGGCGCAGCAGGCGTTCATCTCCTGGGCCGGCCTGCGCGGAGCGGTGCCGATCGTGGCGGCGATCATCCCGCTGACCGCGGAGGTCCCGAGGGCGACGACCGTCTTCGACACCGTCTTCGTGCTGGTCGTCGTCTTCACCCTCGTGCAGGGGTGGTCGCTGCCGTGGGTGGCGCGGCGCCTGCGGATCGCCACCCCGGTCACCCCCCGTGACGTGCAGGTCGAGGCGGCGCCGCTGGAGGAGCTGGACGCCGAGATGATGCAGCTGACCGTGCCCGAGGGCTCGCGGCTGCACGGCGTCTACCTGCCCGAGCTGCGGCTGCCCGAGGACGCCGCGGTGGTGCTCATCGTCCGCGACGGCCGCTCGTTCGTGCCGGACGCGACCACCCGGCTCATGCGTGGTGACCAGGCGCTGCTGGTGTCGGCCCGCCGCTCCCGCCCGGAGGCCGAGCGCCGGCTGCGGGCGGTCAGCCGCGCGGGCCGGCTGGCCACCTGGCGCGGCGAGCAGGGCGCCGCGACCGAGGCCGACTGAGCGGCCCCCGGACGACGACTGCGGGGGGGGGGGGGGGGGGGGGGGGGGGGGGGGGGGGGGGGGGGGGGGGGGGGGGGGCGGGGCGCGCGCGCGCGGGCGGCGCGGTGCGCGGG